>JAYVYQ010000293.1:0-6100 GCA_043784125.1 Afipia sp.
CGGGCGGGGCATTGCTCAAGGGTGCGGCAAAAGCCCGTGACTTCAATGCGTTGCATGCGCCAGAGTTCCGGAATGCAGGTCGCGGCCGGCGGTGGAGAGAGAAGATGAGCGAAATCGTCACGGCCGGGATTCTGGTGATCGGCGACGAAATTCTGTCCGGGCGCACCAAGGACAAGAACATCGGCTTTATCGCCGAGTACCTGACCAATATCGGCATCGACCTCAAGGAAGTGCGGGTCGTCGCCGACGACGAGGCCGACATCGTCACGGCGCTGAACGCGCTGCGGCAGCGCTATACATATGTGTTCACGACCGGCGGCATCGGCCCGACCCACGACGACATCACTGCCGACAGCGTGGCGAAGGCGTTCGGCGTCGGTATCGATCATCACCCCGACGTGGTTGCGCGCTTTAAGGAGCGTTTCAAAGACGACCTCAACGAAGCTCGGCTGCGCATGGCGCGGATTCCCGCTGGCGCGGAGCTGGTGCAGAGCGCGACGATCTTGGCGCCGGGCTTCATGATCGGCAATGTGATCGTGATGGCGGGTGTGCCGTCGATCATGCAGGCGATGATGGATATCGTCGCGCCCAAGCTGAAATCCGGTGTGCGGATGCTGTCCGACACGGTTCGCGCCAATGCACGCGAGGGCGACATCGGCTCGCCGCTGCGCGACATTCAAAAGGCGCATCCCGACACCAGCATCGGCAGCTATCCGTTTCTGGATGAAGACTCCAAACCGAACACCAACATCGTGGTGCGCTCGCGCGACGCCGACAAGATTGCCGCCGCGATGGCGGATGTGCAGGCGATGCTGGCCGGGTTGAAAGTCGCGCGACCGTGAGCCAGTTCTATGAGTGACGACTCCGCAAAAAAACCGTTTCCCGTCTCATGGGATCAATTCCATCGCGATGCGCGCGCGCTGGCGTGGCGGCTCAATGGCGCGGGACCGTTTCATGCACTCGTTGCCGTGACGCGCGGTGGCATGGTGCCTGCGGCCATTGTCGCGCGCGAGATCGGCATGCGGGTGATCGATACATTATGTGTGTCGAGTTACGACCACACCTCGCAGGGTAAGGCTCAGGTTCTGAAAAACATTTCCGATGGCGTGGCCAAGCTCGGGGGCGGCACCGGCAAGGGGCTGTTGGTGGTTGACGATCTTGTCGATACCGGCACGACCGCGCGCATCGTGCGCGACCTGATGCCCGATGCGCATATTGCTGCGGTCTACGCCAAGCCGATGGGCAAGCCGCTGGTCGATACGTTCATCACCGAAGTGTCGCAGGACACCTGGATATTTTTTCCGTGGGACACGGGACTGTCATTCCAGCCACCGATCCGTGATGGCGCGGCGTAAATTTTTTCCCTCTCCCCTTGTGGGAGAGGGTGCTGAGTGGCGAAGCCACGAAGCGGGTGAGGGGTATCTCGTCCAACAGCAAAATTTACCCCTCACCCGGCTCGAAATCGCTCCGCGTTTTCTCGCCACCCTCTCCCGCAAGGGGAGAGGGAAGAGTTGCAGCCGCGACCTACCCCAGCTTCTGCCGCGCCAGTTTCGCACCAGCACCCAGCGCATTGAGTTTCGCCTCCGCGATGCCGCGATTCATCGGCGCCATGCCGCAATTCGTCGTCGCCATGATGTTTTCCTTCGGCACGAATTTCATCACGGCCTCAATCGTCTTGACGATTTCCTCCGGCGTTTCTACCTTGTCGCTGGCGACATCGATCACGCCGGCCTGAACCACTTTGCCTTTGAGCAATGCCAACAGATCGAGCGGCACGCGCGAGTTCTTGCATTCGATGGCAACCTGCTGGATCGGCGACTTCGCGATCACCGGAAAAATCTTTTCGTACTGCCGCCACTCGCCGCCGAGCGATTCCTTCCAGTCTTTATTCGCTTTGATGCCGTAGCCATAGCAGATGTGAACCGCAGTCTTGCAGGTGAGGCCTTTGGCGGCGCGCGTCAGCGCCTCGATGCCCCATTCGTTGACTTCATCGAGGAACACGTTGAACGCCGGCTCGTCGAACTGGATCATGTCGACACCGTCGGCCTGCAGCGCGTGCGCTTCCTGATTCAGAAGATCAGCGAAGGCGAATGCCATCTTGACGCGGTCGCCGTAGAATTTGTCGGAGAGCGTGTCGATGATGGTCATCGGCCCCGGCATGGTGAATTTCAATTTGCGCGTCGTGTGCGCACGCGCGGCTTTCGCCTCTGCATCATGCACGCGGCCTTTGAGTTTCAGTTCGGAAACCACCTGTGGCACCATCGCCTTGTAGCGATCGTTGCGGATTCCCATTTCGACCTTGTGGGCGAAGTCGATTCCCTCGACACGCTCCAGAAATCCATGCACGAAATGCTGCCGCGCCATTTCGCCTTCCGTCACCATGTCGATGCCGGCGTCTTCCTGCACCTTTACGGCGAGCAGCGTCGCGTCGCGCTTGGCGTGAACCAGTTCCTCGCCCTTGAGCTTCCACGGCGCCCAGAGCTTTTCGGTCTCGGCCAGCCATTCGGGCTTCGGCAATGAGCCTGCGATCGTCGTTTGGAACAGCATCGGCGTTTCCTGTTATTTCTTGATTGCTGCGCCTATCTGCCATGCTTGGGCCTTCGCATACAAGCCGTTCGCGCATGCGGGGTGGAATGTGATCGCGTGCAGGGCTAGGGTGATGCTGCTTCTGCATCGCACTTTCGGATGATCTCATGATCGACCTTCATTACGCGCCGACGCCAAACGGCTGGAAAATCTCGATCATGCTCGAGGAATTGGGCATGCCCTACACGGTCATTCCCGTGAACATCCGCAACGGCGATCAATTCAAGCCGGAGTTTTTGGCGATTAGCCCGAACAACCGGATTCCCGCCATCGTCGATCATGCGCCCGCCGATGGTGGCGAACCTTTAGCGATGTTCGAGACCGGCGCGATCCTGATTTATCTGGCCGAAAAGAGCGGACGTTTTCTGCCGAGCGATATGCGCGCGCGCTTCAACGTCATTCAATGGCTGATGTGGCAGATGGGCGGTTTGGGTCCGATGCTCGGCCAGCACGGACACTTCGCGCTCTACGCGCAGGAGAAAATTCCGTATGCGATCCAGCGTTACCGCGACGAGGCCGCGCGGCTTTATAAAGTGCTCGACACGCAACTCGGTAAAACCGGCGCCTATGTCGCGGGCGAGTATTCCATCGCCGATATCGCGTGTTTTCCGTGGACCATGACGCACAAGGCGCAAGGTTTCACGCTCGACGATTTTCCGCATATCAAGCGCTGGTACGCGGACGTTCGCGCGCATCCGAAAGTGCAGGCGGGTCTTGCGGTCGGCAAATTCGACAAGACGCCGTTCGATGAACAGTCGCGCGCCAACATGTTCGGCAAGACCGCGCAAGCGGCGCAATAGGAGTCACGATGATCGAATTCTTTTTCGACTGTTCGAGCCCGTGGACCTATCTGGCGTTTCACAACATTCAGCCGCTGGCGAAGGAATTTCACGCGGAAATTTCGTGGCGGCCGATACTGGTCGGCGGCATCTTCAACACCGTCAACAAGACGATGTATGAAACCCGCGCCAATCCGGTGCCGGCAAAGCAGGCCTACACCGCCAAGGATTTGGCCGACTGGGCTCGCGTGGCGAGGCTCAAGATCAAGATGCCGCCGAGCGTGTTTCCGGTGAATGCCGTCAAATCGATGCGCGGCTGCATCTGGGCCGACACGCAAGGCAAGCTGTTGCCGTTCGCGACCGCCGTGTTCGAGGCCTATTGGGGCGACGATCAGGATGTCTCGCAGGACGCGGTGCTGGCGAAGATTTGCGCGCGCGTCGGTATTGATCCGGCGAAGTTTGCTGCGGGCATCGGCGAGCAGGCGATCAAGGATCAGCTCAAGGCCAATACCGACGAGGCGATTGCGCGCGGCGCATTCGGCTCGCCCACGATTTATCTGAACAAGACCGATATGTATTTCGGCAACGATAGATTGCCGCTGGTTCGCGATGCGCTGATGCGCAAGAAGAAGTAATGCCGCCTATTCGTAGGCGCGTTCTTCCCACCACGGAAAATACGACGGCATGTCCTTCGACACAGCTTGCGTAAATTTCGCTGGCCGCTTGTCGAGAAACGCCATCACGCCTTCCTTCACGTCGTCTGAGGCGCCGCGCGAATAGATGCCGCGGCTGTCGATCTTGTGCGCTTCCATCGGATCGTCCAGCGCGGAAAGCCGCCACATCATTTGACGTATCAGTGCGATCGAGACCGGCGCGGAATTCTCCGCGATCTCGCGCGCCAGCGCGCGCGCCGCCGGAATGAGTTCATCCGCCGGCAGCACCTTGCTAACGAGGCGGCCTGCGAGCGCTTCCTTTGCGTCGAACACGCGGCCGGAGTAACACCATTCGAGTGCCTGCGAGATGCCGACAATGCGCGGCAGAAACCAGCTCGACGCCGCTTCGGGAACGATGCCGCGCCGCGCGAATACGAAACCAAACCGCGCCGTCTCCGATGCAATGCGAATATCCATCGCCAACTGCATGGTGACACCGATGCCGACGGCTGCACCGTTGATCGCGCCAATGATGGGCTTGAGGCATTTATACATGCGCAGCGTCACGCGTCCGCCGCCGTCGCGCACCGCGTCGTCGCTCCATTCGACTTCGCCGTCGGGACGCAATGGCGCGGTTTTGCGGTCGGGGCGGACGGCGCGGTCGAAGGTTGCACCGCCTTCGGACAGGTCCGCGCCTGCGCAGAACGCCTTGCCGGCGCCCGTGACGATGATCGCCCGCACATTGTCGTCGGCATCGGCCGCATCGAAGGCGGCGATCAATTCCTTCTGCATGATCCCCGTAAACGCATTCATTTTGTCCGGATGGTTCAGCGTGATGGTGAGAATGTTGTCGGCGATCTCGTATTTGATCTGTTCGTAAGCCACAGCCGCTTGCGCCATTTTCTGAGTCCTCGCGTTGCTTTTCGATCCCGTCGTGCTGCCGGTCCCGACTTTAACCGTTTTGAAGGCCAATTGGGGCCACGATAACCGGGATCAATAGAGCAAACCGGCTTTCAGCCACGCCATGCGCGATGCTACAACGGCCGCGCGCGGACGTGGCGGAACTGGTAGACGCAAGGGACTTAAAATCCCTCGGGAGCAATCCCGTCCGGGTTCGATTCCCGGCGCCCGCACCAACCACCCCACATTGGGAATGACTTTGAATGATGAAGCGCCGCCGACAGTTTGAACGAACGGCGCGCCGAATAATTCAATTGGCGATGCTGTGCACTGTCGCGGCAACACTTGGCGGCTGCGCCACCGGCGGTGTGACATCGAGCCTCTTTGTCGATCCATCGCGCTACGATCTTTACGACTGCAAGCAACTGGCAACCGAGCGCGTGACCGTCGATGCGAAGGTCGTTCAGCTTGAAGGATTGATCGCGAAGGCCGAGACCGGCGTTGCCGGCGGGCTGGTGGCGGGGCTGGCCTATCAGAGCGACTATGGGCAGGCGCGCGCGCAGCGCGATCTGATCGATCAGAAGCGCGCCATGAACAATTGCGCGGCTGAACCGCCGTCCGTTATCGAGGTGACTGCGCCGCCCGTGACAAAAAAGCGAAAGCATTGATGGGCAGTCGTCTGATCTGCGTAGAGGCAGGTGATCGTGAGGCTTGAGGGACGGGGGGTTGTCTGGGCGATGGCGCTGGGCCAGCTCGGAAGTCTGCTGCCGCATGTCGCCGTGCCTTCGGTGCTCGCGCAGTATCTCATTCCCGAATGGCATTTGAGCGGCGCGGAGGCGGGATTGCTCGCGGGCTCCTTCGCCGCCGGATACATGCTGGCGGTGCCGGTTCTGGCGACGCTGACCGATCGCATCGACGCGCGGATCATTCTGATCTGCGGCTCCGCGTTGAGCGCGTTCGCCACCATGCTGTTCGGCATTTGCGCGCAAGGGCTTTGGTCGGGCGCGTTGATCTGGGGTCTGGCCGGGATCGGCTTTGGCGGCGCATACATGCCCGGCCTCAAAGCGCTGACGGATCGTCTTGCGCCCGGCGATTCATCGCGGGCCGTCACACTCTATACGTCGTTCTTTTCTTTTGGCGTGGGATTGTCGTTTCTCGTCGCGCAGCTTGTGGCTGAGCGAT
>JAYVYQ010000294.1:0-5616 GCA_043784125.1 Afipia sp.
CAATGGGAGACAGGTTCTCTTCCCAACGTCCATCGGTGGTCATGGGTCCCTGCTTTCGCAGGGACGACGGGGGATTACCGCGACACGTGCGCCGAAACCGCCAGCCACTTGCCGTTCTGTTTCGCCCAGCAATCGGTATATCGGCCGTACGCTTGCGTACCATCAGCCGTCGTATAGCTGGTGGCGGCATGAATAATGGCGAAATCGCCGAGGATGCGGATCTTCACGTCCTGCGCGATCAGGTTCCTGATCGTCACCGGCACCGCCGTCTGCTTCAAGAATCCGGCGCGGTCGACCAGCGACTTGTCGGGATTGGAGCAATAGAAATCCGTCGCGAGGATTTCATTGAAGCGTTTGACGTCGCAGTTCTGCACGGAGGCGACGTAGTCGCGGTTGAGCGCGGTGAGTTCGTTGAGGTCGTTGGTCATGGTTTTCTTTCTGTCGTTCGTCATCTCCGTCATTGCGAGCGAAGCGAAGCAATCCATCTCTCCAAGGCAAGAAAGAATGGATTGCTTCGTCGCTTCGCTCCTCGCAATGACGGCCGAGTTCTGCGCTCCGTTCGAGTATCAATCATCAAACATCTTAGGCGGCACGAAGCCGCCGAATTCGCGCTCGATCAGTTCGGCCAGCTTCAACGGTGTGCGGTCTTCGAGCCAGGGGCCGACGATCTGGACGCCGACCGGCAAGCCGTCCGGCGCGAAGCCGGTCGGGATCGCGGTCGAGGGCAGGCCGGGCAGGGTAGCGATCCCGGGCCAGGCGAGCTGGTCGGGATAGACATAGTCCTTGCCGTCGATGGAGATGCGGCGCGCTTCCTGATCGTCGGGATGGGAGTGATCGTGCGGATAGGCCGGGGTCGGCATGATCGGGCAGATCACGGCGTCGTAAGTCCTGAACAGTTCGCGCCATTGCGCCCGCAAGCGGGAACGGGCGCCATCGTCCATCAGCCAGTCGCGATGGGTCTGCGCGATGCCGCGCAGGCGCTCGGCACCGAGGCTGGTATCGCTGGCCGGGAGCGCCGCTGCGGCAGCCCGCGCGCCGGCATAGACCTCCGGCGGGAAGGTCGCCCCAAGGAATGACATCAATCTTCGCATATAGAGCCGCGTCGAGGCGGCAAAGTCGGGCAACAACGGACTGCTGCGGTCGATCCTGACGCCGGCCTTGGCGAGATGTGCAGCAAGTGTTTCGAGTGTCCCCCGTACCGCCTTGTCGGTCGGCAAAACCGGATCGGTATCGATCAGCAGCACGCGAAAATTCTTCAGCTCGGTTTGGCGTGCGGCGGGAAGCTCGAGCCGGTAACCGATGCCGGCGTCGAGCGGGTCGGGCCCCGCCATCGCATCCAGCAGCAGCGTGAGGTCGACCGCGCCGCGGGCCATCGGCCCGATCACGCTGAGGTCGCGGTTGGATGGCAGCGGCGGCGCCGGCGGCGCCACATGGCCACGCATCGCAACGAGGTCGAAGGTCGGCTTGTGCGCATAAACGCCGCAATGGAACGCCGGCACGCGCAGCGAGCCGCCGATATCGGAGCCGATCGACAACGGGCCGTAGCCGGCGGCCAACGCCGCGGACGAACCGCCGGACGAGCCGCCGGGCGTGCGGCCGAGGTCGAACGGATTGTTGGTGGTGCCGTAGATTTCGTTGTAGCTCTGCCAGTCGGCCAGCGAGATCGGCACGTTGGTCTTGCCGAGGATCACGCAGCCCGCTTCCTTGGCGCGCGTGACCGGCAGTGAGTCTTCCTTGGCAATGAAATCCTTGTGCGCCGGATTGCCCCAGGTCGTCGGCAGGCCCGCGATATTGTAGGACTCCTTCACCGTCAGGGGGATGCCGAGCAACGGCTTCTTCACGCCGCGCGCCAGCTCGGCGTCGGCGGCTTTCGCGGCGGCGAGGCCGCGTTCGAAATCGCGCACGCAGATCGCATTGACCTTGGCGTCATGACGTTCGATGCGGTCGATCGCGTCCTGCGCCAGTTCCACCGCACTGACTTTTTTTGCAGCCAGCGCTGCCGACGCTTCGACGGCGGTCTTGAAGCTCCATTGCGATTTGGCCAAGCTGTGCTCCCGGTCTGAATTTGAATGCGGCGCGGATGATGCTCAGTTTGCGCACAGGCTGCAAGAGCAATGGCGGCACAGCGGCGGGCCAGTCGTGCAGCTACGCTATTGGCGAAGCCGCTATTCGCGCGCTATTGTCCCGATCAACAAAAAATGAAAATGGCGGGAGGAGTCATGAGACTGATCCGGGTAGTGGGTGCCGTGATCGCGATCGGCATCGGAACGACGGCCAATGCGGCCGAGATCCGGTTGGCCGAACAGTTCTCGATGGGCTACCTGCAATTCAACGTCATGAAGCGCGACAAGTTGATCGAGAAGTATGCCACCCAGCGTGGCCTGAAGGATTTCAAGGTATCCTGGCAGCGCTTCAACGGTCCGGTGGCCATGAACGAGGCGCTGCTGTCGAATTCCACCGACATCGTCAGCGGTGGCGTACCGGGCCTGATCACGCTGTGGGACAAGACCCAGGGAACGTCGTTCGAGGTCAAGGGAATCTGCGCGCTGAGTTCGCAGCCGTTCCTGCTCAACACCGCCAATCCCGATATCAAAATCCATCAAGGATTTTGGCGAGCGCGACCGCATCGGGTTGCCTTCGATCAAGGTATCGGTGCAGGCGGTGGTGCTGCAGATGGCGGCGGCGGCCGCCTTCGGCGATGAAAATTACGCGAAACTCGATCCGCTCACGGTGTCGATGTCGCCGCCGGATGCGACCATCGCGATGCTCAGCGGTGCGGGCGGCGTCGCCTCGGCGTTCAGCGTGCCGCCGTTCCAGTTCCAGCAACTGGAGCAGAAAAACATCCGCACGGTGCTGTCGTCGTTCGACGTGCTGGGGCCGCATACGTTTACGGTGGCGTGGACCTCGGCGCGCTTTCGCAAGGACAATCCCGAGCTCTACGGCGCGTTTTTCGACGCTGTGAAGGAAGCGACCGCGACCATCGCCGCCGATCCCAAGGGCACCGCGCAAAGCTGGATCGACGACAGTGGCTCCAAGCTATCGTTGGAGATGGTGACGAGGGTGGTGACCGGTCCCAATGTCGAATGGACCATGACGCCGGCAGCGACGATGAAATTTGCAAAGTTCATGCGCCGGGTCGGCACCACCAAGCACGAGCCGGCCTCGTGGAAGGACATGTTCTTCCCGGAGATCAGCGGACTCAACGGCAGCTGAGCGCAACCCTCGGCGTCAAGGCTGGTAGGGTCGCGCCGATGCGCGCGCCATCGGATTGACCGGCATCGCGATGCGCTCTCCGGAACCGGATTTGCCGTCGGGTACCGGGAAAGCATATCCGACGATGGTCTTGATCACCCAGCGGTCGGACGCCGGCGTCAGGCCATAGCCGACGCCGAAATTGACGCCGAAGGCGCCGAGCTTGAAGTCGGTGACGGCAAACAGCGTGTGTTGCTGGTCGTTGAGTTTCTTGAAATTACCGATCTCGCCGAGATCGGCGTAGTGTTCGAGCCCGATCGACAGATCAGGGCTGAGCTTGCGTGCGACCCGTGCGGCCGGGGTAAAGTCGGCTTCGCCATTCTTGCCGAAGCCGGTATCGACGATCGGATTGACGATGAATTCCCAGGCGCCCTGGCGGACGCCGATGATGGGCCGGATCTCCATCCCGAACCGGGTCTGCGAGAATTTCGGTGTCTCGTTCGAGAACTCGAAGTTGATGCCGTAGAAAAAGTCGCGCTGGCCGGCATTGGGCGAGACGAACAGGGTTCTCAGCTTGAAGGCGTCGGACAGGAATTGCCGGTTCTGGACCGCGAACGGCAGATAGAGCCCGACCTCCCACCAGTCGGTGACCCCGTAGGCGAATTCAGGCGTGCCGTTGAGGCTGCCGTCGGAAGCGAAGCCGCCGGGAAACGGCGGATCCTTTTGCCCAAGGGCTATATAATTAAGGTGCTGCTGAATCGTGAACTGGCCGGGTGCGGCGATGCCGGCGTTGTAGACCTGGATCTCATCGACGGCCCTTGCCGGTTGGGTGAGCACGAGCAGTAGGGCTACGCCGGAAAACCGGCCAAGGCACGATTGCATTTTGCGCGCAGCGCCTGATTTCATCGTGTCGCCTACGCCGCGCCGATGAGAATGCCGACCGCGAGCACGATGGCGCCGCCGAGCACGATCTGGAACACCGCCTGCAGGAAGGGCGTGTCCATGTAGCGCGCGCGGATGTAGGCGATCGCCCATAATTCGAAGAACACGACGATGCCGGCGATGGCGGTCGCGATCCAGAAAGCGTTGGCCCAGGTATCCGGGACCAAGTATGGCAGGGTATGGCCGAGACCGCCGAGCGTCGTCATCAGGCCGCAGGTGACTCCGCGAAGCCAGGGCGAGCCGCGCCCGGTCAGCGAGCCGTCGTCTGACAGCGCCTCGGCAAATCCCATGCTGATGCCGGCGCCGATCGAGGCGGCGAGGCCGACCAGAAAAGTCTGCCAGTTCTGATGGGTGGCAAAGGCCGCGGCGAACAGCGGCGCCAGCGTCGAGACCGAGCCGTCCATCAATCCGGCCAATCCAGGCTGGACATATTGCAGCACGAACGTGCGCCGGCGCGTCTTGTCTTCCTCGGCGCGCACGTCGGGGCTGAGAATATTGCCGGTGAGCTTGATCGCGAGCTTCTCGTGGCCCTTCTCTTCTTCGGCGAGATCGCCCAAGAGCCGGCGCACGCCGATGTTTCCATGCGTAGCATCGTAACCGCCGTCGCACCCATTTGTCGATCTCGCGCAGAGGGCTCAACACTTCGGCAATGCCGAAGTAAGCTTTCCACCCGGTCAGGGCGGTCTTCAACTCTTGCACGATGTCAATCAGCCGGTGACCTCGTGTGCGACGGGTCAGCTCGCGGATTTTGGTCTTGAGTTTCTCAGCCTTTGGGCATTTTTTTTGATTCACCAAACACCTTATCAGGCGCAAATAACAGATTTCTATTGGATAAGGAAACTCTCGAAATCCAGCTCAGGTATCTTGAACGAGAGCCTTGGCATAGCGATTCAACAATCCGCTCACTGCTTGCGCAAACGGTATTCAGAACAGGATATCATTACGTTGAAAAATTACGAGATTTAGAAAAGGCCAGGTTATTTCTACGCGAAGCCTGGAAGTTGGACGCTCTTAATTTTAATCTCGCAAAGACTTACATATTGCGTGGTATTTTCGGAAGCAAGTGGCGACTGGAATAACCCTGAAAAGGTAGTGACATTGGTCATCCACATCGCCACTAACCAAATCTGAGTCCAGAAGCAACTAATTCTTTCCAGGCCGCCGGACTAAAAGGTCTTTTTATTAACCATTGCAATGCAGTTTTCAAAGCCAAACTAAACTGTTTTTTTTCCCGATAAAAATAACATTGATCTTGCATTACAAACTCGAAGCGACGAATTAACGTGGTTTTGTGGGTATTGCCGAGAGGCTCCTTCAAAAGGAACTCAATCATCGTATCTTCATAGAAATACTTGGGTTGATTCCCATGGGTGAGACTACCCGAATGTATGCGGTAGAAAGCAACGTCAGTCTTGATCATCCACAAATCGTTGTCAAATGAACATTTGAACCAAAGGTGATAGTCCTCGGTTCGTTTTAGTG
>JAYVYQ010000295.1:0-11969 GCA_043784125.1 Afipia sp.
GCAAGAACGCTGGCTTCGCCACGAGGCGCAGCCACCACCTGTAGGCCGACCGGCAAACCTTCGCGCGTGAAGCCGCACGGAATGGACAGCGCGGGGCTACATATCAGGGTGATGGCGGAGACAATCGTCAGCCAGCCGACATAATTGTCGAATTTAACGCCGTTGCATTCGGCAAGGTATCGCTGCTCGACCGGGAACGGTGCGGCGATGGTGGTTGGACACAACAGAAGATCGTAGGTCTCGAAAAATGCGAGCGCGCGAGCGGTCAGCATCACGCGTTGCGCTTCCGCACGTTCGATGTCGTCCAGTTTGAGTTTGAGACCTTCCTCGATGTTCCACACAACTTCGGGCTTCAGCTGATCGCGATGCTGGCGCAACAGTTTGCCTTTGGTGATCGCATAATCGAAAGCCCGAAGCACGTGTGCGCATTCGGCGGCTTCGCGCAGATCCGGATGCGCTTCCTCGACGATGACGCCGGCTTCGGTAAAACGTTGCGCGGCCTTTCTGGTGATGTCCATGATCTCAGGATCGACCGGCGATATTCCAAGATCGGCCGAGTAAGCCACACGCTTCGGCTTTGCGCCGGAACGCGCCGCCGCCAGAAACGATGTCGGCAATGCGGGAAGCGACAATGGATCGCGCGGCTCTTCACCGGACATGGCGTCCAGCATCAATGCGAGGTCTTCGACGTTGCGCGCCATCGGCCCGTCAGCACTGAGCGTGCGATCAATCATCCCATTCGGCGTGTGTGCGACGCGGCCGATGCTCGGGCGCATGCCGACGACGCCGCAAAAACTTGCGGGGTTGCGCAACGATCCGCCGAGATCCGTGCCATGCGCCAGCCATGCGGTACCGCTCGCCAACGCCGCTGCAGCGCCGCCGGACGATCCGGACGCAGAGCGCGACAGATTCCACGGATTGAGCGTCGGGCCGAACACCTCGTTGAAGGTTTGTGCGCCTGCGCCGAATTCGGGCGTGTTTGATTTTGCGTAGACAATGCCGCCACTGGCTTCGAGATGATCAACGACCAGGTTCGAGCGCGTCGGAACATGATCCTTGAAGATGGGCGAGCCTTGCGTCGTTAGAACGCCCGCAACGTCGGTGAGATCCTTGATCGGCACCGGCATGCCGGCGAGCAGACCGCGTTTGTCCATTGGCAATTTCATCAGTCGGTCGGCGTGCGCGTGGGCGCGATCAAAACAGAGGGTGGGGAGTGCATTCACCTTGCCATCGACGTCGGCAATTCGCTTTTCGAGTGCGTCGAGCAAATCGTGGGGGGTGATTTTGCCGGATCGCAGCCGATCGACGAGATCGCATGCGGTTGCCCGGATCAGTTCGTTGCTCGATGTTACCGTCATTCCCTCACGCCCTTTTTGTTTATTTTGCCGATTATAGCTGCATATCCGCAGGCGGGGATTAAAACAACCGATGCGACCGCGTCAGTTTCCTGATGACTGATGTCCCCGCAATCGCCTAAACCTCCGGTCCAGAAACCGACAAGAAACGACGGGAGAGACGCGATGAAGAGTTTTCAGGTCACGGAGTTCAACAGCCCGTTGTCGGAAGTCGATGTTGCGACGCCGAAGCCGTCCGGCACGCAAGTCCTGCTCAAGGTGAAAGCGGCGGGCGTCTGTCACAGCGATCTGCATATCTGGCAGGGCGGCTACGATCTCGGTCATGGGCGCAAGCCACTGTCGTTGAAGGATCGCGGCGTGTCATTGCCTCTCACCATGGGGCACGAGACTGTCGGCGAAGTGGTAGCTTTTGGACCGGACGCTAAGGGCGTTACGGTCGGCGACGTGCGGCTGGTCTATCCGTGGATTGGATGCGGTAAATGCGATCTATGCCTCGCCGACGAGGAGAACATGTGCCTCAAGCCGGCGTCGCTCGGCGTGTATTGCGATGGCGGATATTCGGATTACATCGTCGTTCATAATCCGCGCCATCTCATCGATCTGAAGGGTCTCGATCCGGTCACAGCTGCACCTTACGCGTGCTCGGGTGTCACCACCTACAGCGCGATCAAGAAGGTCGAGGCGCATCTGAAGCATCCGATTGTGATCTTCGGTGCAGGCGGTCTCGGCCTGATGGCGTTGTCGTTGTTGAAGGCGATGGGCGGCAAGGGTGCCATCGTTGTCGATATTGACGCGGGCAAACGCGAGGCCGCCATGAAGGCGGGCGCGTTGGCTGCGGTGGATGGCGCGGCACCCGACGCGCTTCAGCAGATCACAACAAAAGCCAACGGCCCGATTTACGGGGCAATCGATCTCGTCGGCAATGCACAAACCGCCCAATTGGGATTCGATTGTCTCACCAAGGGCGGCAAGCTCGTGATGGTCGGACTGTTCGGCGGCGGCGCGCCATGGGCGCTTCCACTGATACCGATGAAAGCCATCACCATTCAGGGCAGCTACGTCGGCAACGTCAAGGAAACGCAGGAATTGATCGATCTGGTGATCGCGAAGAAAATCGCGCCAATTCCCGTCACCACGCTTCCGCTGGCAAAAGCCAATGAGGCTTTGGTGGACCTGCAGAAGGGCAAGCTGGTCGGGCGCGCGGTGCTGGTCCCGTAGGGATCAGCGATTCAGAATCGCGTCGGGGGCGATGAAATAGACACCGATGATGATGACCGCGGCGATCACCATGGAAATGACCAGTCTGGACATGAAATTCTTCTCCTGCTCGACGCGTAAGCTCATTTAGGCTGTTTTGCAATCGGCAGCACGACCAGAGACAGATCGGTGTTCTGCGGATCTGGGCTGATGGTGAAGCCGAGCCGCGCGCAGATGTCCAGCATGGTTTTATTTTGGCTCATCACCTGACCGCGAATGGCGCGCACGCCTTCGGCGCGGCCGTATTCGATGATCAACTGCATGAGCATCCAGCCCAGACCGATTCCCTTGAGATCGGATCGCGCCAGCACGGCGTATTCCGCGCTTTCGAAATCGGCGTCGGTATGGAGGCGCACGACGCCGAGCATCTTGCCCGTCGTCTCCTCGATAGCGATGAACGCCATGGCGCGGGCATAATCGAGTTGCGTCAATCGCGCGATGAAGGGATGTGACATCTCTTTCATGGCGGAGAAGAACCGCAGCCTGACGTCCTCCTTGCTCACATGCGTAAAGAATTCCGGATAGAGATATTCGTCTTCGGGGCGAACGGGCCGAATGAAAACGCCTCTACCGTCTTTCAAGGTTGCGTGGCGTTCCCATTCCTTCGGGTAAGGCCGGATTGCGAAACGATAGTGGCCGGACCCGCGCACCGTCTCGCTTAACGGCGCAATGGACACCCGCGCATCGACGGCGATCACGCCATCCTTGTCAGCGAGCAGCGGGTTGATGTCGAGTTCGCGAATCTCGGGCAAATCCGCCGCCATCTGCGCGATCTTGACGAGAAGTAGCGCGACGGCACTTTCGTCCGCCGCCGGCACATCGCGGTAGCTTTTGAGAATACGCGATACGCGCGTTCGTCCGATCAGGTCTTTAGCGAGATTCAAATCGAGCGGCGGCAGCGCCAGCGCCTTGTCGTTGATGACTTCGACCGCTGTGCCGCCGCGCCCGAACACCACGACCGGACCGAATGTCGGATCGTCGGCAAGGCCCGCAATCAGCTCGCGGGCGCCGGGGCGCAGGATCATCGGATGAACGGTCACGCCGTCGATCACTGCGCGGGGTTTCATGGCGCGCGCGCGTTGGATAATCTCGGCGGTCGCATCATGCACCGCGCGTTCGCTGGTCAGGTTCAGGCGCACGCCGCCGACGTCGGATTTATTCAGAATATCCGGTGAGCTGATCTTGACGATCACCGTGTTGCCTTCAGCCAGAAGCGGCATCGCCGCGCGGGCGGCCTGATCGGGATCGCGCGCCAGCACTGCCGATGCAATGGGGATTGAATAGGCGGCAAACAGTTCGGTGATTTCGATCGGGTTGAGCCAGGTACGTTTCTGTTTCAGCGCGCCTTGAACGACGGCGCGGGCGGCAACAACATCTGGCGCGAAGTTCTCCGGCAGGCTTGGCGGCGTCGCCATCGCGACATCGATGCCTTCGCGGTAGCGCACGATATGCATGAAGCCACGAACGGCGTCGGCCTCATTGGCAAAATGCGGAATGTTCGCGGCGCTGAAAACACCGGTCGCAGTCCCGCTGTCGCCGACCCATGCGGCAAAGACCGGCTTGCGCGATTGCGTGTCGTCGCGGAATTTCTGGACGGATTTGGCAACAGCCATCGCCGACTCAATTGGCGACGCCAACGTGTTCGGCGCGTTCATCACCAATAATGCGTTGTTTGCCGTGTCGCCGAGAATCTGTTCGCAGGCTTTTGCGTAACGCTCCCCATCGGCGTCGCCCAGAATGTCGATCGGGTTGGCGTTCGACCAGCGCTCAGGCAGGAATTGACCGAGGCTCTTGCGCACGTCCTCGGATAGTCCTGCCAACTCCCCGCCGAGATCGATCAGCCTGTCGACCGCCAGCACGCCGAGGCCGCCGCCATTGGTCAGGATCGCGAGCCGATGGCCATGCGAGGATTGCAAATGTCCCAGTGTCTCAGCGGCGGAAAAAAGTTCTTCCATGTCGAGCACGCGCAAGAGACCCGCCCGGCGGAACGCGGCTTCATAGACTTCATCGGCGCCCGCGAGCGCGCCGGTATGTGTTGCGGCTGCGCGCGCACCTTGGCGGTGGCGTCCGGATTTGATGACCACGACCGGCTTCACGCGCGCCGCGGCACGGGCCGCCGACATGAATTTTCGCGCGTCGCTGATCGATTCGACATACATCAGAATCGCGCGCGTCTGCATATCGAGAGCGAAGTAATCCAGCAGATCGCTGAAATCGACGTCGAGATTTTCGCCCATCGACACGATGGCGGAAAATCCGATGTTCCGGTTGGTTGCCCATTCAACCAGCGTTGTCGAGATGGCGCCCGATTGCGAGATCACCGCGAGATCGCCATCGACCGGCAGGCGCGATGCAAAGCTGGCGTTGAGTTTGACGCGCGGCACCAGCACGCCGAGCGAAGGCCCGATCAGCCGCAATCCCGTCGCGCGGGCGGTCAGTGCGATGGCTTCAGTGAACGAACCTGTTCCCAGACCCAAGCCCGCCGTCAGCACCATCGCGGCCGGACAACCATGCGCGCCCGCGGCTTTCACGACACCCTGAACAGCCGACGGAGGCGTGCAGATGATCGTCAGATCCGGGACGTGCGGCAGATCCTTGAAGTCGCGCTTGGTCTTGATGCCTTCGATTTCGGAATATTTGCGGTTGATGACATTGATCGTC
The DNA here is from genome assembly GCA_043784125.1 of Afipia sp. GTDB lineage: Bacteria > Pseudomonadota > Alphaproteobacteria > Rhizobiales > Xanthobacteraceae > Afipia. The sequence continues at coordinate 5,274 of JAYVYQ010000295.1, forward strand.
CCATCGAAGCCGCCGGCTTTCAGGTTGCGCAGCGTCGCGCGGCCCACCGAAGCGGGTCTCGGACTTCCACCGACAAGCGCGATGGAACGTGGTGCGAACAGATGATCGAGACGATAGGTACTCATGAAAATCCAGCGCTTCCAAATCACCGCTTCGCTGCATGCGATTTACCGCAATCCTGTGGTCAATGCGTGACGCGCAACGAGAGGCGTTAAGCCGCACGGCACCGTAACGGCAAAGCCGCCTTATTCGGTCGCATGCGCGAGTAAGCCCCGCGCAATGCTGCAAAGCAATAAAATTCACCACGATCGGCATCGATTGGCAAGGAAGCTAGACCCCGAGCGAAACTGCGTTGGCATGATGTTCAACATGCTTCTAGACTGAACGGCCAACCACCCGTTCTCAACGTGAAACCAAGTGGTCTCTGATGCCGATGACTGAGACGGATACGACCGGAAACAAGCGTCTTCGCCCGCCAAGCCTCGGACTGTTTCTGGCCGAGGGGCGAGGCTTGTTCGAGCTGAATGCGACGTTATTGTTGTCACCCGCTTTGCTGACCGCGCCGCGCGGCGACGGTCATCCGGTTCTAGTGTTGCCGGGTTTGCTCGCATCCGATGTCTCCACACTTATTCTGCGGCGCTATCTCGATCTGCTCGGCTTCTCGTCGCATCCTTGGGGACTTGGCCGCAATGTCGGCGGCGTTTACGGCATGCGCGAGAAACTGCGCAAATTGCTGATGAGCGTCTACAACACGACGGGCCGCAAGGTCAGTCTCGTCGGCTGGTCGCTCGGCGGCGTGTACGCACGCGACCTCGCGCTGCATATGCCGGACATGGTGCGCTATGTCGTCACGCTCGGCAGTCCGTTCGCGGGCGACATCACGGCAACAAATGCCAAACGCGTCTACGAAATGGTGTCAGGCGAGACCATTGAGGATTCCGACATCAAGGACATTCAGGCGATTGCAGGCGATCTTCCCGTTCCCACAAGTTCGCTGTTCACGCGCACCGACGGCATCGTCAATTGGCGGACGTGTCTCGTGAACGAAACCGACACTGCGGAAAATATCGAGATCACGCTCGCAAGCCATATCGGCATCGGCGTTAACGCGGCCGCGTTGTGGGCCGTCGCGGATCGCCTTGCGCAGCATGAAGGCGAGTTTCATCCATTCGATCGGTCGGGACCGTTCGCACTTGCTTACGCGCGCCCCGAAGCCATGCGTGTTTAGAATGCGCGTTTAGGAAATGTTGCCAAATCAGAAGCGCCACGAGGCGACGATTGGCGATCAGAGGAGAGTAAAATGAGTCAGGCCAAGAAGCTGTCCTCGATGGACGCATCGTTTCTTTATCTCGAAACGCCCGAGACGCCGATGCATGTCGGCAGCATGGCGATCTTCAAACCGAAAGAAGGCTACGAAGGAAATTTCTTCGAGGACTTCAAGAAGATGATCGCGGGGCGTTTGCACCTCGCCCCGATCCTGAAAGCGCGTCTTGAGAAAGCGCCCGTCGACATCGACCATCCAAGCTGGGTGGAGGATGAGCAGTTCGACATCAACCGGCACATTTTTCGCGCCAGTCTTCCGGCTCCGGGCAACCGCCAGATTCTCGAACAGACGGTGGGGTGGATCCACGCGAAGTTGCTCAACCGTGCACGGCCTTTGTGGGAATTCTATGTCTTCGAGGGCATGGAGAACGGAGAGATCGGACTCTACTCGAAAATTCATCACGCCTGCATCGACGGCGGCGCGGGCGCTGCGCTGACCAACATGGTCTATGACATCTCGCCGACCCCGCGCGACGTGCCGCCACCGACCGCGCGCGTCGTGCAGTCCAACGAGCCGCGTGACATCGCCGCGAACTTCGTCGATTCCTACACGCAGCTCTGGCGTCAGCCGCTCAATGCGTCGAGCGCCAAGAGTTTCGACCTTCCGCGCAGCGGCAAAAGCGACATTGGCTCCATCCTGTTCGACAATGCGATGTTCCAGCTGGAAACTGGAATGAAGTTTCTCGGCAACGTGCCCGAGATGGTGAAAAGCGTCACCGACATGGTGACACGGATTTCCGATCCGAAAACCCGTAAGGACATTGCCGGGCTGATCTCGCCATCGACGATGCTTAACAAGGCCGTCTCGTCGGAGCGCAGTTTTGCGGCTGTGTCGATTTCCTTGCCGGAAGCCAAGGCGCTGGCGAAGAAAGCCGGCGGCAAGCTGAACGATGTGGTGATGGCCGTCTCAAGCGGCGTGCTGCGGAGGTTTTTGCTTGAAGAAGGCGCGTTGCCGACGAAATCGCTGACCGCAGGCGTTCCGATCTCCCTGCGCGAAGAAGGCAACACCGAAGCCAACAATCAGGTGTTCGGCATGGTGTGTTCGCTGGCGACCGACATCGAAGATCCGAAGCAGCGTATCGAAGCCATCATCGCGAACTCCGCGAAGTCGAAGGAGATGTCGCATCCCCTGCGGGCTTTGATGCCGTCGATGTCGAATATCTCGATGCTCGGCGCGCCGATCGTCGTGCAGGTGCTGGCGCTGCTTTACAGCCGCTCCAGTCTCTCCGACGTGCTGCCGCCCGCCGCCAATGTGACGATCTCGAACGTGCCCGGTCCACGCCAGACATTATATGCGGTCGGCGCGGAATTGCTGCACATCTTCCCGGTGTCGATTGCGACCCATAGTCTTGCGCTGAATATCACGGTGCAAAGCTATCGCGACCAACTCGACTTCGGTTTCATCGCGGGTGCTAACGTCATTCCGGATGTGAAACACATGGCCGATATGTTGCCGGAGGAATTCGCGAAACTTCAGGCAGCGTTCGCGTCGCCTGAGACGATGTCCGGTGCGGCAAGCTGAAACGCGGCATTTGCAATGATTGAAATGCCGCCGCTGCAATTTGCCAACGTAAATAGCATTCGCATGGGCTTTTATGAAGCCGGTCCGAAGTCGGACAAATTGCCGATCGTGCTGTGTCACGGATGGCCGGAGATTGCATTCTCGTGGCGCCATCAGATCAAGGCGTTGAGCGAAGCAGGATTTCGCGTCATCGCGCCGGATCAGCGTGGTTATGGCGCGACCGACAGGCCGGACAGCGTTGAAGCCTACGACATCGAAAACCTTACGGCTGATTTAATCGGCCTGCTCGATCACCTGAAAATCGACAAAGCGATTTTCGTCGGCCATGACTGGGGTGGGTTCATCGTGTGGCAGATGCCGCTGCGTTATCCGGCCCGCGTGGCGGGGGTGGTGGGCGTCAACACTCCGCATACACCGCGCACGTCAGAAGACCCTATCGCGCTTTTGCGGAAAAAATATGGCGACCATCTCTACATCGCGCAGTTTCAGGACCCATCCCGCAAGGCGGACAAGATTTTCGACAGCCGCATCCCCGAGGCATTCGATTTCTTCATGCGCAAGCCGATGCCGCGCAAGCCTTCGGCGCCCATCGAGGCGAGCGGACCGCCTGCCGCGGGTCTTGGGGCATCGCCTAAACTCAACATGGCGTTTCCGCAGATGGTCGCCGGCTACGACGCCAAGCTCGATCCGCGCGAGAAGATTCTCTCAGCCGAAGAAATGCAGGTCTTTGTCGATAGCTTCAAAAAATCCGGCTTCACCGGCGGCATCAACTGGTATCGCAACATGACCCGCAACTGGGAGCGCTCGGTCCAACTCGACCACACGGTGCGCGTGCCCTCGCTGATGATTATGGCGGAGCACGATGAGGTGCTGCCGCCATCGGCCTGCGACGGAATGGAGAACATCGTTCCTGACCTTGAGAAACACCTTGTCAAAGACAGCGGCCATTGGACGCAACAGGAAAAGCCCGATGAAGTGAGCGCCACAATCGTCGAATGGCGCAGGCGGCGCTTTGCCTGAACCTTGCATGCCAGAGCGTGCGGACCAAATCCCTTTGCAAACACCCCGCAGGGCATTAGCCTGACGGTAAATCCGGCGTCTGCCGGGATAAAAGCAAGTCACGTGGGTCAGGAGACAGTTTCAAGATGGCGTCCACCAATGCGCTGAGTCCGATTCCGCATCCCCGGAAGCAGCCGGTCGTCGGCAATATTCTGTCGCTGGATTCGACGGCGCCCGTTCAGGATCTGGTACGCAAGATCAAGGAACTCGGCCCCATCTTCTGGCTCGACATGATGGGCCAGCCGCTGGTGATCGTCGGCGGATTCGATCTCGTCGATGAACTGAGTGACGAGAAGCGCTTCGACAAGGCGGTGCGCGGAGCCCTGCGTCGCGTGCGCGCCATCGGCGGCGACGGCCTGTTCACCGCGGACACCACCGAGCCGAACTGGAACAAGGCCCATAACATCCTGCTGTCGCCGTTCGGCGGCCGCGCGATGCAATCCTACCATCCGATGATGGTCGATATCGCCGAGCAACTCGTCAAGAAATGGGAACGGCTCAACGCCGATGACGAAATCGATGTTGTCCACGACATGACGGCGCTGACGCTGGACACCATTGGCCTCTGCGGTTTCGATTACCGCTTCAATTCGTTCTATCGCGAAGATTATCACCCATTTGTCGGCGCGCTGGTCCGCTCGCTCGAGACCATCATGATGACGCGCGGCCTGCCGCTCGAAAACCTGTTCATGCGTTCGCGGCGTACCGACATGGCTGCCGATGTCGCGTTCATGAACAATATGGTGGACGAGATCGTCGCCGAGCGCCGCAAGAATGCCGAGGCTGCTGCCGCCAAGAAGGACATGCTTGGCGCGATGATGACCGGCGTCGATAAGGTTTCCGGCGACCAGCTCGACGACGTCAACATCCGCTACCAGATCAACACGTTCCTGATTGCGGGCCACGAGACCACCAGCGGGCTTCTGTCCTGCGCGATCTACGCGCTGCTCAAGCATCCGGATGTGCTGGCGAAGGCTTATGAGGAGGTCGACCGCGTTCTCGGCCCTGACGTCGATGCCAAGCCGACCTACCAGCAGGTCACGCAGCTCAATTATATTTCCAAGATACTGAAAGAAGCGCTGCGGCTTTGGCCACCTGCGCCCGCTTACGGTGTCTCTCCGCTGAAAGATGAAATGATCGGCGGGAAATACAAACTGAAGAAGGGCACGTTCGTGACTGTGCTCGTGATGGCCCTGCATCGCGATCCGTCCGTGTGGGGACCGAATCCCGACAAGTTCGATCCGGAGAATTTCAGCCGCGAGGCGGAATCCAAGCGTCCGGCGAATGCGTGGAAACCGTTCGGCAACGGCCAGCGCGCCTGCATCGGGCGCGGATTCGCGATGCATGAGGCCGCACTCGCCATCGGCATGATCCTGCAGCGCTTCAAGCTGGTCGATCACCAGCGCTACCAGATGGTGCTGAAGGAAACCCTGACCATCAAGCCCGACGGTTTCAAGATCAAGGTGCGTCCGCGTACCGACAAGGATCGCACCATCGTGGCGCGTCCCGGTGTTGCGGCCAAAGCCGACAGCGATGGTGCGAACGCGCCCGCGCGCGTGCGGCCCGGACACAACACGCCGCTGCTCATTCTCTACGGCTCGAATCTCGGCACGGCGGAAGAACTCGCGCACCGCGTCGCAGACTTGGCGGAGGTCAATGGCTTTGCCACCAAGCTCGGTTCGCTGGACGACTATGTCGGCAATCTGAAAGGACAGGGCGGAGTCATTATCTTCTGCGCGTCCTATAATGGCGCGCCGCCCGATAACGCCACGCAGTTCGTCAAATGGCTGCAAAGCGATCTGGCGAAGACTGAATTCGCCGATGTGCGCTACGCCGTGTTCGGTTGCGGCAACAGCGACTGGCTGGCGACCTATCAATCCATCCCACGCGTGATCGATGAGCAACTGGCCAAGCACGGCGCGAAAGCGGCTTGCGCACGCGGCGAGGGCGATGCGCGTGACGATCTCGATGGCCAGTTCGAGACATGGTTCACCTCATTGCGTGCGCTTGCGGTCGAGGAATTCGGCGTCAAGACCGGCTTTGCCCGCGATGCCAATGACGAACCCCTGTATAAAGTCGAGCCGGTCGCGCAAAGCGTCGTCAACACGATTGCTGCATCCGGCGGCGCAGTTCCGATCAAGATTCTCGCCAACAACGAACTGCAAAAGCGCGACGGCGCCAATCCGTCGGATCGCTCCACGTGCCACATCGAAGTGGAATTGCCGGAGAATGTGTCCTATCGCGTCGGCGATCATTTGAGCATCGTGCCGCGCAACGATCCGGTTCTGGTCGATGCCGTTGCAAGACGTTTCGGATTTCTGCCCGCCGATCAGGTGCGTTTGCAAGTTGCAGCCGGCCGCCGCGCGCAGTTGCCGACCGACAATGCTGTCTCGGTCGGGCGCCTGCTGACGGAGTTTGTGGAATTGCAGCAGGTCGCGACGCGAAAACAAATCCAGATCATGTCGGAGCACACCCGCTGCCCGATGACCAAGCCGAAACTGGAAAAGCTCGCCGGCGATGACGATCATTACCGCGCGGAAATTCTCAACAAGCGCAAGTCGGTCTACAATCTGCTGGAAGAACATCCCGCCTGCGAATTGCCGTTCCACACTTATCTCGAAATGCTCTCGCTGCTGTCGCCGCGCTATTATTCGATTTCGTCGTCGCCTGCGGTTGCAGGCAGTTCAAAATGCAGCGTCACCGTCGGTGTTGTCGAAGGTCCGGCGACGTCCGGTCGCGGCATCTATAAAGGCGTCAGCTCGAATTATCTCGCCGGACGCCGCACGGGCGAT
>JAYVYQ010000296.1:0-5628 GCA_043784125.1 Afipia sp.
GGCGGCACGAAACCGTGCGGCCGGTCTTGGTTCGCGTGATGAGACCCGCATCCGACAGCACATCGAGATGTTTCATCACCGCCGGCAGCGACATCGCGAACGGCTTTGCGAGGTCGCTGATTGAAACGTTGTCGCGTCCTTCGAGTTGCGACAGCAGTGCGCGGCGGGTGGGATCAGCCACTGCCGCAAAAACCCGATCCAGACGATCCGATGGATAGTAAACCATTTGGTTAAGTATAGACATCCGACAAGCCGCGTCAAGAGGGCGGCTTGAATCAATCGATGAGACGAAAAGCCGCGTTATTTTGCGGTGGCGGCCTTGAGCAGATTCACGGCGTCGTCGCTGGCCCATTCGGCGGGTCCGGCGATATTGGCGATTTCGCAGCCGGAAGCGTCGATGATGACCGAAGTGGGCATGCCCAGCGCCAGATTGGCGCTTTTCAGATCCTGAAAGACCTTCGCTTTGTCGTCATGAAAATACGCCAGGTGAGTGAGGTTTCCGTCTTTCAGAAAATTCTTCGGCTTGTCGGGGTCACGCGTATCGATGTTGATCGCCACGACCTCAAAATCCTTGCTGCCCAGCGTCGTTTGCAATTTATCGAGCGCGGGCATTTCCTTGCGGCATGGCACGCACCAAGTCGCCCACAAATTGACGAGGACCGTCTTGCCCTTCCATTCGGACAGTTTTCTCGGCTTGCCTTCGGCATCGTTGAACGCCAGATCGGGAAGCTGACGTGGCGCGGTTGCCATGGTTAACGCAGCAACTTCACCCTTTGCCAGCGGCGCAATCTTCTTGGCGATATCGACCGCAGCAGCACATCCGGCTTGAGCATGCGCATTGCGCGTTAACCCACCGATCCCGTATATCCCCCCAAATCCCGTGATAGCCGCTATAATGGCGGCCACCACGATCACCGCGATGCGAAGATGGGTTCTGTTGGGCAGGTCGGATGTCTGCTGATCGGTGTCCGGCATGATGATGGTCTTTGCTGGTTTGAGCGGATCGCTGTCAGGGTGCAGGGTAGAAGTAACGGCCAGTCGGCCGCAATAGTTTCGGGAAATGTGTTGAGATCGTCATGAGCAACAAGATGTGGGGCGGCCGGTTCGGCGAAAGCCCCGACGCCATTATGGAGGAGATCAACGTCTCGATTGACGTCGATCAACACCTTTACGCTCAGGATATTGCCGCCTCCAAGGCGCATGCAGCCATGCTTGCGTCTCAAGGTATTATCACGGCAAACGATGCAAAAAACATCGTCGGCGGTCTAGACACGATTTTGTCAGAAATCAGCAAGGGCAGCTTCACGTTCAAGCGCGCGCTCGAAGACATCCATATGAATGTCGAAAGCCGGCTTGGTGAGTTGATCGGCCCTGCAGCCGGACGTCTCCACACCGCTCGCTCACGCAACGATCAGGTCGCAACCGACTTCCGGCTTTATGTGCGCGACACTATCGATGACATCGATCATGCGCTCGCTGCGTTTCAGCGCGCGCTCGTCGCACGCGCACTTGAGCATGCCGGCACCGTGATGCCGGGCTTCACCCATTTGCAAACCGCACAACCGGTGACGTTTGGTCATCATCTGTTGGCCTATGTCGAAATGGCGGCGCGGGATCGCGGACGGTTTGCGGATGCTCGCAAGCGTTTGAATGAAAGCCCTCTCGGAGCTGCGGCTCTCGCAGGAACGTCCTTTCCGATCGATCGCGATGCAACGGCGAGCGCGCTTGGCTTTGACAGACCAATGGCAAACTCCCTCGACGCGGTCTCGGATCGCGATTTCGTACTCGAAACACTATCGGCGGCGTCGATCGCATCCGTGCATCTATCGCGGTTCGCCGAGGAAATCGTGATCTGGACATCGCCGCTGGTTGGACTGGTGCGCTTATCGGATAAATTCACCACCGGCTCCTCCATCATGCCGCAGAAGCGCAACCCTGATGCCGCCGAACTGGTGCGCGCCAAGACCGGCCGCATCATCGGCGCGTTGACGGGGTTGTTGATCGTGATGAAGGGTCTGCCGCTCGCCTATCAAAAAGACATGCAGGAAGACAAGCAAGGCGCGATGGAAGCATTCGCCGCGCTGTCGCTTGCCGTGAAGGCCATGACCGGCATGGTTCTCGATATCGTGCCCGAAGAAGCGCGGATGAAAGTCGCTGCCGGCGAAGGCTATGCCACCGCGACCGATCTTGCCGATTGGCTTGTGCGGGAACTGAAAATGCCGTTTCGCGATGCGCATCATGTTACAGGGCGCATTGTCGCAAAGGCATCGGAGGGTGGTCTGGCGCTTCATAAATTGCCGCTCGGTGACATGCAGGCGATCGAGCCGAAAATCACCGCCGATGTATTCGGGGTTCTTTCCGTGCAGGCCTCGGTCGAGAGCCGCACGAGCTATGGCGGGACTGCGCCGGACAATGTTCGTGCGCAGGCCAAAGCATGGCTCAAGCGGCTGGAAAAAGAGCAAAATTCGGGCTGAACCCGATAATTTTGACCCAGTGCAGCCCTCGCCAGAAGCGCACCTTCTTTGTATGGTGGCGCGCAATTCAGGGACGCATTTAAGTGACGACTCGTTCTTCTCTTGTTTCATCCAAGATGACAGCCGTGGTGCTGATCGCTCTCGCATGCGCGCTCGCCGGATGCGGGCGCAAGGCTGGCCTCGATCTTCCGCCGGGTGCCTCCGCCTATGAAGGCGCACCCGGTGAGACGAACGACAGCAGCTCGCTCCCTGCGCAGCCGGCGGCGACAGCACAGGGCAACGTCTACGACTCGGGCGTCGTCAATATCGATAGGGGTCCGGTTGCTCCCAAAGGTCCAAAAAAGCGCATCATCCTCGATCCGATCCTGGATTGATCCACCATGAATCATTTCCAGTATCGTGACGGCGTACTCCACGCCGAGGCGGTGAATCTCACTGCGCTTGCCGATCAGGTCGGCACTCCGTTCTATTGCTATTCCACCGCCACGCTCGAGCGGCACTACCGTGTGTTCGCCGAAGCGTTCGCCGGCGTGAGCACGCTTGTATGTTACGCGATGAAGGCGAACTCCAATCAGGCGGTGTTACGGACACTGGCGAAGCTCGGCGCAGGCGCCGACGTCGTTTCTGGCGGCGAACTTAAGCGCGCACGAGCGGCGGGTATTCCGCCCGAAAAAATCGTATTTTCGGGAATCGGAAAAACCGAGACGGAGCTGCGTCAGGCGCTCGCCGAGAATATTCTTTGCATCAACATCGAGTCCGAGCCGGAACTTGTTGTTTTGTCGAAGCTCGCCGTCGAGATGGGCCGTACCGCGCGCATTTCTGTCCGCGTCAATCCCGATATCGATTCGGGCGGACACGCGAAGATTTCGACGGGCAAGTCAGAAAACAAGTTCGGCATTCCGATCGCGCATGCGCGTGACGTCTATGCGCGCGCCGCCAAGCTGCCCGGAATCAAGATCACCGGCGTCGACATGCATATCGGCAGCCAGATCACAGACCTCGTGCCGCTCGAGGCGGCGTTCCGCGTACTCGCCGATTTCGTGCGGACGTTGCGCGCCGACGGCCACACCATTTCGCATGTTGATTTCGGCGGCGGTCTCGGCATTCCCTATCATGCCGACCGCGAAGCACCGCCCGCACCGCTCGCCTATGCCGAGATGGTCAAGCGCGTGACGCATAATCTCGGCTGCACGCTGCTGTTCGAGCCGGGGCGGATGATCGTCGGCAACGCGGGCATTCTCGTCACGCGCGTGATCTATGTGAAGCATGGCGACGCCAAGAACTTCGTTGTCATCGATGCGGCGATGAACGATCTCATTCGCCCGACGCTTTATGAGGCGCACCACGATATTATGCCTGTGCGCGAAGCCACGAAGGGCGCGCGCAACATCGTCGCCGATGTCGTCGGCCCGGTTTGCGAAAGCGGCGATTATCTCGCGCTCGACCGCAGCATGCCAGAACCGCAGCCCGGCGATCTGCTCGCGGTCATGACGGCGGGCGCTTATGGCGCAGTGCAGTCCGGGTTTTACAACACGCGCGCGCTGGTGCCTGAAGTTTTGGTCAAGGGCGAGCAATATGCGGTCGTGCGTCCGCGCGTCGATGCCGATGCGCTGATTGCAATGGACAAGCCAGCGCCGTGGCTCTGAAGAATTGGCTCTGACGCTCTTTCAGGACGCTTTGCCTTTCACGATCACGCCCGCAGCCTTTTCAATCGGCTGAATCGCGGATGTAAAATCTGACTCCGCGCCCATCTCCTTGATGACGACTTCCCACAACCTCCCAACCGCTTCGGCCACTTCCATCGACAGGCCCATGGCCTTGCTCTCCTCGAGACAAAGCCGGACGTCCTTCACCATCAGTCCCGTCGCAAAACCGAAATCGAATGTGCGCGGCAAGATCGCGCGCGGAAATTTGTCGCGGCTTGCGGTGTTCATTCCCGAACCGGCATTGATGACGTCGATCATCACCCCGGCATCGAGCCCGGCCTTGACTCCGATCACAACGGCTTCTGAAGTTGCAGCGACGGCTGTGGCGGACAACAAATTGTTGACCAGCTTCATCGTCTGCGCCGAGCCGGCCTTCTCGCCGATATAGAAAACCTTGCCGACTACATCGAGTGCGGGTTTCAGGAGATCGAAATCCGCGCGTGGTCCGGACACCATCACGGCCAGCGTCCCTTTTTCCGCGCCGCCGACACCGCCGCTCACGGGGCTATCGAGTTGCGCGATGTTTCGCTTCGCAAGCAGGTCGTGGATTCGTACCGCCATGTGCGAACCGATGGTCGACAGATCGACGGCAAGCGCTTCACACGCTTGCCGTCGATCACGCCGTCCTTTCCGGTCGCAATATTCAGCGATGCCTCGAGCGACGGCAGGCTTGCCATCACGGTCTCGGCACGATCCGCGACCTCGCGCGGCGATGAGGCGGCTTCGGCGCCGAGCGCGGTCAGACGTTTGACAGCTTCCGAATTGGAGTCGTGAACGATAAGCGTGTGCTTGGCTTCCACCAGCCGCCGGGCCATGTGAAAACCCATGCGGCCGAGACCTATAAATCCGATATCCATGTTGCGGTCTCAGCTCTTGGCGACTTCGGCGAAAGCTTCACGAGCAAGGCGAAAGCTGTCGACCGCGGCCGGCACGCCTGCGTAGATTGCGACCTGCATGAAAATTTCGCGGATTTCATCCTTGGTAACGCCGTTGGTCGGCGCGCCCTTGATGTGCAGCTTCAATTCGTGAGGACGATTCAGGATAGCGATCATCGCAAGGTTGAGCATGCTGCGGGTCTTGCGCGGCAGCTCCTCGCGGCCCCAGACGGCACACCAGCAATACTCGGTCACGAGTTCCTGAAACGGTCTGTTGAATTCGTCGACATTCTTCAGCGCGTTCTCGACGTATTGTTTGCCGAGCACGGCGGTGCGGACTTCTACGCCTTTGTCGAAAGTTGTCCTGTCCATTGCGGGTCCTTCCGGGGCTCAGTTCGGTGCACGTTAAGGCGAGATCGCGGACAGGTCACGCTCTCCTGCCGGGACCCAAAGCCGCGCAATTGCATGTGAGTTGGGTCGTCCGGGACATGCCTCATTGCCGCCCCTGTGATAGGCTGCATTTGAGATGACACGGAGAATCTTTTGATCGGCCCTGAACGCAAAGCCCCGAAG
>JAYVYQ010000297.1:0-2004 GCA_043784125.1 Afipia sp.
GTTGGTGACGGTGCGCTCGGCTTCTGGAAGGCGCTCGACGAGGTCTTTCCCGGAACGCCGCATCAGCGCTGCTGGGTGCATAAGACCGCGAACGTGTTGAACAAGGTCGCGCTGTCGGTGCAGGCGAACATGAAGAAGGATCTGCGCGAAATCTACCTGGCGCCGAGCCGCGCGTTGGCCGAAGTAGCGATCGATGTCTTCGCCGAGAAATACCAGGCGAAGCACCACAGGGCGGTCGAATGCCTGACGAAGGATCGCGAAGCCCTACTGGCCTTCTTCGACTTCCCTGCCGAGCATTGGGATCACTTGAGGACGACAAATCCCATCGAAAGCGTGTTTGCGACGGTCCGGCACAGGACGGTGCGGACAAAAGGTTCGTTGTCGTCAACGACCGCCAGGCTGATGGTGTTCAAGCTGGTCATCGCCGCTTCGAAAACCTGGCGACGGCTGAAAGGCACAAATCACTTGCCGAAGATTGTCGCAGGTGTCAGATTTAAAGACGGCATCGAGGTCCTCGAAGCGCCGGCAAACCACGCCGCCTGATCGCGCCTCATCACCTAAATTCCCGCATAGCTCGGCGGGCGACGCGATCGGCAAGCTCGGGCTCTCGCCCGAGTTAATCAAGACCATGCAAACCAACGTCGCGGTCGGATACGCCGTTTGCTACATCTTCGGCTCGCTGGGGCCGATCATCATGGTGAGCTGGTTTCTGCCGCTTATCATGAAGTGGGATATCCGCGCCGAAGCCGTCAAGCTGGCCAAGGTGCTATCGGGCGGTCACGCCGAACTCGAACCCGGCGAATTCAACGCAGCCAGCCAGATCGCGACCCGCATCTACGAAGTGGGGACGGATAGCAAAGCCGCCGGCCTCACCGCGATTGAGATCGACAGGCAGCTTCCCGATGCTTCCGTTGAGGCTGTCTATCGCGAGGGCAAGACGCTCGACCTTGGTGAGGCCGTGATCGTTGCTGCAAGTGACAGGGTTGCGATCACTGGGATCATTTCGCAACAGGCCGCCGCGGCGGCCTTGTTCGGTCGCGAGGTGACGCCGCCCAACGGCTTGTTGCTGGTGCAGGAAAGCCGCGAGATCGTCCTTACCAACCGCGCCCTGAGCGGGCGTGCAATCAGCGAGATCCACGATCAGGTCAATGTCGAAACACGTCACGGCGTGTTCCTGACGGCCGTCAGGCGGATGGGTCTGGACCTGCCCGTGCTGGACAAGCTTCAACTCAAGCGCGGGGACGAGTTGCATTTCACCGGAAGTCCGGCCGATCTCAATCGCGTGGAGCCGAAGATCGGCTACCGCATCACCGCAGCGGCGGTCACCGACTTCGTATTCTTCGGCCTCGGCATGTTGCTCGGCCTGCTGATCGGCATGATCGAGTTCAGGATCTGGGGTATCCCGATCTCGATCGGAAGCGGCGGCGGTTGCCTGCTGTCCGGTCTGCTGCTCGGCTGGCTGCGCAGCGTACATCCGAACTTCGCGGCGCTGCCGGTCGGCGCGTCAAACTTTCTGCGCGATTTCGGTCTGGCCGTGTTCGTCGGCATTGTCGGCATCACCGCGGGCCCTCAGGCCCTGGTCGCCATCAAGCAATATGGACTGACGCTGTTCTTCCTGGGCGTCGGTGTGACGCTGATTCCGCAGATCGTCACCTTCTTCTTCTCCTACTATGTCCTGCGCATTCAAAACCCGATCGAGGCGCTCGCATGCGTCGCCGGCGGCCGCAGTGCCAACCCGGCATTTGCCGCCCTTCTGACCAAGGCGGGCAACGCCACGCCGGTGGTGTCGTTCACCGTCACCTATGCCGTGGCGAACGTGTTTCTCACCCTGTGGGGACCGCTGATCGTCGGCATCATCGCAAAAAATGCATCGTAATCGATCAACATCGAGGTTTTCATCATGTTAGAGCGCAATTTCAAGCAATACGATGCTCTCAGTCCGTTCGAACTCAAGGACAAGCTCATCGCGGTTGCCTCCTCGGACGCGCAGCGGCTGATGCTGAA
>JAYVYQ010000298.1:0-3472 GCA_043784125.1 Afipia sp.
CCATTGGTGCCGCATCCCGCCAACGCGCATGACAGCGCGGCGAGCACGGTGGCGGCGATCAATCGTTGGCTAACGCGCATCGATCTCTATCCAAAACTCAAATCAGCTTTTCGCGGCGGGCGGCAGCAGAGCCTGCAACGCTTCAGCGCGGCTGCGCATGCTGGCCGGCGTCAACGGATCGTTGCCCATCACCTCCAGCCATCGGCGTGCAGAGACGGCATCGTTGGCGCGCCACGCCGACAGCGCCAACAGTTCGCGCGCAGTGTGACGATAAGTGCGATCGGGACCGGTTGCGGGCTCAAGGCGCTCGCGCATCGCCTCATATGGCGCGGTCTCCATCGACAGGCCTGCAGCGCGGATGCGCGCGAGATCCTGTTCCGGCGCACTGACGCTGCCATCGACTGCGATTGCGTCGTAGAGTTTCACAGCGGCCAGAGGGTCGCGGGCAGCGGCTTCATTGGCAGCGCGCACCAGCGCCAGCGAGCGATAACCCTTTGCACCCTCGGCGGCGATCTTGTTGAAGGCAGCCTCGGCCTCGGCGTGCTTGTTACCCTCGGCAAGTGCCACGGCCGACTGGAATGCGGACCCCGCCTCGGCGGCCTTCTTGTCTTCCAGATATTGATAGCCGCGCCAGCCGCCAACACCGGCAACGATCAGAATCGCGACCCCGACAATGAGAAACGAGTAGCGCTCCCAGATCTTTTTGATCTGTTCACGGCGCAGTTCTTCGTCAACTTCATCAAATAATTCAGACACTTAACTGCATCCCCGCCGAAACTTAGAAAATCCGCCCACGGCGCGCGCAAAGCGCATCCTGCCGTCAGGCGCGGCGGTACCCTAGCGGTATGGCAACCGCAAGGCAAAGCAAGCCGAAACAAAGGGTTACTCAATTCTGGCGGTAAAATCGGACGGTTCGGCCGGCCATTGGGCGGCGGGGCGGATCGCTCAGACGGCGCGCTGCTGGTGCAGCGTCTCATAGCATTCGCAGGACAACGCCTTCAGCGACGGCAGATCGATGATTTTGATGACGCCGCGCGAATAACTGATGATGCCGGCGGCCTGCAGCTTGGTCGCGACATCCGTCACCGACGTGCGACGCACGCCGAGCATCTCGGACAGGAATTCCTGCGTCAGCACAATCGTGTAGTTGTCGATAATATCGCGAGTCTGAAGCAGCCAACGGCAGAACCGCGCCTCGACCTTGTGCAAGGCATTGCAGGCTGCGGTAACGCGGGCCTGCGCCAGCATCAATTCATTAAAGTTGACCGCCAGTTGCTGGAGCGCGGCGCTCTCCTGCCCCGCCTTGCGGAATTGCGCGGCGGGAATTCTCATCGCCTTCATCGACACCTGAACGATAGCGCGGACGTGAGAAACAAGATGTCCGAAACCCACCATCGCACCGAATACGCCATCGTGGCCGACGGTCGCCGTCTCAATGGCCTTACCGTCATTCATGACAACGACCACGGAGATCATTCCGCTCAACGGGAAATAGACGTTCTGGATTTTGCTTCCCGCCTCGGTCAGAACAGCCCCCTGCGCAAATGATCCTGGGATCAGATGCGGGCTGAGTTTTCCGAAGTCCTTGGACGGCAGTCCCGCCAACAATGTGTTGGCGAACGGATCGAGTGCAGCCGTATTCAATACCAGTATCCCGCCCGTTCGGCCTGGGCCATATCTCGCAGGGATTAATTCGGCGCTCCGAAAAAGCGCCTCCACGAACACTCATTGGATTACGCGAGCAGGAAACCTTTTACCGCCCGGTAGCCGACATAGGTTCACAATCCTATGAGGATAACCCGATGAGTTAAGTAACAGGAGCAACTGGATCAAGCGCCTGTTTCGCCGCAATAGATAGTGCGCAGATAGAGTGCCGAGGGTTCCAAAAGCGCAACCTTTGCGCAGCGCGCGCAAGATAACGACCCGGCGCGCTCCGCGCTCAGGTCTTCTTCATGCCGTAGACATGTTCCGGCCCCGGAAACGCGCGCGAGCGAACCTCGCGGGCGTAATCCTGAATGGCCGCCTCGATGCCTGGTCCGAGATTGCCGTAGCGCTTCACGAACTTCGGCGCCCACGGAGAGAGTCCCAGCATGTCTTCCAGCACCAGCACCTGGCCGTCACAGGCCGCACTGGCACCGATGCCGATGGTCGGCGCTTTGACGATCTCGGTAATGCGTTTGCCGAGCGGTTCGGCCACCGCTTCAACCACCATCGAGAACGCACCGGCCTGATCGACCGCGCGCGCGTCGTTTTCAATGGGTGCCCAATCGGACTCGCTGCGGCCCTGCGCCTTGAACGAGCCCAGCGTGTTGATCGACTGCGGCGTGAGGCCGATGTGACCCATCACAGGAATGCCGCGCGTGGTAAGAAATTCGATGGTCTCGGCCATGCGCGCACCGCCTTCCATTTTAACGGCGCCGCACAGCGTTTCTTTCATGATGCGCACGGCGGAATGAAACGCCTGTTCCTTTGAGGCTTCATACGAGCCAAACGGCATGTCCACCACGACGAGCGACTGCTTCGAGCCGCGCATCACCGCATGGCCCTGCAGGATCATCATCTCCAGCGTCACCGGCACGGTGGTCTCGAATCCGTGCATCACATTGCCGAGCGAGTCTCCAACAAGAATAATGTCGCAATATTTATCGACCAGCATCGCGGTGTGCGCGTGATACGAGGTCAGCATCACGATGGGGTCGCCGCCCTTGCGCGCCAGAATGTCGGGCGCGGTCTTGCGCTTGATCGTGGATTGTACGGACATCAATTAAACTCCAACGACAGGAACGCCGATCACCAGCGGATGAAACACAAACATCAGCGCGAGATAAACCACAACGCCGACGCCGACGGCAATCAGATCATTGGTCACACCGCCGACGGGAATCGGAGGTGCGCCCGCATCCGTGCGGCGCTTCAGCGAAATGCGGTCGAACACCGCCCACGCCAGAACCGAGCCGAACAGGATGATCGAGCCGAGATCGCCGTTCGCCATCAGATGCAGCACCGCCCACAGCTTCACGCCGGCCAGCATCGGATGTTTCAGCGTGGTGAAAATCTGCCCGCGAATATAGGACGCGACCACTAGAATGACGGCGGGCAGCATCAAAGCGAGCGCGATGTGGCGCATCCACACCGGCGGATACCAGACATTGATCCACTCGAACTGGCGATAGAGGCTGAAGCCCCACGCGATCAGCGCAAGGCCCGCGACCGACACCACCGCGTATAAAATCTTGTAGCCGCCCTCGCCCAGCCGCGCGATGACGCGCGCACGCGTATCGCGCATCGTGGTGAGCGTATGGATGCCGAGAAAGAGCACCAGTCCGGCAATCATGATGCTTAAGCCCATGCGCTCCTCCCGCTTTCGTATTCCCGCGGTCCCGGCTAGGATAACGGACTGAATCTCCGGTATCATTTTTATGGTGCCGTGCGCAATCCCGCCCTCATCGCGCCCAACCTCGCAAGCCTCCGG
>JAYVYQ010000299.1:0-17424 GCA_043784125.1 Afipia sp.
TTCGGCGATGCGGTCTTCATAGGCGTATTGCATGTCGGCCTGACGCGCGATCAGTCGGGTCAGAACATCGTCGCGAAACGCGAAGTATGTTGCGGTCGCGGCCGACCAGGCGCCCATGACCATGATCGAACCCGCAACAATCCAGAACACCACCGGCCCCAGACGGACCTGCTTGCCGGCATGAACAATCGTGTAGCCGCTGCGGTCAGCCGGTCGCGGTTGATGCGAATGACTCTGCGCGGGCCGTCGCTGCTGCGCTCTGCCGTAGTCATGCGGGTGTTGAGGATGCTCGGGATAGTGGCCGGACCGGTACGACATCGAAACTCCTACACCGGCCGGAAACATGATTCCGGACAGCACAATTCAGGAGCCGATTTGAGCCTTTTATGGTTAATTTTCGGGAAACGCCGGAACTCTTAAAGCGACCGGGCGGCCGCCAGCACCTCGTCGGCATGCCCGTCCACCCGCACGTTGGGCCAGATGCGCGCAATTTTTCCGCACGCGTCGATCAGAACTGTTGTGCGAAGAATGCCCATGAACGTATTGCCATACATGGATTTTTCGCCCCAGACGCCGTATGCCTTCAGCATCGCATGCTTCTCATCCGATACAAGAGGAACGCTCAGTTGATGCTTGTCGCGGAAGGATTCCTGCGCCTTGACCGAGTCGGCTGAGACGCCCACCACCGCAGTCTGGCTGGCGGAGAAAGCGTTCGACAGCCGGCTGAAGTCCATCGCCTCGCGGGTGCAGCCGGGCGTGTCGGCGCGCGGCTAGAAAAAGATCGCGAGCTTGCGGCCTGCGAAGTTCGTCAGCGCGACAGACTGACCGCCATCGCGCGGCAGAACGAATGACGGCGCGGCGTCGCCTGCTGCCAATGACGCAACCTTGCCGGCGGCCGTGACAATCGCCTTCCTTGTTTTCGCGACATGCTTGGATGCTTTCTTGGATGCTTTCGCGACCATTTTAGAGGCCTTCTTGGCCGCCTTTTTTGCTGCGCTGGACTTGGTCTTTGAAATGGCCTTTGAATTCTTGCCGCTAGCCTTCTTCGGCGGCGACCGCGCCGATGTTGGCTTTGCGGATTTCTTGCGCGTTTTCTTGGACATACGCCTTCCTTTCGTCGCTTTCAGCGGCTCACTAACGGTCATCGCGGCGGCTTTTTTGCCTGCACCGGAATCCGGTTGGCGGCTGGGCAAATCTGACGTCCGCAGGGTATGGTGACAAGAGATTCTATCTGGTCTTCGGCACCGGTTGGACGCGAGCGACCCTGCAAATTTAAGAATGGGCTGGGATGCTGCCGACCGGGCGTTCGATCAAAATCACTGCTCCGAAGCCCGGCGACAATCGGCCAATCCATCAGCACCGAGAGGCGATGCCAAACTCCGAGCCGAAAAAAGCCTGGAAGGCGAAGACCGCTGATGAGCATCAATGGGACGATTCCGATTGGGATCACCATGACGAGGCGGCAAGCCGTCACGCCCACTCGCTGCTGAAACGCCCAACCATCGGCATCCATCACGTCACCGATCGATTTCGTGGATTACGCCACCTGATTCATCGCCGCCCATGGCTTGCGCGCGCAGCATTGGGCGTTGCCGTGCTGGGCGTGCTTTCAACAATCGCATTTGGCGGACTCTGGCTCCGCCTTGGAGCCGGCCCAATCAATTTGAATATCGTGACGCCTTGGCTGGCATCGGCGATCGAGGAAAATCTGGGCAAGGATCACACCGTCGAGGTCGGCGGCACGCAGATCGAACGCGCAGGGCGCATCCGCATCGCCGTCCGCCTTCTCGATGTGATCGTGCGCGATCGCAACCGCAACATCGTCGCAAGCGCGCCGAAAGCCGAAGTCCGTTTGTCGGGCACCGCGCTGATGGTGGGCCGGCTGCGCGCCGAAACGCTTCGTCTGGTCGGCGCGGAACTGTCGGTGCGGATCACACCCGACGGACGCGTGATTGTCTCCACGGGGCAAAGTAACATTCCGCTTGCGACCGCCAAGGTGCCGGTGAAGCCGACACCGGCAGTTCAGACATTGCCGGCCGCGCCATTTCAGGCGTCTCCGACGGCACCGCCGCCGCTTACCCCGGCATCGCCGCCGTCAACCGCGAGCGGATTGATCGCGGCACTCGACTGGCTCGACAGTCTCGGCGCGAAAGGCCTCGACGGCCAAAGCCTCAACGAGATCGGTTTGCGCAACGGCGTGCTGACGGTGGACGACCAGCGCAGCAACAGCCAATTCACCTTTCAAAATATCAGCCTCGGCCTGCGCCGCCCCGCCGAAGGTGGCGTTGCATTCAACGTCGGCGAGGAAGGCAAGAACGGATGGCAGTTGAAATTGGCGGTCGGCGCACCGGCCAATGGAGTTCGCTCCATCGACATCAGCGCCGATAAAGTCCCGTCCAACAATCTTCTGCTTGCGGCGCGGCTAAAGGATTTCACTTACGCTGCCGATCTGCCGTTAAGCGGCGAACTCAAGGGTGAAATCGCCCGCGACGGATTGCCTACTTTTTTTCGCGGCGAGATCGTCGCGGGCAAGGGCAAAATTGTCGATTTGAAAGTGCCCGATTATCCGATGGGAATCGATCGCATCGAAATGCGCGTCGAATGGGATGCGAACCATCGTGCATTTGTCGCGCCTTTTCACATTTTTTCGGGAGCCAACCGGTTTACATCGCTCGCCCATCTCGAGGCGCCGAACGACAACGTGCCGAATTGGCAGCTCGGCCTCAGCGGGGGAAATTTTCTTCTCGCAGGCGAGAAGGGCGAAGACGCTGTCTTGTTTAACCGCATCGCGATCCGGATTCGTTTGGATACCGACAATCGCCGCGTCGTCCTGACCCAGTGCGATATCAGCAATGGCGAAATCGGCATCGCGGGATCTGGCAGTCTGGATTATTCGGGCGCGGAGGCTCGTTTGACTCTTGGCATGGCGGCGACGCCTATGCCCGTCTCCGTTCTCAAGCGCATCTGGCCGGTTCTTGTCGCGCCTGAAGTTCGCGAATGGACCATCGAGCGTGTCGACAAGGGGACGGTGCAGCAACTTGATGTCGCGATCAACGCGCCGACGCATACATTGGTGCGTGGCGGTCTTCCGATTCCCGATGAAGGGCTTTCTGTCAATTTCCTCGCCAACAATGTGACTATACGGCCGGTCGACGACATGCCGGCGGTTCGCGACGGCGACATGAAAGGCCGCATCAGCGGCCGCACCGTCACCGTGACGGTTGCGCAGGGCGGGATCGAGACACCCTCGGGACGAAAGCTGACGATGTCGGACTTTCTGTTCGAGGTGCCGGATCTGGTTCCGAAGCCTTCACCGGCGCGGGTACGGTTCCGGATCGAAGGGCCTGTGCCTGCCGCCGCCGAAATTCTGCAATCGGATCGCTTGAGCGAGTTCAACGAGGCGACGATCGATCCGAACACCAGCAAGGGGACGATTGCCGCAGTCGTGACGCTTGGCATGCCGTTGAAAAATGCGCTGACCAAAGCAGACACGACCTATTCGGTCAGTCTCGATCTCGGCGCGTTGGCCATCGACAAGGTCGCGCTTAATCAGAAACTCGAAGCGAACGCCTTGAAGATTGTCGCCGACAATCAGGGCTATCGCGTGAAGGGCGATGTGAAGATCGGCGGGCAACCTGCGGCGCTCGATTATCGCAAACTCAGTGACGGCGGCGACGCCGATGTTCGGCTGACGGCGACGCTCGACGATGCCGCGCGCACGCGACTGGGCATCGACCTCGGGTCGAGCTTGAGCGGCGCAATTCCTTTCAAGCTTTCCGGCAAGATCGGTGGCGATAAGGAAAACCGGTTCGGCGTCGAGGCCGATCTCACGGCCGCCAAGATCGACAATCTGCTGCCGGGCTGGACCAAGGTCGCGGGCAAGGCGACAAAGATGACATTCAACGTCGTGCAGAAGCCGCAGGGAACGCGGTTTGAGGACATCCTCATTGAGGGAAGTGGCGCCCTCATCAAGGGCACGCTGGAAGTCGATGAGAAGAACGATCTGGTCAACGCATTCTTTCCGACGTTCTCGCCATCGGAAGGCGACAAGACGAGTCTGAAGGCCGAGCGCTCGCCTGACGGAGTGATGAAAGTCACGATGCGGGGCGAAGTCTTCGACGGTCGCGGCTTTATCAAGAGCGCGATTTCGGGACGCGAAGGCGCAAAAGACAAGGCGAAGACATTCGATCTCGATGTCGATGCCAAAGTCGGCGCGATCGCCGGTTTTTATGGCGAAGCGCTGCGCAGTGTCGACATCAAGCTGACGCGCCGCGGCGGCGCAATCAAATCGTTCTCGCTGGGCGGCAAGATCGGCCGCGATACGCCGGTTATCGGCGATCTGCGGCGCGCGCAAAATCGCGATGTGCTTTATCTCGAGACCAATGACGCGGGAGCCTTTTTCCGTTTCGCTGATACCTACGCCAAGATGACCGGCGGACAAATGTGGGTTGCGATGGACCCGCCTTCAGGCGACGCTTCTGCCGCGCAGGAAGGGCTCCTCAACGTCAAGGACTTTGTCGTTAAGGGCGAGACTGCGCTTGATCGCGTAGTGGCCAATAATCCGAACGGCACATCGCAGGGCGTCGGGTTCTCGCGGATGCGCGCAGAATTCACGCGCCAGTCTGGACAGTTGCGGATCAAGGATGGTGTCGTGCGTGGTCCGACTGTGGGCGCCACCATCGAAGGCAATATCGATTATCCGGCCAATGAAGTGCGGATGAGCGGCACCTTTGTGCCGCTGTTTGGGTTGAACAATATGTTCGGTCAAATTCCGATCGTCGGGTTGTTCCTCGGTGGCGGCAGCAATGAAGGCCTGATCGGCATCACCTATGAAGTTGTCGGTACGCCGGGCGCACCTGTGTTGCGCGTCAATCCGATTTCCGCGATGGCGCCGGGCGTATTCCGGAAGATTTTTGAATTCGGCACCGGCAAGCAAAATGCGCCGGCCGATTTTCCGGGTTCGCCCAACAATTAAATCTTGCGATCAGATCGGTTTGAGGAGCGCGTGGCGCTTCTTTCCCATCGATAATTTGACGACGCCTTCCGGCGTGAGGTTGGCGGGCGTCAGCGTCATTTTTTCGTCGGTCACCACAACATCGTTGACGCGAATGCCGCCGGATTGAATCTGCCGGCGTGCTTCACCGTTCGATTTGACGAAGCCGACGGCGACGTTCGCTGCCAGAATTCCGTAACCGCTTTCCAGGTCTTTCCGGGGAATCTCGAAGGTCGGCAGGTTTTGTGCAACCGCACCTTCTTCAAAGGTTTGCCGCGCGGTGTCGGAGGCCGCTGTCGCGGCGGCGCGTCCGTGAACCAGTGCTGTCGCTTCCGTGGCGAGAATTTTCTTCGCTTCGTTGATGTTCTGACCCTTGAGCGCGGCGAGTTTGGCGATCTCGTCGAGTGGCATTACCGTGAACAGCTTGAGAAAGCGCTCGACATCGGCGTCTTCGGTGTTGCGCCAGAACTGCCAGTAGTCGTAGGCGCTAAGGCGATCCTGATTGAGCCAGATCGCGCCGGCTGCGGTCTTGCCCATCTTTGCGCCTGCGGACGTCGTCAGCAGCGGCGACGTCAGCGCGAACAGCTGGGCATTCGCCATGCGGCGTCCGAGATCGATGCCGTTGACGATGTTGCCCCACTGGTCGGAGCCGCCCATCTGCAGCACGCAGCCGGTGCGCTTGTATAATTCGACGAAATCGTAGGCCTGCAGAATCATGTAGTTGAATTCGAGGAACGACAATTCATGCTGTCGCTCCAGCCGCATCTTTACCGAGTCGAACGACAGCATGCGGTTGACAGAAAAATGCTTGCCGACATCGCGCAGGAAATCGATGTAGTTGAGCGGCGCCAGCCAGTCGTTGTTGTTCATCATCAGCGCGTCGGACTTGCCGTCGCCGAATGTCAGGAACTTGTCGAACACGGTGCGAATACCGGCGAGATTCGCGGCAATGTCGGCGTCGGTAAGAATCTTGCGGCTCTCATCCTTGCCGGAGGGGTCGCCGACCCGCGTGGTGCCGCCGCCCATCAGCGCAATCGGCTTGTGGCCGGTCTGCTGCATCCAGTGCAGCATCATGATGGGCAACAGAGATCCGACATGAAGGGAGGGCGCGGTGCAGTCGAATCCGATATAGCCTGTGATAGGCCCCTTCAGCGCGAGCGCGTCCAGCACATCGGGCTCGGACACCTGATGGATGAACCCGCGGCTTGCGAGCACGTTGAGAAAATCGGATTTGTAGGCGCTCATGGTGAGGCTTCTCTGGAACGGCATTCATGATTTGCTGCGGCCTGTGGTGTATCAGGTCCGGCGTTGGATTCAACCGAGGAGCACCTCTTGTTAAAGGCAATCGGCCTGATGAGCGGCACATCGCTGGATGGAATCGATGTCGCATTGATCGAGACCGATGGCGAACGTATTGGCGCGTTCGGGCCGGTGAGCTATCGCGCTTATTTGGTGGATGAGCGCGAATTGCTGCGCCAGGCGTTGAGCGAAGCCGCAAGTTTAACGGACAGGTCGCTGCGTCCGGGCTCTCTGCGCCGCGCGGAGGACTTGGTCACACGGGCGCATGCCGAGAGTGTTGAAGCGTTTGTGGCGCAGCACGGCATCGATCGCAGCCGCATCGATGTCGTCGGCTTTCACGGTCAGACGGTTCTTCATCGTCCGCAGTCGAGGCTCACGGTGCAGATCGGCGACGGCGCGGCACTGGCTCGGACACTGAAGCTGCCCGTTGTGTTCGATCTTCGTGCCGCCGATGTGGCGCAAGGCGGGCAGGGCGCGCCATTGGTGCCGGTCTATCATCGCGCGCTTGCTGCGGCGTTGAATGGCGACGGACCTACTGTCGTGGTGAATATCGGCGGCGTCGCCAACATCACCTACATCGACGGCGATGCGCTGATCGCCTGCGACACCGGACCGGGCAATGCATTGCTCGATGACTTCATGCTGCGCATGACGGGCGAAGCCGTCGATCGCGACGGTCGTGCGGCGGCGAGAGGACGTGTTGACGAAGGCTGGATTGCGCGGGCGTTGACGCTGCCTTTCTTTGCGAAGCCTCTGCCGAAATCGCTCGACCGTAACGATTTCGCGGCGCTCGCGATTGATGGCATGTCCACTGACGACGGCGCGGCGACACTCACGGCCTTCACGGCTGCGTCGATCACACGTGTTGCGCCGTTGTTGCCGAAGCCGCCGCGCGAATGGATCGTCGTTGGCGGCGGCGCGAACAATTCGACGCTGATGCGGATGCTCGCAGAAAAGTTGGGGCCAGCGAAGGTGACGCGCGGTCACGATCTCGGCTGGTCGGGTGACGCGGTTGAGGCGCAAGCTTTCGCCTATATGGCTGTTCGCAGCCTCAAGGGCCTGCCGCTGACCTATCCCGGCACCACGGGCGTGCCGGCACCCCTGACCGGCGGCATCCTCGCGAAACCGTGACTGCATGCATTTGCATGGAACTTGACAATTAATGCATGTGCATCTTAATTGATGCATATGCATTAATTGAGGATTCGGGATGCAAATCGGCGAGACGGTTGTTCTGGCACTCCAGATTTGGCGCAGCGCGCCTGCGGTGATTTGCGCGACCCGGCATCGGGTTGCCGTTGCGTTGGAGCGCCGCCGTTCGAATACGCAGGATTGATCGTTGGGTACCCAACTGGATCGGCGTGCTGCAGCTTCGAGGCGCGGGTCTAGTTGCAAGAATGGCGCGAGCTGGTCCCGCTCGCGCCATTTTGTTTTGAAAACGCAGAAACTCAGCGGACGTTGGCGAGCCGCATGTCGAGATACGACGTGACCGACTCCATCAACGGCTCGAGCTTGCCGTCGAAGAAATGATTGGCGCCCGGAATGACCTGCTGATCGATCACAATTCCCTTTTGCGTCTTCAGCTTTTCCACCAGCGTGTTCACGTCCTTCTGCGGCACGACCATGTCCTTGTCGCCATGCACGATCAGGCCCGATGACGGACAGGGTGCAAGAAACGAGAAGTCGTAGAGATTGGCCGGCGGCGCAATCGAGATGAAGCCTTCGACTTCAGGGCGGCGCATCAGAAGCTGCATGCCGATCCAGGCACCGAACGAAAATCCGGCGACCCAGCAGGCGCGCGCTTCGGGATTGATGGTCTGCGCCCAATCGAGCGCCGACGCTGCATCCGACAACTCGCCGGTGCCGTGATCGAACGAGCCCTGGCTGCGGCCGACGCCGCGGAAGTTGAATCGCAGCACCGAGAAGCCGCGCGCCACGAATGAATAATACACCTGATAGATGATCTGGTGGTTCATCGTGCCGTGAAACTGCGGATGCGGGTGCAACACCATCGCGATCGGCGCATTCTTCTGTTTCGCCGGATGATAGCGGCCTTCGAGTCGGCCGGCGGGGCCGGTGAAAATAACTTCGGGCATCAGTGTCCTTAAGCGAGATAGTCAATCGACATTGTGCTGGTGGGTCAGCCTGTGCGAATGGAGTGTCGATGAGTTGTTGCTTGGTTCAGGCCGGTTGAGGCGTGAATTTGAGGCCGCGTTCTACCATAGGGTGTAGGGCGAAAAGCAAGCATATTGAGCATCGCTAAGTCGCTTTCGTGGCCCAATATGAAGCATCGCGACCGAGTGTTTCCGGGAATCCAACAAGGCCGATGGCGTGATACGCGAGCGAATCTATCTTGACTGGAATGCCACCACGCCGCTGCGGCCGCAGGCGCGGGCGGCCATGACGGCTGCGCTGGATGTGATCGGCAATCCGTCGTCGGTGCATGAGGAGGGGCGCGGCGCACGAAATATGGTGGAAGCCGCGCGCGCGACTATTGCCCATGCGGTTGGAGCCGATGCGCGGAATGTGATTTTCACGTCGGGCGGAACGGAAGCGAATGTCCTGGCGCTCACGCCGAGCTTGCGGCGGGGCGACAAGCAGCCGGTTCAGCGGCTGATTGTTTCCGCAATCGAGCACGCATCGGTGCTGGCGGGCGGCCGTTTTTTGTCGGATGCAATTGCGATCGCGCCAGTGACACCCGAAGGCTTGGTCGATCTCGACAGGCTTGCGTCAATGCTGGAGGCGAGGCCGGCCGCGCTGGTGTCGGTGATGCTCGCCAATAATGAGACCGGCGCCATTCAGCCAATTTCCGAGATCGCGGACATCGTGCATGCAGCGAGCGGACTTCTGCACGTCGATGCGATCCAGGCATTTGGTCGCATTCCGATCGACATCACCAAGCTGAAAGCCGATTGCCTCACGGTGTCCGCTCACAAGCTGGGTGGTCCCAAGGGGATTGGTGCACTTGTCGTGGCAGAGGGCGTGCATGGACTAGCCGCGGCCATTCGTGGCGGCGGTCAGGAACAAGGCCGTCGGGCCGGAACCGAGAATGTCGTCGGTATCGCTGGCTTTGGAGCGGCTGTCGCGGCTGCGATGCAGGCCATGGGCGGCGACGCCGAGCGGATGGAGCGGCTCCGCCAGCGCCTGGAAACGGGTCTTAAAGCCCGCGCGGACATGACGGTGTTTGCCGAAACCGCGCCCAGATTGCCCAATACGACCCTTTTTGCCTTTCGGGGCATGAAGGCGGAGACCGCCGTTATCGCCTTTGATCTGGAGGGCGTCGCGCTTTCGTCCGGCTCGGCTTGTTCCTCCGGTAAAGTTCAATCTTCGCATGTGCTTGCCGCCATGGGCGTGCCGCGCGCCCTTGCGGATGGAGCGCTGCGCCTGAGCACGGGCTGGCAGACCACGGACGCGGACATTGATCGCTGTCTTGAGGCTTGGAGAAAGCTGTCAGGTGTATTAGTTAGAGGATAGCAATCGGCTTGAATGGTTCTAATCTTAGCGCATAAATTGCGCCCAAGCCCTTCTACAACCTAGTGTTCCACCGCGGTCCTTGAAACCGCGAGCGGAGGAATGAATGGCTGCCGTCCAAGAAACCGTCGATCGGGTTCGCCAGATCGACGTCGATCAATATCGATATGGGTTTGAAACCATCATCGAATCCGACAAGGCCCCGCGTGGTCTGTCGGAAGACACCGTCCGATTCATCTCCGAGAAAAAGAACGAACCGGCGTGGATGCTGGAGTGGCGGCTTGAAGCGTATCGCCGCTGGCTGACCATGGAAGAGCCGACCTGGGCGCGCGTTCATTATCCGAAGATCGACTATCAGGATTTGTATTATTACTCGGCGCCGAAGAAAAACGCGCTGGCCTCGCTCGACGAAGTCGATCCGGAAATTCTCAAGACTTATGAGAAACTCGGCATTCCTCTGCGCGAGCAGGAAATGCTCGCCGGCGTCGTGCGTCCCGAAGGCGAGCGCCGCGTGGCTGTCGATGCCGTGTTCGATTCTGTGTCCGTCGCGACGACGTTTCAGGCCGAGTTGAAAGCAGCCGGCGTGATCTTCATGCCGATCTCGGAGGCGATCCGCGAACATCCCGATCTGGTGAAGAAATATCTCGGCACCGTGGTGCCGACCTCCGACAACTATTTTGCGACGCTGAACTCGGCTGTGTTCTCGGACGGCTCGTTCGTTTACCTCCCGCCGGGCGTGCGCTGCCCGATGGAGCTGTCGACATATTTCCGCATCAACGAGCGCAACACCGGCCAGTTCGAGCGCACGCTCATCATCGCCGACAAGGGCTCTTACGTCAGCTATCTCGAAGGCTGCACGGCCCCGCAGCGCGATGAGAACCAGTTGCATGCCGCCGTGGTCGAACTCGTCACCCATGACGATGCCGAGATCAAATATTCGACGGTGCAGAACTGGTATCCGGGCAATTCGGAAGGCAAGGGCGGCATCTACAACTTTGTTACCAAGCGTGGCGACTGCCGCGGCAAGAATTCCAAGATTTCGTGGACGCAGGTGGAAACCGGTTCTGCGATCACGTGGAAATACCCAAGCTGCATTCTGCGCGGTGACAATTCGCGCGGCGAATTTTATTCGATCGCGATCTCGAACGGCTATCAGCAGGTCGATTCCGGCACCAAGATGATTCATCTAGGCAAGAACACGACGAGCCGCATCATCGCCAAGGGCATCGCTGCGGGCGTCTCGCAAAACACCTATCGCGGTCTTGTCACGGCCCATCGCAAGGCGACGGGCGCGCGAAACTTCACGGCGTGCGATTCGTTGCTGATCGGCGACAAATGCGGCGCGCATACTGTTCCATATATTGAGGCCAAGAATTCGTCGGCGCTGTTCGAGCACGAAGCGACGACTTCGAAAATTTCCGAAGACGTTTTGTTTTATTGCATTCAGCGCGGCCTCTCGCAGGAAGAAGCCGTTGGCCTTGTGGTCAATGGCTTCGTGAAGGACGTGCTGCAGCAATTGCCGATGGAATTTGCGGTCGAGGCGCAGAAGCTGATCTCGATCTCGCTGGAAGGAAGTGTGGGATGACCGCGTTACTGCAAGTCAAAGGTCTCAAGGTTCAGGTTGAAGACAACGAGATCCTGCATGGTCTCGACCTCACCGTGAACAAGGGCGAAGTCCACGCCATCATGGGCCCGAACGGTTCGGGCAAATCGACGCTGTCGCATGTCATCGCCGGCAAGCCGGGTTATGAGGTGACGGCTGGTGAAATCCTGTTCAGGGGCGAAGATCTGCTGGATATGGCTCCGGATGTGCGCGCCGCCAAAGGCGTGTTTCTCGCATTCCAGTATCCGGTGGAAATTCCCGGCGTCACCACGATGAATTTTCTGCGCACGGCGCTTAATTCGCAGCGCAAGGCGCGCGGCGAGGCCGAACTTCTGGTGCCTGATTTTCTGAAGAAGGTGCGATCCGTCGCGGAGTCGCTCAACATTCCGATGGATATGCTCAAACGCGGTGTCAACGTCGGCTTCTCCGGCGGCGAAAAGAAGCGCAACGAGATTTTGCAGATGGCGCTGTTCCAGCCGAGCCTGTGCATCCTCGATGAAATGGATTCAGGGCTCGACATCGACGCGTTGCGCGTCGCGGCTGATGGCGTGAATGCGCTGCGCTCGAAGGAGCGTGCGATGGTCGTCATCACGCATTACCAGCGACTTCTGAACTACATCGTTCCTGACTTCGTCCACGTCATGTCTAAGGGCCGCGTCGTGAAAAGCGGCGGCAAGGAATTGGCGCTGGAGTTGGAGAAATCCGGCTATGCGCAATTTGAAGACAAGGCGGCGTAAATTCGATGAACGTTGCAGTCGCAAAAACCAACAACGCGCAAGCGCTCGGCGATGTGTTCGCCGTCGCGCGTGACCGGCTGCCGGGTTCTGCGGCGGTTGCAACTGCGCGGCAAAAGGCATTCGAGAGATTCGAGCGAACGGGTCTTCCGCATCGCCGGATGGAGGATTGGAAATACACCGATCTGCGCATGTCGATGCGTGAAGTGTTTCCTCTGGCGCCTGCACCCGATCATGGCGCGTTTGCACGAGCGGAATCGGCGCTGAAGTCAGCGGCTGTTGCCGGCGCGCGCCAGTTGGTACTGGTCGATGGCGTATTTGCGCCGCAGCTGTCGGATCTGGCGAAGCTTGAGAAAGGCTTGGCGATTCGCACGCTGCGCGATGCGCTGGAGACCGGTGGGGATGCGATCCGCAACCGGCTCGTAGCTACCGGTTCGCAGGCCGATCCGATGGTGGCGTTGAACACTGCGATGATGACCGACGGTGTGGTCATCGAGATCGCCGACGGCACAGAATTAAAGTCCGCCATTCACGTTGTTCACCTTTCGACGGCGAAGGGCGCTGCGTCTTTCACCCGTTCGCTGTTTGCTTTGGGAAACAAGGCCACAGCGACACTGATCGAGCGCTTTGTAGCGGCGGAAGGTGCGAACGCCTATCAGGTTCACGATGCGCTTGTTCTCTCGGTAGGCGATCACGCCCGCCTCGACCACGTGCGCTTCATGGAAGATGCGCGCGATGCCTTCAACATCTCCACCGCCTTTGTGACTGTTGGCGCGCATTCGCATTTCAACACGTTCAATATGACGTCGGGCGGCAATGTCAGCCGTTATCAGGGCTTCATCACGTGCGCGGGCGAGCATTCGCACGTTGCGACGAACGGCGTGAATCTCCTCAACCGCACGCAGCACGGAGACACGACGCTGTTCCTCGACCATGCGGTGCCGAATTGCACCAGCAATGAAGTGTTCCGTGCTGTGCTGGACGACCGCAGTCATTCGGTGTTTCAGGGCCGTATCATTGTGAAGCCGGGCGCGCAGAAGACCGCCGCCAAGATGATGACGCGCGCGTTGTTGCTGTCCGACGAGGCGGAAGCCGACAACAAGCCTGAGCTTGAGATTTTCGCTGACGACGTCACCTGCGGTCACGGCGCGACCACCGGCGCGCTCGATGAAAGCCTTCTGTTCTATCTGTGCGCGCGCGGATTGTCTGAGAAGGAAGCGCAGGCGCTTTTGATTGCAGCCTTCGTCGGTGAGGCCATCGATTCCATCGTCGACGACGACCTGCGCGAAGCCGCGATGGCGACAGCCGAACGATGGCTGGCGGCGCGGGGGTGAGCATGCACCCGGCGGTCGCAAACGGTTCATATGATGTCGAACAGGTCCGCAAGGATTTCCCCGCGCTGGCCCTGAAGGTTTATGGCAAGCCGCTGGTGTATCTCGACAACGCGGCGTCGGCACAAAAGCCGAATGCTGTGCTCGAGCGCATGACGCAGGCCTATAAGTCCGAATATGCCAACGTTCATCGCGGGCTGCATTACCTCGCGAACGCCGCGACAGAAGCCTATGAAGGCGGCCGCACCAAGGTGCAGAAGTTTCTCAACGCGAAACGCAGCGAAGAGATCATCTTCACCCGCAATGCGACCGAGGCGATCAATCTCGTGGCGTCGTCATGGGGTGAGCCGAACATCAAGGCAGGCGATGAGATCGTGCTCTCGATCATGGAGCATCATTCCAACATCGTGCCGTGGCATTTCCTGCGCGAGCGGCATGGCGCGGTCATCAAATGGGCGCCGGTCGATGATGAAGGCAATTTCCTGATCGACGAGTTCGAGAAACTGCTGACGGCGAAAACCAAGCTTGTCGCCATCACGCAGATGTCGAACGCACTCGGCACGATGGTGCCCGTCAAAGAGGTTGTGAAGCTCGCGCATGCGCGCGGCATCCCTGTGCTGGTCGATGGCAGCCAGGCGGCGGTGCATATGACCATCGACGTGCAGGATATCGATTGCGATTTCTATGTTTTCACCGGTCACAAGCTTTACGGCCCCACCGGCATTGGCGTGCTGTATGCGAAATACGATCATCTCGTCGCCATGCGCCCTTACAACGGCGGCGGCGAAATGATCCGCGAGGTCGCGAAAGATTGGGTGACTTACGGTGATCCGCCGCACAAATTCGAAGCCGGTACACCCGCGATTGTTGAGTCCATCGGGCTTGGTGCCGCCATCGACTATGTGAATTCGATCGGCAAGGAACGCATCGCCAAGCACGAACACGACCTGCTCACTTACGCGACCGGCAGACTGCGTGAGATCAATTCGCTGCGCATTATCGGTAACGCCAAGGACAAGGGCCCGGTCATCTCATTCGAGATGAAGGGCGCGCATCCACATGATGTCGCGACCGTCATCGACCGGGGCGGTATCGCCGTGCGAGCGGGAACGCATTGCGTGATGCCGCTTCTGGAACGATTCAACGTCACAGCGACGTGCCGCGCTTCATTCGGCATGTATAATACGCGGGCTGAAGTCGATCAGCTGGCGCAGGCGCTCATCAAGGCGCGGGAGCTATTCTCATGAACGACACCATTCAGGCGACCGAAGCGCCGCGGAAGTTCGACACGCAGTCGGCTTTGCCGCCCGAGGAAACCGAACGTCTCGGCACCGACATCGTGGCCGCGCTCAAGACGGTGTATGACCCGGAAATTCCGGCGGACATCTATGAACTCGGCCTGATCTACAAGGTCGACATCAAGGACGACCGCTCGGTGGACGTGCAGATGACGCTCACGACCCCCAATTGTCCGGCGGCTGGCGAATTGCCGACCATGGTGGAAAACGCTGTGGCGAGCGTCGCAGGCGTGGGGCCAGTCAGCGTCAACGTGGTTTGGGAGCCGACGTGGACCCCGGATCGGATGTCGGACGAGGCGCGTCTCGTTCTCAACATGTGGTGAGTTAAAGACGTTTACGATTCGGCGTGTAATATTGACGATGATCGGCTTGAACCGCCGAAGGAAATAGCCAAATGAATGCGATGACGCCAAGCATCCCAACTCCCGCTGCGAAGCCCGCGGTTCGTCCGCGTCCTCAGGTCATGCGCCTGACGGAAGCGGCAGCGTCGCGCGTCAAGGAACTTTCAGCGCGCGCGGATTCGGACATTGTGGGTCTTCGTGTCGGGATCAAGAATGGCGGCTGTGCTGGTCAGTCATACACCGTGGAATATGCTCACGAGGTGCGCCCGAACGACGAAGTGGTCGAAGACAAGGGCGTGAAGGTTCTCGTTGATCCGAAGGCCGTGCTGTTCTTGCTCGGCACCGAGATGGACTACAAGGCAGACAAGATGCAGGCGCAGTTCATTTTCAATAATCCGAACCAGACCGGCGCGTGCGGTTGCGGCGAGTCGGTCCAGCTCACCGCCGCCAAGATCGACGGCTGATCGAACCGGTCCCTTAAGAATGGACCGCGATTTCATCTTTGAACTGTTTTCCGAATTTGGACCCGTTACGCTTCGCCGCATGTTCAGCGGGTATGGCGTAACTGCGGACGGCGTTAATTTCGCGATGGCGTTGCGTGGCGGATTGATATTCCGCGTCGATGAGCAATCGGTTGCGAAATACGAGGCTGAAGGCTCAAAGCCGTTTCAGTACGACCCTAAAAGCAAGACGGTTGTGGTGAAGTCGTATTGGCATGTGCCGGAGCGGCTTTACGACGATCCCGAGGAACTTGCTATCTGGGCACGGCAGGCGGTCGGTGCGGCTCAACGCGCAGCTGTCAAAAAGCCGAAGAAAAGAAAATCGGCGAAGCCTGTCGTGAAGACGCCAGCGCGCAAGGCGGCGAAGCCGAAACCAAAATCCAAAAAGACGGCGGGTACGAAAAAGCGTCAGGCAACCTGAACGCGATCGGCTGGCGAGAACTCAGGGTCGGCTTCGCAAATGACGCGATTGCGCCCGTTGCGTTTGGCCGCATAGAGGCATGCGTCAGCGCGTTCGATCAACGAGTCGGTGTCATCGCCCGGCTGCAGCATCGACACGCCGATCGAGATCGTCACGCGACCGAGAATCTCGCCGGTGGATTTTTTCTTGAGTTGCTTCGACATAACGGCGCGGCGAATATTGTCGGCGACGGTCAACGCCTGACGCAACGCTGTGTTCGGCAGCACGACCGCGAACTCCTCGCCGCCATAACGGGCGGTGATGTCCTGGCCCTTGATGGTTTGCTTCACCGACATCGCGACCAAACGTAATACCTGGTCGCCGGTGAGGTGGCCGTAATTGTCGTTGAACGATTTGAAATGATCGATGTCGAGCATCAGCAAGGATAGCGGCTCGCCGGTGCTGGCGGCGTGCTCGACAGCTCCCTCGATCGCGCGATCGAAAAACTTGCGGTTGCCAAGCGAGGTCAGTGGGTCAGTCAGACTTTCGACGCGGATCGCCTCGAGGCTTTGCTGGAGGCTGCCGATTTCCTGTTTTGACGCGGTCAGGCGCGATTCGAGTGCCTTGTTTGTTTCCTGCATTTCGCGCGTGGAGACCACGAGCGCCTCAACGACGGCCTTGATCTGATCGCGATCCTTGGCTTTGTCGAGCTTCGCCGTCGCGCCTTCGAGGCTGTCGCCGAAGTTCGTGGTCATTCCGAGCGCATCGGTGATGAGCGTCATCACGTCGTCAATTTCGTTGATGACCCGCGAGCCGACCTGGTCGATGCGATCGGTGGTTTTGATCTGGGAAAGATAGGTTTCGTAGATTTGTTCGAGTTCGGCTTCGGTCAGCTTGCCATTGCGCGCCAGCGTCTCGTTGATGATCTTGTTCAGCGCGGAGTTGTAACCCGTCGCGTAAACGTACCAGATCTCGTAATTGCGCGGCACCGCCGTCTGGCGCAAGGACCGGATTTGACCCAAAGCGACTTCTGCGAACGCCATCGTGCGTTCATGTTCTTCAAGGAGGCCAATCACGTTCCGTGTCCCCGAGGCAGGCTTCTGCCTGCCTTCCTTGCTTCGCGAAATAGATAAAAGTATCGCGATCAAATTAAGGGACGAGGATGAACGACCCGTAAACGGGCCGGTTATCCATTAGTGAACGGGAAGGCTTGGTTAACCGCGCGCTTTAACTGGCCGCAGCAGGAAAGCCGGCAGATGCGAATGATCTGCGGCCTCCGAATGCTGCTCACGGGGTGCCGCAGCAGGCGCGGTACGTCCAATGGACGGCGGCTGGGCGGCGACTGGTGCTGGTTTCGCGGGAGCATGTGCGGCCGGCTTAGGGCCGTTATTGGGTTTGCCACGGCCGCCGCGCGTGCGCTGGCGATCGCGACGGGGCTTGCGTTCTTCGCCCGT
>JAYVYQ010000300.1:0-4030 GCA_043784125.1 Afipia sp.
GCCCTTGTGCGAGTGCGCCTCGCGTCGTCCCGACGCGAGCGAACGCGCATGATCGTCGAAGCCTTCGGGTTCCGCCGTCATCAGCGTGACGTTGGGAAACTTTGCACGCGTTGCCAGCGCAATACCCGCCATCAACCCACCGCCCGACGCGGGCGCAGAGATAATGTCCGGCACGATTCCGAGCGCGATCAAATCCTCGGCGATTTCGCGACCGACTGTGCCTTGTCCTGCGATAATCTTCGGATCGTCGAACGGCGGGACTAAAGTTGCGCCGCGTTTGTCGCAAAGATCGCGCGAGATCTTCTCGCGGTCTTCCGTGTAGCGGTCGTACAGCACGACTTCGGCGCCGTAGCCCTTGGTGCGCTCGATCTTCGAGGCCGGCCCATCGGTCGGCATGATGATGGTGGCCGGCATGCCGAGAATTTTCGCCGCCGCCGCCACGCCCTGCGCGTGATTGCCGCTAGAGAACGCCACCACGCCTGCGGCGCGTCTGTCCTGCGGGATCGATGACAGCTTGTTGAACGCGCCGCGAAACTTGAACGAGCCGGTTCGCTGCAGCACTTCGGCTTTCAGAAACACCCGCGCGCCGGTCAGCGCATCGAGCGCAGGCGACGTCAGCAACGGCGTGCGGACCGCGTAAGGCGCGAGCACTTTCGCGGCGGCGTCGATGTCGGCAATTGTCGGAGGAGAGTTGGTCATGCGCGGCTTGTATCGCGCCTCACCACAATGGGGCAAGGCGTGCCGCAGCCAGCCGCTATGCGATCTCGGCGGTGGTGGGTGCCTGTCCGCGCGCGAAGCGCAGACGCCGTGCCAGACGCTGCCGCCAGCGCCGCTTCACTTGCGGCGGCCGCTCGCGCGTAACGTTCTCAACGAACACGCGGGCGCAAGCCTCCCAACTGTGTTCAAGCGCAAATTCGCGACAGGCATCGCGCGACACATGCAGCGCCGCCAGACAGGCCGATTGCAGATCGTGATTGAGCATGCCGATCGGCGCATCGCCAATGACATCCAAAGGTCCCGACACCGGATAGGCCGCAACGGGAACGCCGCTGGCGAGCGCCTCTAGCAACACCAACCCAAAGGTGTCGGTCTTGCTCGGAAAAACAAAGACGTCGGAGGACGCATAGGCTTGGGCGAGTTGTTCGCTCTGCATCATGCCGAGAAACATCGCGTCGGGATATTTGCGTTCAAGCTCGGCACGCGCGGGGCCGTCGCCGACAATGACTTTGGTTCCCGGTAAATCGAGATCGAGAAACGCGTCGAGATACTTTTCGACCGCCACTCGGCCTACCGACAGAAACACTGGGCGCTTGAAGCCGAGATCCACATCCTGCGGATGAAACAGTTTCGCATCGACACCGCGCGACCACAGCACGACGTTACGGAATCCACGCCCGCGCAATTCATCGGCAAGTGCCGGCGTCGCCGCCATCACGGCGTCGCTGGTGCCATGAAAATATCGCAGCACCGCCCAGACCCACGATTCCGGAATCGGAAAGCGCGCCGAGATATATTCGGGAAAGCGGGTGTGAAAGCTCGTCGTAAACGGAACTTTGTTTTTCTGACAATAGCGCCGCACCAGAGTCCCGATCGGACCTTCGGTCGCGATGTGAATGTAATCGGGCGCAGCCTACTCGATCATCTCGGCAATTCTGGAAGGCCACGGCAGCGCGAGTTGAATATCGGCGTAGCTCGGCAGCGAAATCGTCTTGAAATCCTGCGGGGTGAGAAACGTCACGTCGACATTCATCGACGCCGCCGCATCCGCCATCATGTTCAACGTCCGCACCACGCCGTTGACTTGCGGGTGCCAAGCGTCGGTGGCGACGAGGATTTTCATTACGCAGCCTGCGCTTCGCGCGCGACCACTGGACGCGCATGACGCAGCGGATCGGTCCAAGTCAAAATCTCAAACTGACCGTCATGATGCTCGACGAGTGCCGTGCAGCTTTCCACCCAGTCGCCACAATTCATGTAGCTGACGCCGTTCATATTGCGAATGACGGGGAAATGGATGTGGCCGCAGATCACGCCATCGCAGTCATGGCGCTTTGCTTCGCCGGACAAGGTTTCCTCGAACGCTCCGATATAATTCACCGCGTTCTTGACCTTCTGCTTCGCCCATTGCGACAGCGACCAATAGGGCCGGCCGAACAGCTTGCGAAAGAAATTGACCGTGCGATTCATCTGGATGGCGAAATCATAGGCGCGGTCGCCGAGATGCGCGAGCCAGCGCGCGTTCTGCACCACGAGGTCGAAAATATCGCCGTGGATCACAAGATATTTCTTGCCATAGACGCCGTGATGGATCGCGGTCTCGACAACTTCGATGCCGCCGAAATGCGTGCCGTAATAGTTGCGCAGGAATTCGTCGTGATTGCCGGGGATGTAAATCACCCGAGCGCCCTTGCGGACGCGGCGCAAAATCTTTTGCACGAAATCATTATGCGATTGCGGCCAGTGCCAGTTCGACTGCAGCGCCCAGCCGTCGATGATGTCGCCGACGAGGTAGATGGTGTCGGCATCGTGGACGCGGAGGAAGTCGAGAAGGCGGTCGGCTTGCGAACCGCGGGCTCCGAGGTGGACGTCGGAGATAAACAATGTGCGAAAGTGGCGTTCGGGAGTGCTTTCGCTCACAACCTGTCTTTCTATAGACGAGCATTTATCAAGGTTTGATGACAACTGAGTGACAACTCACGCTATTCTTCGCTCGAGCGTCCGCTCGAAACAAATCAGTGTGTAGATGCCGAATGGCGCAACTTTGCGCCGTTCGATCAAGTTCGCGCTTGCGTTTGATTGCGCCCATGCCTGCAACCGCGCGAATGGAAATTCCGGCCGAAGCCCGAGAGAGCGGGTTTTCTCCGCAGCCCAGCGCTCGACAGCGGCCGCAAAACCCACTTCCGAATACAGATGATTAACGAGAATGATCCGCCCGCCGGGTTTCACGACGCGATGGCATTCGGACAAAACCTGCTCAGGGTTCGCAACCAGCGTGATGACGAACTGCGCCACGACGCAATCGAAGGTCGCGTCCGCAAACGTCATGTGGTGCGCGTCCATCTGGTGGACGGCTTTGACGAACGGATATTTGCCGCTCGCCATGCGGGCGCGGGCTTTCGCCAGCATGGGCTCGCTCATGTCGATGCCGGTGATCTCGGTGGTTGCGTCGT
Source organism: Afipia sp. (assembly GCA_043784125.1). Taxonomy (GTDB): domain Bacteria; phylum Pseudomonadota; class Alphaproteobacteria; order Rhizobiales; family Xanthobacteraceae; genus Afipia. Next base: position 3,171 of record JAYVYQ010000300.1, read on the forward strand.
AATCGTCGAACGACAATCCCGTGCCGACGCCAACTTCAAGAATCTTGCCGCCGATATTGCGCGCGGCTTCGGCAGCGGCACGGCGGCCCTTCACCATTACTGGCCCGCACACCGCGTCGTAAATCGGTGCCCAGCGCGCATAGGCGGTTTCAACAGTGGATTTTTCGAGATCGGCGCTGGCCATGAGGGTGTCCCGGTAGAATCAAGATTTTCCTGAAACTACCGGCGGCATGCGACAGTTGGACGACAGGTGCCGAACGCGACGATCAATCGAACGCGTGAAAATGGTTCACTGGGCCATGCCCATGACCTACGCCAAGCCTGTCGGCGGCGGCAATCGCAGCGCTGACGTAAATCTTCGCTGCGCGGACCGACTGTTCAAGGCTCTCGCCTTTTGCGAGGCCGGCCGCAATCGCCGACGACAATGTGCAGCCGGTGCCATGGGTATTCTTGGTGGCAACGCGTGGTGCTGCGAGGCGAATTGTCGATTTTTGCGTGACAAGAAAATCCACGCTCTCTACGCCCTCGCCATGCCCACCTTTGATGAGCACCGCAGGACATCCGAATTCGAGAAGCCGCCTGCCCTGTGCTTCGATCTCGCTTTCGCTGACCGCAACCTTCGCCTCCAACAGCGCGGCTGCTTCCGGCAGGTTCGGCGTGATGATAGTCGCGCGCGGGAAAAGCATCTTGCGCAGCGCATCGATGGCGTCGGGTGACAGCAGCCGGTCGCCGGATGTCGCGACCATCACCGGATCGACGACGACATGTTTCGGCTTCCAGCGATCGAGCCCCGCAACGATTGTCTCGATGATGTCGCGCCGCGACACCATGCCGATCTTGACGGCTTTGACATCGAGATC
>JAYVYQ010000301.1:0-7226 GCA_043784125.1 Afipia sp.
GGCGCGACCGCGCTCGAAATGTACAGCCATTATGTTCCGGATATCGTCATCACCGACTGGTCGATGCCGATCTTCGACGGACTCGAATTGGCACAAATGATCCGCCAGCCGGACGGCGCAGGCAATCCCTACGCTCCCATCATCATGCTGACCGGCCATTCGGAAAAGCGCCGCGTCATGATCGCGCGCGATGCCGGCGTCACTGAATTCCTGGCTAAGCCGATTTCCGCCAAGGGACTCTACCAGCGTATTCTCAACGTGGTGGCCAACCCCCGCCCCTTCATCAAGACCAAGAACTATTTCGGTCCAGATCGCCGCCGCAACACCAACAACACTTATATCGGTGTCGAGCGCCGCAACGGCGGCGAAGCCGAGGTCGTCCAGCAGCCGTCATTGCTGGATAAAGCCCGCGTCGCCGGCTAGGAGCGATCATGGCCAACAACAAAGCCGTCGAGATCAAGGTCGAGACCTTCGCGGACTATCAGGTCATCACCCAGCCCAACCCGCTGCGCAAACTGGTGCGGCTTGTGGACGACAAGGACCCGGACGATCCGGTCGCGCGCGCTGAGAAGGCGCTTGCCTCGCTATCCGGTGAATTCAAAGGCTGGATGCTGGCGGAATGCGAGCGACTGAGCGCCGCACATACTGCGATCAAAACCGACGGCATGAACGCGCAAAACCGCGAAGAACTGTTTCGCGCCGCGCACGACATCAAGGGCGACGCTGCCACCTTCGGATACCCGACCGCGGCTTCAGCTGCCGAAAGTCTTTGCCGGATCATCGAACACGCGCCCGATCTGGTCACAGTTCCGGACGAACTGATCGCGCATCATGTCAATGCCATTCACGCGATTTTCCGCGAACAGTCCCGGATCGAGGCCGTCGGCATGGCGGACGAATTGAGCCAGCGCCTGCGCGGCCTTGCCGACGAATACCTGATCGCCGTCAACAAGGATCGCCCCGATCATCTCGAGGCCGTCCTGTCGCCGAGCATTTCGCCGGCCGAATAATGATCTGCCTGAATTGAAGAAAGCGCGCGATCGCTACGCCGCGATCGAATGGCCGTCATTGTCCTGACGGACAAAGCCATCGAAGCTCGCATGGTCGTCGAACACCGGTTCGAGACGCTTGTCCCAGATGACGTCTTCCTCGATCTCGTCGTCCTGCTCCTCAGGCGCTTCAAGTTCAAGGACTCGCGGTTCGTCGTCGTAAGGCTCGATTGCTTCAAGAGGCTCGGCGATGACGAGGTCTTCCGCCGGATAGTCATCGTCATAGACCACATCGGGGAACTGCGCCGCAGCCACCAGCTCATCGCAGAACACACGGGCTTCCTCGCGTGCGGATTCGGTGGCAAAGCGCCGCAACAGGATCAGGAGCGACTCGGTCGGCCTCGATGGTCCCTGCTCGCATTGGGTCAGCACGCGTTCGACCATGCGGCGGCGCAAGCGCGTCGCGCCGTCGACGGTGCCGACGAAGCCGATCTCATGGCTGGCATCGAGCGCCGCGCGAAACGCCGGATAGGTCGATTCCGGCATGCCGGCTTTCGCCAGCAAGGCGTTGAGGCTGACGGCGCTGCGGTCATGGACCAGAGCCGCAACACGATGACGCGACAGACCGGACAGTTCCACCAGCGATTCTTCAAACAAATCGAGATTGCCGGACAGCAACGCACGCAGCACCAGACCCGCATTGAGCTGTCCCGTGCCACGCAGATGCTTGATGAGCACGGTCATGTCGTTGCCGCGAGATTTGGCGGCGACGTTGACGGTTGATCGCTCCAGCGCTTCCGTCGTGGCGCGCTGGGCGCGATCCGGGTTGAGCCATTGCCGCGCGGTCACGAAATGCGCCAGCGTGCTCGACAAACGTTCGGCCAAAGCGAGCCGCGTTGCCGCCGGAAGGTCCGGGAGAGCAAGAAGCGCTTCGCGGACAGCAGCAAGATGTCCATGCCGCTCGACAATGCGGTCGAGCGAGAATGGCGCCAGCGCGGCGGCGGGATTCTCGATGAGTTCGAGAGCCGCCGATGCGCTGCCGACTTCCGCAATCGCGGCCGACACCGAGGGGGGCAGATCGGCGCGGCGCGCGATGGCGCATTGGGTTTCTGGATTGCCGGTGGCGACGATGTCGACCAGATCGGCATCGATCAGCAGCGGTGAATGTTCAAGGACCAAGACAGCTATCGCGGGCTGATCGACCGACAGCGCTGCGACGATGGATGGCGGCGCATCGATCGCGCCTGAAAAAACTTCAGCCATTGCCTGACGAACCAGCGGCGAAGCGTCGTCGAGCAGCATGAGCAGCGCGCCTTCGGCGGCCGCCCGATCGTCGTCCGATAAATCTGAAATGAGCCAAGCCCGAGCCAAAGCCCGTGTTGCCTCTGCGCGCTCGCCTGCGGGGGCGGTGCGAACCCAGTTGATAAACTGCCGAACGATCATGGGTATTCCGGCTTACGCAACATGATGGCATCACCACACGATGCCGACTGTCAGAAAGCGTAAACCATGACACTTAAGAAACAGTTCACCATAAACCGCTGCGGTTATTGAGCTTTTGTTAACCGCGGTAAATCGGCGCTTAAATAAACGCGCCCCACAGGATCGACAATCCCGCGACCAGCATCAGCCCGTCCATCATCAGCCGGAACGAGTCCGGGTCGAGTTTCAGCACGAAACGCTTGGCAACGAAGGCCCCTGCAAACAGCGACGAGCCTGCGATCAATCCATTAAAAAAAACATCGAGCGGCATCGCATCGAAGCGCCGGAAGGTCAAAGCTTTCGAGATGTAAACAAGCAGCGAGCCGGCCGCTTCGGTGCCGAGCAGCGCGCCTTTGACAAGTCCGAACGTCATGAAGATCGGAACGGTGATCGGACCGGTCGATGCAACGATGCCGGTGAGAAATCCCGCGACAGCGCCGACGATGACCATGGCCCACAACGGCAGCGTGATGTTGTGCGCGGCGAACCAGCGCCGTGCCGGAATCATCGACAGCAGGAAAACGCCGATGGCGATATCGACGGCGTGCGACGGCAGCGCCAGCAATGTCCGCGCGCCGATGGCCGCTGCAGGCACGCCGGTGATCGAATAGGCCGCGACCGCCTTCCAGTCGACCTCGCGCCACCACACGATGATGCGCGAGAGATTGGCCATGATGGCGGCAATGGCCATGATGGGGACGGCCTGCTTGGGGCCGAACTGATAGATCAGCACCGGCAGCAGCATGATCGACGAGCCGGTGCCGACGATGCCACTGACGACACCGGCAATCAGACCGACGATGAGGACGAAGATATAGCTCACGCGAGGTCCCGTGCGACGACGCCTCGTCTATCGCCTAGCTGCTGAACACGCCAGCCCGGTCGCTGAACAAATCGAGCGGCCGTGGCGCGCTTGCGGTGGCCGGCGCGCCAGACGCGGGCAGTGTCGAGGTCAGCGACGACGAATTGCCCCATAGCTCACGCACCGCAGGAGATACCGGCTCGGGGCGGTCGCCACCCTGAAACAGCGAGCGGAACATCGGCTCGTTCTGGGTTTGCAGCGCCGCGACCTGCTGTGGCGCTGGCGCAGGCGTGCGGGCCTGCGGGAAGCTCGACAGATACGCTGCGTTGTCGATGGGCGTGAAGGCGCTGGCCACGCGCGTCGACCCCGGCGTGACGCCGGCGGATGCCAGCACGTTCTGCGTCGCCTGCGAATTGGCAGCCGTGTCGTAGCGCGACGTCAGCACCGAATAGACCTGCGAGATACTTCGCGGGCTGCCGTCACGATTATAGAAAATCGAGCGGTTGGCCGCAGCAGCCGTGGGAAACAATGCGGGGCCCGATTTGTTGGGGCTATTTTCCGCATTTGAAATCAACTTCGAGGCCGCACCGGCACCCATGAAATGCGCGATGTAGAGTTCGCTATCGCTCGGGCGGCGGCCCAGCGCGCCGGTCAACTTGAAACTGTTGGATTGCGTCAGCACGCCTGCCATTGCGGAGGCGGCAGCGGGATCGTCGCGCAGCTTGAGAATCTCGTCGCGCGTTGCGCGATCGCTGACCATGTAGGTTCCGTCCGCCGTCTTGGTGATGGAATCGGCATATTTTCCAAAGCCGAGTTTCGGACCCGCTTCCTTCACGGTGCCGAGCCAAGTCTGGTCGATGAACTGGAAAAGGCCGCGTGCCGACGAGGTCGAGGCTTTCGCGCCGGGGTTGAAGTTCGACTCCATCTTGGCGGTGGAGACGAGGTACTCGAAGCTAGCGCCGGTCGCGCTGGCGGCATTCCTGATCGAGCCCGCGATTTTGGCGCGCGCGGATTCCAATCCCGAAAAGATGTTGGACGTATCGATCGTCATTGCAGCCCCCGCTCCCCAGGAACCTAATCGAGGGTGCGGCCATTATGGTTAATGCGGGGTTAACGCCCTGAGCCTGCGCCGATGAATGCCGGACACGAAGCTGCCATGCGAGCCTGTCATGCCGCCAGGTACAGTGCTTGCATCGATTTCGGCGATTGGAGGGTCTTGGAATGATGGACTCGTTCAGTGTAGCGGACGCCACGTGGGTGTTTTTCGGACTGGTTGGCTGCCTGTTGATTGCCTCGACGGCTCTGTTCTGGAGCATCGAGGATCAGCGGGCCAAGCGCCATATCCCGAGAAAACTGCGCTGAGAATCCGGGCGGCTGACGTCTAGCGATAGACTTTTGCCGGATCGAATGTCTTGTCGGCATCGACGAAGGACAGCTTCGCCGAGCCGTCTTCGTTTGTCACCGCGCGGTAGAAGCACGACCGCCGCCCCGTGTGGCAGGCGCCCTCGCCTTCCTGCGCGACACGAATCCACACCGCATCCTGATCGCAATCCATACGCATCTCGATGACGCGCTGGACATGATCGGAGGTCTCACCCTTTTTCCAAAGCGATTTGCGCGAGCGGCTGTAGTACCACGCCTCGCCGCTCTCGATGGTTTTGCGCAGCGCTTCGTCGTTCATGTGCGCGACCATCAGCACATCGCCGGATGAGGCGTCGGTCGCGACGCAGGTGACAAGACCGGACGCATCGAATTTAGGTCTGAACGTCAGACCTTCCTCAATGTCGTTGCTATTGGCTTGCGATGATGCGTTCACGTCGGTGGCTTTCTTTCGGAGGGTTTTGCTAGGCATGACGTTACCCGAAAACCGCTTCGCACTTTTCGGCGTCAGGCCGGAAGTGCCTCCGGAGAAGCCCTACAGCCCGCGTACCATATTGAGAAAACGGTTCTGCTCGTCGGGATTATCATGAAACACGCCGGTGAAGCGTGTCGTCAATGTTTTCGCGCCTTCCTTGGCGATGCCGCGCACCGACATGCAGGTATGTTCGGCTTCCATCACCACCGCAACGCCGCGCGGCTTGAGGATGGTGTTGATGGCACCGGCCACCTGCGCGGTCAGATGCTCCTGTGTCTGCAGGCGCTGGGCAAAAATATCGACCAGCCGCGCCAACTTTGACAGGCCGACCACGCGGTCGACCGGGGCGTAGGCGATATGCGCCTTGCCGTAGAACGGCATCATGTGATGCTCGCAATGCGAATTGAAACTGATGTCGCGGATCAGCACGAAATCGTCGTAGCCGGCCGTCTCACCAAATGTGCGGTTCAGCACTTCGGCCGGGCACTGGAAATAGCCCTGAAACAGTTCGTCATAGGCCTCGACCACGCGGCGCGGCGTATCGAGCAGACCCTCGCGTTTCACGTCTTCGCCGACATAGGACAGCAGCGTCTTGACGGCCTGCTCGGCCTCCGCACGCGACGGACGCGGAGCGTCCGCCCTGACCGGCGCGGCCATATAGTCGGATTCGGGAATTTCGAGTTTGTCGGGCTTGCCGCCGCGGATTGGCTTGATGATCGCGTCCATTTCGTCTCCGTTCGACCGGTCCCAGTCCACAATAACCCTTATGGAGAGGCCGGAGTGTCACCGGTTAATCGCGGAAAGTGCGTCACCATTCCCGGATGTTTGAGCGGCAGGCGGGTTTATTCCTGCAACGTCAGGACTATATAGGGGTTGGGCCGGATGCGCCAAGGGTGCCGTCGGCAATGGTCTTATGCAGCCGTAGTTTCAAACATCATGCTGAACGACATCTACAACAAGAAAATCATCGAATTGGCTGGGAATATCCCCCGTCTGGGCCGGTTGGCGGACCCTGACGCGTCAGCCACCGCCCACTCAAAATTGTGCGGATCGACCGTCAAAATCGATCTCAAGATGAAGGACGGCGTAGTCAGCGATTTCGCCCATGACGTGAAGGCGTGCGCGCTCGGGCAGGCCTCCTCCTCGATCATGGCACGCCATGTCGTCGGCTCAAGCGCACCCGAACTGCGCGAGTTGCGCGAGACCGTGCGCCGAATGCTGAAAGAAAACGGCGCACCGCCGGACGGCAAATGGGCCGATGTCGCTCTGCTGGAGCCGGTGCGCGACTACAAGGCGCGCCACGCCTCCACATTGCTGACGTTCGATGCGGTGGTCGATGCCATCGGGCAGATCGAAGCCAAGCAAGCGGGCTCACTCACGCCCGCACAAAGCTGACGGAATCTCACTGGATTTATTTCAGATCGGGCGCGACCGCCGCGCCGCCTGTCGGCGGTTCTGCCGTAGCGGTTCTGGTCGACGTGAGCGGAGCGCTTTTCGTCGCAGTCGTCTGCGAACTGACGAACCGATCCTGCACAGGTTTTTCGCTGGCGACTGCGTCGTTAGTCAAAAGATTCGTCAGCCGCAACTCATCGTCGGTCAATTCGTGCAACGCTTCCCAGGGCGGAACACTGAGTGCCAGCGACAGCAGGTCGCCCGAGCCACCCATCTCGAATGTGTATTTCGCAAGCCGTCCAATGTCGCGCTCGACGATCATCATGTCCTGCGCGGAATAATTGGCGGCCTTCGCATCCGACGCGCGGTCGCCCATCCAGATCTGATGCACGCGGACATGCGCGCCTGCCGGTATGGTTCGCGTCTGGCCCGACAGCAGCAGGAACACGCACATCGACTCACAATACGCGTTCGGCAACACGTCACGCTCGACGCCGCCGCCGACCGGGGTGTGCTCGATCACCATGCCGACTGCAGTCTTCAATCGCAGTTCGCGCCAGCGCCGCCCCATCGCGATGGAGTCCAGCACCGATCCGCCGCTGGAATCCAGCACCACCGTCGCACCGCCAAGATTGCGATCCATTACGAACTGACCGAACTTCGCAGGCGTGTCGGAGGTCACGACGCCGACCGCGCCGATCCAGCC
>JAYVYQ010000302.1:0-5914 GCA_043784125.1 Afipia sp.
CCACCGGCACCGCAGACATCAGTCCCGACAACTCATCTAGATCGGAGCCAAGCTATGCAGTAGTCTCTATCCCGCCGGTCCAAAATATCCGTCAGGTCACCCCCCTTTCGTCCTACAGGTTGCGCAAGACGTTGCGTCGAAATGAATCGATGTGGGCGCGCATCGCGTTCTCGGCAGCCTCCACGTCGCGGTGGCTGATCGCCTGGAAAATCAGGTGATGCTGATCGTTGACGATGCCTTGATGATCCGGCGCGGCCAGTGAAATGAACCACCACCGCAACGAGCGCTCGTGAAGCTTCAACAGAATGTCGGCAAGCACCGTGTTGTGCGCGGCGCGCGCGACCAGGCGATGAAACTCGCGATCGAGCAGCATCATGGCCTCGACCTTGCCGGCCGCGATCGCGCCGGATGCCTTGGCCAAAACGTCGCGTATCGCCATGATCTCGGCTGAACTGGCCCGCTCCGCGGCGAGGCGAACGGCGTGTGTCTCGTTGAGAAGCCGGATCTCGATGATTTCAATGACTTCATCGAGATTGATCGGCCTGACAACGACCCCCTTGCGCGGCTGAACGTCGACCAGACCTTCCGTATTCAAACGGTCGAAGGCCTGGTGAACCGGCGTCCTGCCGATCTTGAGCAGACCGGCGACGGCGTTTTCGCTCAATTCCTCTCCTGGCTTGAAAGCGCAGGTGATGATGCGATGCTTGATCGCTTCATAAGCCTGCTCTTTCAGGGACTCCGCCAGAACGGGTTCGGTTACCCGATCCTTGCGCAGCCGCGTGATCTGGCTCATTGGCCGCCCTCACCCCGCGATCGGCAGCGATATGATGTCATAGCCATGGCGGATCTTCCGGCCAATGACGTCATCAACGATCTCGAAATCGAAACGCGGAGCCGGCCGGATGCCGCCGATGGCACCGAATGTTCCGCCGAACATCATCGTCCCTTCCGCCAGCTGGTTACCGCCGGTATAGCGGGCGATCAGATCCTTCGGCGCCAGCATCTTGTCCAGCGTGCCTTCCTGATAGAGTTGCCTGTTGCCGTCGACGGTGATGAACGAGCGCAGTATCAACTTGTCCCAGTGATCCCTGACGTCGTCGAATGCCCAGAACACCGGCGCGATTGGCTTGTCGCACATCTGCTTCGACACGGAGACGCCGTAGGTTTCCACTTCGCGATCGGTATGATCCGAGCCGACGCCGACCCAGAGTTTGCCGCGGTATTGCAAGATGACAAATTCAACCTCGCCACTCGACGCACTACCGACAGCCTCGATCTGATCCGCGATCAATAGCCGCTGTTTGCTGGCCCGATAGAAAATCGGTGTAGAGGCCGGTCGTTTCACCCCCAACGCTTCCAGTTCGACAATATGCTTTTCGAGCGCGACGGCATCCCGGCCGGTCCAGCCGGCGATGACGCAGGCGTCGATGGTCACGACAACGGCCTCATCCGCGTTGCGGCTGGCGAGCGTAAGGGAGAGAGAATGAGTGGACATTATTTTTCCTGTCGGTTTCATTAAATGATTTGTCTTCAGCCGAGTTCGCCGGCGCGCCGCAAGCTCGCGATCATTGAAACGCGCTCGAGATAGTTTTTGCGCGCACTGGGATCTGCCGCGATGCCTCTGAGGCGATCGCGAAACTCCGCCTGGCTTTGCTCGTCCTTGGCCTCGAGATCGCGCTTGTTCTGAATCGTCTGGGTCTGGACGCTCTCCAGCGTCACCAGCCGGCGCTGCGCGTCGTAGCGATCAAGCTCATGATCTGCAGCCTCTCCGCGGCAGACCGCAGCCAGCCGCGACGTCAGGTTAATGGCATCGTGGATGCCGCCGTTCATACCCATGCCGCCGAGCGGATTGTTGATATGCGCGGCGTCGCCGGCTAGGAAGGCACGTCCTAATCTGAACTGCTTGGCGACGCGCTGGTGGACCCGATAGAGCGTGGTATGCAGGATCTCGAAGGACTTCACACCAGGCACGACGCGGGCCAGCAGCGATTGTCCGAATTCAGGGGTCAATGCCGCCTCGTCGCCGACATCCTGAGGAACCGGAAACATCACCCGCCACATGCCGGGAATCCGCAGCAAAAATTGCCAGCACTCCGGATCGGCGACATAATTGACCGAGACGAGATCGGAAATGACCGCATCGAAATCGAACGACGTGCTCAACACCAGAAAGTGTTCCGGCCAGGTGAAGCCTTCGAATTCGATACCGAGCGAACGGCGCACCTCACTCCTCGCGCCGTCGGCGCCAATCAGCCAGCGACCGGTCCGGATTTCTTCCCTGTCGCCGACCCGCACCGACACCTGTACGCCGTCATTATCCTGCCGGACATTCTCAAGCCGCGCTCCGAACTCGATTCTGAAATGACTGGCGTTGCGCAGATGCTCCAGCAATATCCGCGTCAGTTTGAATTGCTCGCTCTGCACCCGGTAGGGATGCCTAGTCCGGTCCGCGATTTCCCCGAAATCGAACTGCGCGATCACGCCATCCTTTTTCGAGCGGTACTGAAGTTTTGGAGCCTTCAGCCCTTCATCGATGAGTTGACGTGCAACGCCGAGATCATCGAGCATGTCGAGGGTCGGCGGATGAAACGTCGATGCTCTCGATTCACCGCTGAGGTCGTTGCCGGCCTCGAGCACCGTGACGGAAATTTTCTGGCGCACTAGCTGCGCCGCGGCAACCAGACCTACGGGTCCCGCCCCCGCAATCAATACTCGATCTTCTATCATATTCTTTCTCTTGTCTTGTATGCAGTGGTTGCCGTTAGCGCGCGCCGCGCGCCCGCGACGATCAGCGAACGAACTTCATCCTTGATGCGATCCGATACCGCCCGATCCTCCCACGCCCGTTCAGGAACAGCGATTTCCGCCATCAGCCGCGCCGGCGCACCGAACACCAGGATTCGGTTGGCCAGAAAGATCGCTTCGTCGATGCTGTGGGTCACGATCAGAAAAGTGGTCTGCTGCGACTGAGCCAGCATCTTGAAATCGCGCCGCAGCTGCGAAGCGGTGACCTCGTCGAGGGCGCTGAAGGCCTCATCGAGCAGCACCAGTTCCGGGCTCGGCGCGAAAGCGCGCGCGATGTTCACGCGTTGCCTCATGCCGCCCGATAATTCCCTTGGCAACGCGTCCTTGAAGGCCGAGAGTCCAACTGCGTCCAGCCAGCGCACGGCCTGCTTGCGCCGCTCGGCCTGCGCGACACCCTGGATCTGCAGACCGAACGCGGCATTGTCGGTGGCCGACAGCCAGGGCAGCAGCCTGTCTTCCTGGAATATCCGGGTGATGTGGCCCTTTTTTTCCCGGACGAAATTTTCAACCGGCAATCCATCGACGCGAATTTGACCCGCATCGAGAAATTTCAGCCCCAGGAGACAATCGAGCAAAACGGACTTGCCTGCCCCGGTCGGTCCGACGATCGCGACATATTCGCCGCTCTTGACCGAAAAACTGAGATCGGCGATCGCCGAAATTTCTACCCCGCTATCATGGCGAAAACTCTTGCGCGCGCGCTCGACGAGGAGCTTCGGCGACGGTGCGCTCGCGACATTGCTGGCCATGTCAGGATCTCCCATGGCTTTGTCCGCGCCAGCGCAGCATTCGCCGCTCGGCGTATTCGAGGCCCTGAGTCATGATCAGTGCCATCATGACGAGGAAGATCGTCCATGCCAGCACCGTCGGCATATCGAACACGTTCTTGGCGAGATCGAGTTCCTTGCCGATGCCGAGCGGGGCGCCGACCAGTTCGGCCACGATTGCGGTTCGCACCGCGTTGCCGACATTGAGCTTGGCCGCCGTGAAAGCGGATGCCTGCACATAGGGCCACAGCAAAAGGCGGATGTGCTGAAACGGATTGGCGCCGAACGCCAGCACCATGTCGCTCAGTTTCCGATCGATCGAACGCACACCGTCATAGACGCAGAACACCACGACCGGCGTGCACAGAACGATCAACACGAAGCCGATCCGAAGCTCGGTCGTTGAAAACCAGATGATGACAATGATCACCCAGTTCAGCGCCGGAACGCCCATGATGAACTTCACGACCGGACGAAGAAACTCGTCACAGGTCTCCGAAAGCCCCATAGCCAGTCCAACGGGAATGCCGATGGCGAGCGACGCGGTGACTGCTACCAGCAATCGCAGCCACGTTACGAGCCCTTGCGACAGCAGGTCCCACGTTGTCAGAATGGTCCAGAAACTTTTCGCGATGCTCCCAAGCCCCGGAAACAGATAAGGCTTGGTGAACAGCGACGCCGTCTGCCACAACACGGCAATCATCAGAAACGGCAGGACCGCCCTGAACGTTCGCGACAGCAAACTGCGCGAGCGCCGCAGCCTTGCTGCGACAGCATCATAGGGAATGCCGCTGATGGCGGCCAAGGCGACGGCATCGCCGGGCGGACGCATCGTCTCGGGCTCCGCCGGGCCGTCCTGCTCCCTAGTGCCATTCACGATTTCTTGGTCCAGGGATAGTAGATGCCGGCGTCGGGCACGTCGGTCAGGAAGCCGACCTCTTTGAATCCGCCGAACAAGGCGTCCAGATTGCCCTTTTCTTCGATCGCCGGCTCCACCTTGAACCGGGTGATGTTGAGCTTGCGGCTGAGTGCCAGGGCATCCACAGAAACCCTGGTAAATGCGGAGATCACTTTATCGGCCTCCGCAGCATTTTCATTGTAGAAGGCCGCGGCCTCCTGCCACATCTTCAAGACCGCGGCGACCCGCTTCGGATCGGCGTCGATCCATTCCTTGTGTCCGTAGCAGCCGAGATACCAGACATTGGCATCGGCCTTCATTTTCAGGGCCGAGCGGATTCCGGCGTTCATATCGCCGACGAGATGATAGCCCTGCGACAGCATGCTCGACAACGCAGGATCGAACAACAGTCCCGCATCGACCTTCTCGGCCAGCAACTGCGTCTGCACCGATGACGGCGGCGCGTTGATGATGTTCAGGTTCTTGCGCGGGTCGAGTCCGTTTTCCTTGAGGAACAGCACCGCCATTCCATAGAAGCCCGAACTGGTGGTCGCGGCGATAGTCTTGCCCTTGAGATCGCTGGCCGCCTTGATATCCGGCTTCTTGGAGACGAAGGCGTGATTGGCGGTCGAGATCGTGAACAATAGTTGCAGCGGCACCCCGCGCACGTAAAAATTGCCGCAGTTGTAGATCGCACCAAAGATGTGGCTGGTCCGGCTTGCCGCGAGATCGGAATACAGCGTACTCGGGTCGCTGTAGAGGTTGATGTCGAAATCGAGACCGTTCTTTTTGTCGAGTTCAAGCTTGCGGATGATCGGCACGAGAAACGAGCCGTTCGACGGCGGAGCCAGGCCACCGGCACCCGACTTGTTCACTTCCGCCCAAGCCAGGTCGGACCGCACGATGGCGGGCGACAGCACCGCTCCAATTCCCAAGGCGCGAATGATGGTACGTCGGGACCATGCTTGCGAATTCATACACCGCTCCTTTTCCACATCTGATATTTTAGATACAGACACCAAAGCGATCGAGCAAGCCCATCTTATCGGTGCCTGGTGCCTTCAATCCGGGTAGCCGGACGTTTTGGACAGAGCTGATATTTCAGCGCTAAAGGGTGCCACGCGCGAGCCGTTGTCGCCACATGGACGATCAGTCAGACCGCACATCCTGATCGTGGAGACTGTCGTGGGTCGCTAACGCACGGGCGCGCGCGAAATCGTGCCCGCTCCGTTCAAACGCAGCGCCGAAACGAGAGTTCGCCGCCGCCGCTGTTGTCGATGATCGCCGGCGATGCCGGGCGCTTTCGGTAAGGTCAGCCGACTACCGGCACGCCATTCAAGCCGGGTCGAAATAGTGGATCTCCATCAGCAGGCAGCCGGTTTCCGACTTGAACGGGCCGTGAAACGCGCCGGGCGGCCGGCACGCATAGGTATTCGGCTTGAAG
>JAYVYQ010000303.1:0-3913 GCA_043784125.1 Afipia sp.
ATAGCCCTTGTGCGGCGGGTTGTAGCCCTCGAGTGCAGCAGATGCGTCCTTGGCGGTCGAGATATTGATGAGCACTTCAACAGGATCGAAAGGATGCTCGGGGTAGGAGATGTCAGCGCTGACGCGCGACCAATGCATCCGTCCGCTCTGTGCCTGACGTGTATAGTCGAGCATGCTTTCGGTCAATTTGAGCTCGGCTTCGGCGAGCGCGTCCTGTGAGGTAGCCGCTGTAAAATCCGGCGTCGGATAGTCGGCAGGATTCAGTCCGTCCGCGCCGGCATTCTTGAGTCGCGCAGTGACGCTTTTGCCGCGCGCATTGAGCGCGTCGCCATCGGTCCAAAGCGAAGCGTAGTTGCGGTCCTTGTAGAAATTCTCGACCGCAGTGCGTTCGTTCTTGCGATCGAAATACTTCGCGCCCTTGGACACGATCAGGTCGCGCAATTTTTCACCGGCGGGAGAAAGCGATGTCGCGACATCGGCCTTCGGCGGCTCGATGACGGGTGCGGCGGCGGTTGCCGGTGAAGTGACCGCAGGCGTTGCGGCTTCTTCTTTCTTCGCAGACTCGGCGGCTGGCGCCGGAGTTGCTGCGGCACTCGTTGGAGCAGCCGAAGAGGTCGCGGGCGCAGCGGCGTCGGCCTTCACGTCGGCTGCCGATGGCGGCGGGACGTTGGCAGGTTCGGGGCGCGGGACGCTTGAGTCGATTGTGAGTTCTTTGGTGGTGTTGGTATCGGTGGATTGTGCCTGCGCGCCGGTCGCGGCGACGGTGAGGAAAGTAGCGGCGACCGCCACCAAAACGCGGTCGAACCCGGTCAATGCAACCCGGCCGCTGGTATAGTCACGCATTCTCGCACCCCTTGGGTGAAACCGTCCCGGCATGGAACAGCTCATTGATTTTCAACGTCGGAACCTTGCAAACCCGGCTTCGGACTTTGCCGCGCGTCCCGCATTTCTGAATTCGGCGAGACCGTACACGCGCCGGATGGAGGCGGCCAGCAGCCGCCCAATCAACTCAAAGTCAACAGCCGGACACTGACTTCAATTTCGCACCGCTTGCAACGGTTTGCGCATATTGCCACGTGCTTTTTCAAGCCATGTCACCGCGCCGCAACGGTCCGTTCCGCGCTCGCGACTGGCGGCACATAAGCGCCGCAATCCTGCCGATTCGCGTTAACGGTTGGCGTCGGCCGAGCCGGATTCTGGAGCTCCCGCGTCGGCTTCTTCCAGCTTCCGATAGAGCGTCGAGCGGCCGATCTTGAGCCGCCGCGCGACCTCGGACATCTGGCCGCGGTAATGCGAAATCGCAAAGCGGATGGCCTCCCCTTCCATTTCCTCGAGGGGCCTCACTTCGCCGTCTTCGCCGACCATTCCGAGGGTGCCGTAGGCCTGTTGGAATTTGCTGGCTGAAGCGGTTGGAGCTATTGGTATTTCAATACCACTAATGTGATCGGAACTGCCCTGCGAAGGCGCTTCCGTCATCACCGGCTCATCGTGGGTCTGAACAGTTTGGCCGACGGCTGCCTGCGGAAAATCACTGTCCTGAAGTTGGCCGCCTTCGCTCATGACGACGGCGCGATAGACCGCGTTTTCAAGCTGCCGGACGTTCCCCGGCCACGGCAACTGACCGAGCATCGTCATGGCCTCGCCACTGATCGCGGTGATGGGACGATTTTCTTCGGCACAGAACCGCGCCACGAAATGCCGCAGCAAATGCGGGATGTCCTCGCGGCGCGCGCGCAGCGGCGGGATCGTCAGCGGCAACACGTGCAGCCGGTAGAAAAGATCTTCGCGGAAATGCCCCGCCTTCACACGGTCGAGCAGATTGCGATTGGTCGCCGAGACGATCCGCACATCGACCTTCACCGGTTTACGCCCGCCGACGGCTTCGACTTCGCCTTGCTGCAGCGCGCGCAGGAGCTTCACCTGTGCTGCCAGTGGCAGTTCGCTGATCTCGTCCAGAAACAGAGTGCCGCCATTCGCTTCCACAAATTTGCCGGCGTGCTTTTCGGTGGCGCCTGTGAAGGAGCCCTTCTCATGACCGAACAGGATCGACTCGACGAGGTTCTCGGGCAGCGCGCCGCAGTTGACCGCGATGAACGGCTTGGCGCTGCGCTCGCTCGATCCGTGGATGGCGCGCGCAATCAACTCCTTGCCGACGCCGGATTCGCCTTCGATCAGAACCGGGATCGCCGATGAGGCGGCTTTCTTGCCCATCGCGATGACATTACCCATCGCCTCCGAACGCGTGACGATGTCCTTGAATGTCAGCTTGCCTTCGCGGCTGTGGCGGATGCGCCGTAGTTCTCCTTTTAGCGCGCTGGCGTTGAGGGCGTTGCGCAGACTGACCTGAAGCCGCTCGACGCCTACCGGCTTGACGACGAAATCGTGCGCGCCGGAGCGCATCGCGGACACGACGTTGTCGATCCCGCCATGCGCGGTCTGCACGATGACCGGAATGTTGATGTTGAGTTCGCGGATTTTCGCCAGCACGCCCATGCCGTCGAGGCCGGGCATCACAAGATCGAGTACGATGGCGTCGATCGCCGTCGTTTCGGTGTCGATCAAACGGGCAATGGCGGCATCTCCGCTCTCGACCACGATGGCTTCATAGCCGCAGCGTTGCACCATGTTCTCGACAAGGCGGCGCTGCACGGCGTCATCGTCGGCAATCAGAATGGTCGCAGCCATGGCGTTCCCCGCACTTCTCAACTATCTGTCTCGAATCGGGGCACTCTCGCCGATGCCGATTAACGGCCTCTTAAGAGTTGGCGGCCGACGGGCATCGGATCGAACAAGCATAGGTTGGAATGATGGCTGCACGCGCGACATCCGCTCTCCGCAAATCTCCCGCAAAATCTAAAAAGGCGGCGAAGCCGGGTGCGTTGCCGGAATGGAATCTGGGCGATCTGTATTCCTCCATCGCCGCACCCGAGATCGCGCGCGATCTGGCAAAGCTGGACGCCGACTGCGTTGCGTTTGAGAGCGCATATAAAGGCCGGATCGCGGATGCCGTCGGAAAGCCCGATGGCGGCACGTGGCTGGCGGAGGCTGTGAAAAGCTATGAAGCCATTGACGATCTCGCGGGCCGTCTCGGTTCATTCGCGGGTCTCGCGCATGCGGGCAACACCGTCGATCCGGCGATCACGAAATTCTATGGCGACGTCTCCGAACGCATCACTGCGGCGTCCGTGCACCTGCTGTTTTTTGCGCTCGAACTCAATCGCGTCGACGATGCCGCTATCGAACGCGCAATGCAGACGCCCGCGCTCGGTCACTATCGTCCGTGGCTTGAAGACCTGCGCAAGGACAAGCCGTATCAACTCGAAGACCGCGTCGAGCAATTGTTTCACGAGAAATCTTCGACGGCCTACAGCGCGTGGAACAGGCAGTTCGACCAGACTATTTCGGCTTTGCGATTCAAGGTCGGCGCCAAGGAATTGGCCATCGAGCCGACGCTTAATCTTTTGCAGGACCGCAAGCCCGCAAATCGCAAGGCGGCGGCGCAGGCACTGGCGAAAACCTTCAAGGTCAATGAGCGCACCTTTGCGCTCATCACCAATACGCTCGCCAAGGACAAGGAAATTTCCGACCGCTGGCGCGGCTTCAAGGACATCGCGGATTCGCGCCATCTGAACAATCGCGTCGAACGCGAAGTTGTCGATGCGCTCGTTGCATCGGTGCGTGCGGCGTATCCGAGATTGTCGCATCGTTACTACAAGATGAAGGCGCGCTGGTTCGGCAAGAAGACGCTCGCGCATTGGGACCGCAATGCGCCGCTGCCGTTCGCAGCGACCGGGCAGATCGGATGGAACGACGCCAAGAGCACGATCCTGAAAGCCTATGGGGACTTCTCGCCGCAGATGGCGAGCATCGCGGAAAAGTTTTTTACCGATCTCTGGATTGACGCTCCCGTGCG
>JAYVYQ010000304.1:0-4862 GCA_043784125.1 Afipia sp.
GCAACCGCGCCGCGCATCAGCATCAGCGTGTTGACCGGAAAGAACGGATTCATTTTGAATGCCGTGATGTTGTGACGGCGGATGAAGCGCTCGGTTTCGAGTGCCTGATATTCCGGTTTATTCCTGATGCCGCGCAATGAATCGAACGGAGACATGTTGCCCGTCGCCTTGAAGATGCCGCCCAGCAAAACCGGCGCGTAGTCGAATTTCACGCCGGTGCGTTTCTCGATTCCGGGAATTGCGACTTCCGCCAGATAGGCATTGGGGCTGCCGAAATCGAACTGAAACTCTACCTTCAGGGGACTTGCCACCGGAGATCTCCTCACGACATTGATTGTGGGCCTAAACCGATTGATCGATCCGCTTCGGAAGAAAGGCGCGATGTCAGCGCGCTTCTGTCCTATAGTTCTATAATTGAACTGTCAATTCCGATGACTTTCTGATACCGGTATCCCGATTGCAGCAACTGAGCCGACAGCTTCCGTCTGCCTTGGTATCTATTTAGAATGCGGAATCGGCGAACCCGCCCGCCGCACCGGAGTCTATCATGCGATGGGATGCCCTTGAGGAAGAACCCTGTTCGATGGCGCGAACGATTGGCGTCATCGGCGACCGCTGGAGCCTGCTCATCCTGCGCGAATGTTTCCTCAGAACACGCCGCTTTGAAGGCTTTCAGTCGGCGTTGGGAATCACCCGACATCTGCTCGCCGAGCGGCTAAAGAAATTGGTGCGCCTTGGCGTACTGCGCCGCATTCCGTATCAGGACTCGCCGAAGCGGCATGAATACATCCTCACGCAAAAAGGTCTCGACCTCTATCCCGTGATGATGGCAATCGTGCATTGGGGCGACACTCATATGGTCGATGAGCGCGGGCGCCCGCTACTTCACACGCATCAGACGTGCGGCAAGAATTTCAATCCGGTGATGATCTGCTCCGAATGCGGCGAGCCGCTTTCGGCCAAGGAGGTTCATGTTCATCCCGGTCCCGGCGCGCGGCCGGCGACAGCGGTCAAAGCAAAGCCCGCGAAAGCGACCAAGACAAAGGCACGCACCCGCGCTGCATAATTGCCGGCCTATTCGACGGGAACGACATCGACCTCAACGGTCAGCTTTTGTTTGCGCGAACCGACGATGATTCCGTCAACGGGCGAGACATCGGTGTAGTCACGGCCAACCGCGAGAACGACGTGGTCGCTTCCGACCATCAGATCATTGGTGGGATCGAGGCCTATCCAGCCGATGTCCGCACCACACCAGACCGAAACCCACGCGTGCGTTGCATCCGCTCCCTGCAATCGCGGTTTGCCGGGCAGAGGCGTGGTGCGCAGATAACCGCTGACATAGGCTGCCGGCAGACCGAGCCCGCGCAACCCTGAGATCATGATATGCGCGAAGTCCTGACAGACACCGCGCCGCTTCGCGAATACGTCTCCGAGCGGCGTGGAAATTTCCGTCGCCTTCGAATCGTAAGCGAAGTCCTGGTTGATGCGGCGCATCAGGTCGGATGCGCTTGCGACCATTCCCCCTCCGCGCGCAAAACTCGCTGCAGCATAATCTGTAACCGGCAACAGGATCGGCACCAGCGACGTCGCAAACATATAGCCGACCGGTGATGACGCCCGAAGGCTATCGGCCGCATAGGCAGACTCGCGCACGCGCTCCCAGTCGGGCGAGTCCGCGTCGCGCGCAAGGGCTGCGCGCGTCACATCGACACGAGAACGCGCATCGATGCGCAGCGAACGATGAGCGGTATCGATCACGATATTTTCGGTCATGATTCCGAAGAAGTCGGTACGCGCGCTTCGTTCGCGGGGCGACGGTTTAATTTCGACGCTATGCGAAATCAATTCCTGACCACCACCGCTTTTCGGCTCAAGCCGAAGCGAGCATCGGGCAAAACTGACCGGGCTTTCGTAAGCGTATGTGGTGACATGACGAATGTCGTAGATCACGCAAACCCCGTCAGCTTCTCCGGCCGTGTGGCAATGCTGCCATGAGGAAAATAATGCGAACCGATGACATTGGCCAGATTGAGAAGGTTTTGCTCCAGCGCGAACAGGGATTTGGTGTCAAAGGCGGCGGCCTCGCCGGCCGACATTGCAGCCTGCAGCGTGACCGCGAGACGATGCGGCGGATCGATCAATCCGCCTTCGCGTAAACTCGGAAGGCTCGCGATGTGATCGTTGA
Organism: Afipia sp.; assembly: GCA_043784125.1. Lineage (GTDB taxonomy): Bacteria > Pseudomonadota > Alphaproteobacteria > Rhizobiales > Xanthobacteraceae > Afipia. The sequence continues at coordinate 2,189 of JAYVYQ010000304.1, forward strand.
GGGCTGCAATCTGAAACGCCACCGATCTTGGATTATACGGATCCAGCACGACGAGATCGCGTACCGGGGCCAGTAATGGCCCGACCAGATAACGCGACCGATAGGTGATCTGCGAATCCGCCAGCGTCAGAAGAAGATCTAGGTCTTCTGAAGTCGCGGCGTCGAATGCAAACTGCCGCGCAAAACGCGCGGTGTTGATGGCGCGCTCGGCGCGGCGGCCCATCTCGAGAAATCGCCATCCCGCCGCGCGATTCATGTTTTCCTGCGCAATGCCTGCAAAAGTGGCGAGTGATTGCAGGGTGGCTTCGGCGGCGTCGATCAATGCTTCATCGTCTTCGGCTTTCACTGACAGCCGCTCGACCATGCCCGTAATGACATGCCATGCGTCAGGCGAAAGTCTTTCGCGCAATGATGTCGCAGTGCGCTGAGCGGAGCGAACCAGCGACAATGCCGATCCGAATTTGTCTGCCGCCTGCAAGGCCTGCGCGACCGTCGCGGCGGGCTTCGCGCGCGTGGCCGGCGTGGCGGCTCCCCATGTCACGAGCAGGCGTTGAACCCGCTCGACCATATTGTTCGCCGATGATGGCCCTTTGCCCGGTTCGCGGACGGCGCCGCTCAATGCGCGCACCAGACGCAACGTCGCTTCGGCGCGCTCAAGATAGCGTCCCAGCCAAAACAGATTGTCGGCGGCGCGGCTCGGCACCCATCCGGCGATGCGCTTGATACTGACCGCGTCGCTCGGCGGTAACAGGCTCGATGACGCGACCTCCTTGTCTGACACGACCCAGACATCCGCAGCACTTGCGCCCTCGCCCATTGACGCAGCGCGCGCATCGGCGCGCTCGGCGATCCTGCAGAACCCGCCCGGCATGATGGTCCAGCCATCGGGCGTGGCGGCCGCGAAGACGCGCAAAACGAATGGGCGTGGCGTCACATGTCCATCTTCCCAGACCGGCGTGGTCGAGAGACGAACAAGTTCCTGGCCCACAAAGTCGATGCCGCGTTTGTTGATCGCGTCTTTCAATTTCACACGCTCGGCCTTTGACAATGACGCGCCGAGCACCGGTCCATTGCTGGTAAACCCCGGCACGCTTTGACCGTAAGCGCCTTCGATTGCCATCTCGTCGAGGCGCGAGAGCACCTCCTCGCGCGCGGCTTTCTGCCCGCACCACCAGGTCGCGATATGCGGCATTTTCAGATCTTCGCCGAGCAATCGCTCACTTAAGCTAGGCAAAAATCCGAGCAGCGTGCGCGCCTCCATCACGCCGGAGCCCGGCATGTTGGCAACAGCGACATTACCTTTCCTGATAACATCGATCAGACCGGGCACCCCTAGCGTGGAGCGCGCATCGAGTTCGAGCGGATCGAGCGAATTCGAATCCACCCGCCGCAGCAATACATCGAGGCGTTTGAGACCCGCGACGGTGCGGACATGCAGACGATCGTCGCTCACCGCAAGGTCGTCGCCTTCGACCAGAAGAAATCCCAAGTAACGCGCAAGCGTCGCATGCTCGAAATAGGTTTCGCTTGCACTGCCCGGCGTCAGCAATCCGATGCGCGGCTCGTCGCGTTCCGATATTCCGCGCAGGCTGTCGCGAAAGGCCTCAAAGAAGGGTGCCAGCCGCTCGACGTTCATCGTGCCGAAGAGGCTGGTCAAAGCACGCGCCATCACCAGACGATTTTCGAGCGCGTAGCCTGCACCCGACGGCGCCTGCGTGCGGTCATTCAACCCCCACCAGCGACCATCGGGGCCGCGACCGATATCGGCGGCGTAGAGATTGAGATATTGACCGCCGGGTGGCGTCACGCCGCACACCGATCTCAGATATTCGGCGCTTCCGGCAATCGCCGCAGCAGGCAATGCGCCATCGGCGACAAGTTTGCCGTCTCCGTAAAGATCGCGGAGTATCAATTCAAAAAGTTGCGCGCGCTGCTTGATGCCTTCGGAGATCTGCTTCCATTCCGCGGCATCGATCAGAAGCGGCAAATGGCTGAGCGGCCATGAACGATCTGCGGTCTCGCCCGGCGCACGATAGGATACGCCCGCGTCCCGCATATGCTGATCGGCGATTGCAAAGCGTCGCTCGATTTCCTTCGGAGCAAATTCGGAAAACGCATTGAAAAATTGTGTCCAGACGCCGCGCGGTGCTCCGCTCGCATCGAGAAATTCGTCCGGAATTCCGGGCAGCGGAACGTAGGTTCGCGACCAATGCAACATGTCAAGCTGACCGGATTGTCCCGTCGCCTCCCCGTCTGCCTTCGCCATTCCGACTCGCTCCCGTTCGCGCGGCAATTTCAACTATTCTGGCGCGATGCTCAATGCGGTGGTGGCATCCGCAGGTCGAGCGTGAGGGGAAATTCGAGGGATCGCTCCTCCGATGGTACCTTGATCGCGCCCGGCGAATGGCCGTGATCCTGAAACCGGGCCAGCCGCCGTGCTTCGGCCTCATAGGTGTTGACTGGCTTGGTGTCGTAGCTTCGGCCTCCGGGATGGGCGACGTGATAGACGCAGCCCCCCAATGAACGGCCGTTCCATGTGTCGATGATATCGAATGTCAGCGGCGCGTGGACAGGAACGGTCGGATGCAATCCCGATGACGGTTGCCACGCCTTGAACCGGACAGCCGCAACGGCCTCGCCCGAGCGACCGGTACCCGTCATCGGCAGGCGGCGT
>JAYVYQ010000305.1:0-2173 GCA_043784125.1 Afipia sp.
ACAGAAGAAACTGCTCGTTCAAGTCACCGAGTCTCCCGGCCAAGTGCTCGCCACATCGAAGACCGCTTCGGTGGAGACCGCCGAGGGCGATCTTATTGATGCGAAGCTTGTTTCCGCCGCGCTGCGCACTGATCCGAAAATTCAAGGGCGGAGTTTCTACTATATAATTCCGGCAGCTGTGGGCAGTTTACTGCCCGGCATGAACGTCACGGCGCTGCTAGCGGTGGGCGAGCCCGCGGAAGGCGTCATTGTGCCGTCGTCGGCCGTCATCTGGCTGCAAGGCAAAGCGTGGATCTACATCCAAACCAAACCGGACAAATTTGTTCGGCGTGAAATCTCCACGGAACAGCCGGTAAAGAGCGGCTGGTTTCAGCCAAAAGGTTTTGCGGCACACGAAATTGTGGTGTCGCGAGGGCCGCAGGCGCTGCTGTCGGAAGAATTCCGCGCGCAGATTTCCGTTGGGGAGGAAGGCAAATGAGGCTGTCCCATGCTTAGCCACATTGTCCATTTCTCACTTCGTTTTCGCGGCATCGTCATTGCGCTGGCTCTGGCGCTGGCGGGCTACGGGATTTATTCCTACACGCAGGCCAAATACGACGTGTTCCCCGAGTTCGCGCCGCCGATGGTGAACATCCAAGCGGAAGCGGCGGGGCTCGCGCCGGAGCAGGTGGAGCAGTTGGTCACGCTGCCGATTGAAAACGCGATCAACGGCGTGGAAGGCATCGAGGCGCTCCGCTCGCAATCCATCCAGGGGCTCGGCCTCATCGTGGTCACGTTCCATTCGGGCACGGACATTTATCGCGCACGCCAAGCTATCGCTGAACGACTCACTAGCGTCGCGGGCCAACTGCCGCAAGGCGTGAAACCGCCCGGCATGACGCCGCTGACTTCTTCGACGAGCACCATCTTGATAGTCGGACTGACGTCCGAAAAACGTTCGTTGATGCAACTGCGCACGCTGGCGGATTGGACGCTGAAGCAGCGTCTCCTGTCCGTTCCGGGCGTGGCGAAGGTCTCCGTGTTTGGCGGCGACGCGAAAGAATTTCAAGTGCAGGTGCGCCCGGATCGGCTCGTGGCTTACGACCTTTCTATTGATGATGTGCTCGCCGCTGCCGGACGCGCCACCGCTGTGCGTGGTGCGGGCTTCATCGAGAACGAGAGCCAGCGCATCGTCCTCCAGAGCGAAGGCCAGTCGTTAACGGCGGAACAGTTGGCGCAAAGCGTCGTCAGCCAAAGCAAGGGCGCTATCGTCCGACTCGGCGATTTGGGCAAAGTAGTCGAAGCGGCCGAGCCGCCCATTGGCGCGGCGGCCATCATGGGCAAAACGGGCGTCAGCCTCGTCATCAACAGCCAATTCGGCGCCAATACCATTGATGTCACACGCAATATCGAACAAGCCCTCGACGAATTGAAGCCGTTGCTGGACTCGCAAGGTATCACGCTGCGCGCGGACCTGTTTCGCCCGGCCAATTTCATTGTTACGGCCACCAACAACGTCAAAAGTTCGCTGCTGATTGGTGCAGTGCTCGTGGTGCTTGTGCTGACGTTGTTCCTGTTCGAGTTGCGCACGGCGGCCATTTCCTGCTCGGCGATTCCGCTCTCGTTGCTGGGAGCGATCATTGTGCTCCAACGATTCGGCATCAACCTGAACACGATGACGCTCGGTGGCCTGGCTATCGCGGTGGGCGTGGTGGTGGACGACGCGATTATCAACGTGGAAAACATCCTGCGCCGGCTGCGCGAGAACCGCCATTTGGCACAGCCGCGATCCGCCTTAAAAGTTGTCCTCGACGCCACCATCGAAGTCCAGGGCGCGGTGGTCTATGCCACGTTCGCAATCATTCTCGTTTTCTTTCCCATTCTCACCATGTCCGGCGTGCAAGGTCGGCTGTTCTCGCCGCTTGGACTGGCGTTCATCTACGCGACGCTCGCCTCGCTCGCGATCGCGCTTACCGTCACGCCGGCCCTCTGTCTGGTGTTCCTCGGCGAGCGGGAGTTCAAACGGGACGAACCGCCGGTGGTGCATTGGCTCAAGGCGCGCTATGTGCGCCTGCTCCAGCGGGTGGAAACGAACGCCAAGGCGGTGCTCTGGACGGTGGGCATTGTCACGGCGCTTGGATTAGCGACGCTGCCGTTCATCGGTGGCGGATTCCTGCCCGAAGTGAAGGAGGGC
>JAYVYQ010000306.1:0-2180 GCA_043784125.1 Afipia sp.
GATGAATCGCGAGACCCGACTTGCGCGCGATCACCATGATGCGCTCGCGCACGCTCTCATTGTCGCGGGCCACGGGGATCGCGGTGAAGGTGAGGTCGGCATCGTCAAGCGCGGTGCTGACTGCGGCCTGCGCTTTCTGCTTGATGGCGTCGATGCGGTCGATCGGATAGGTGCGCGGCACCTGCACGGTGGCATCGACGAAATGCCGCGCGCCAACCATACGCACGCGCAGGCGCTCGACGTCGACCACGCCAGGAATGGCCCGAATGGCGTTCTCGGCTTTTTCCGACGCGCCTTCGGGCGCCTGATCGAGCAGCGTCTCGATGGTGCGGCGTCCGAGCTTGAGACCGAGCAGGGCGATCAGAACCGCCACAGCGATGGCGGCACCCGCATCGCCCCACGCATAGCCGAATGCGGATAATCCCAGACCGATAATGACCGCAAACGAACCCAGCACATCCGACGCAAAATGCAGCGCGTCGGCTTCCAGTGCCTGGCTCTTGGTATCCATCGCGGTGCGATGAAGCGCCCGCGCGCGCCAGAAATTCACCGCGATGTCGATGACGAGAACGACGAACGGCAGCGCCGTCAGCGTCGGCGGTGTGGCACCCTCGCGCAGCCGCGCATAGGCTTCCACCACAATGCCGCCAGCCAGAATATAGAGCAGTGCGATGACGCCGAGCGCCGACAGGCTTTCCAGCTTGCCGTGGCCGTAATGGTGCTCGGCGTCCGCCGGCTTGTCTGAAATCCGCACCACGATCCATGTGATGACGGTCGCGATTAGATCGACGGAGGAATGCAGCGCCTCCGAGATCAGCGCGATACTGCCGATGGCGATGCCGACGGCAAATTTCACCGCTGCCATGCTGGCGCTGGCGGCGATTGAAATGGCTGCGACGCGTTGCTTGATGGCGCTCATGGGAATCCCGTGGATACGCGCGTCTTGTCACGTTCGCGCGCTGAGCGTCAATGCGCGAATTTGTACACCGAAATGCGTCTCATTCGCAGGAGCAACTGTATTTATAATTTCAGGACAATCTTGCCGAAATGCTTGTTGGCGGACATGTATTCGACCGCCTGCGCGATGTCGCCGAACGGGAACACACGGTCGATCGGGAGCTTGAGCTTGCCGGATTCCACTGCGGGCCAAATGTCCTGCTTCACGCGGCTGAATATCTCGCGGATTTCCTCGATGGAGCGGGTGCGGAATGTGACGCCGATATAGCTGATGCGGCGCGCGGCATGCAGATCGAAATCGAAATCACCATGGGTGCCGCCGAGGCGACCGACATTGACGATGCGGCCGAGAACTTTCGTCGCCGCAAGATTCTGGTTGGCGGTTTTCCCCGACACTTGATCGATGATGACATCGACGCCTTTTCCGTCGGTCGCTTTCAGAATCTGCTCGACCCATTTCGGATCGCTGGAATCGATTGCGAGGTCCGCGCCGCATTCTGACAGACGCGCGCGGCGGGTGGCGTCGGTCGATGATCCGGCGACGAGTTTCGCGCCTTTGAGTTTTGCAATCTGCAGCGCCATCAGTCCGACGCCTGAACTTGCACCCTGAACCAGCAGGCTCTGTCCCGACTGAAGTCCCCCGATGGTGACGACGGCATTGTGCATGGTTGTCAGAGCAAGCGTCAGGCTTGCGGCCTGCTCGAAACTCATCGAAGCTGGAACGGGGAGAAGCCGGCCGTAATCGGTCACGGCATATTCGGCGTAACCGCCGGCACCGGAACCCATCATGCGATCTCCGATCTTCACATCCTTCGCATCCGGCCCAAGCTCGACCACTTCGCCCGCGAACTCCATACCGAGTACGGTGCCGACGCCGCCTGCAGCACCATGGACGTGACCCGCAATCATCCCCAGATCGGCCCGGTTCATGCCGCAGGCGTGAACCTTGACCAGAACCTGCGTGCCTTTCGGCGAGGGCTTCGCGACATCGGTGATGGCAGCGCCACTGGCGCCGTAGACGAAGGCTTTCATGGGGATTTTCCGAACTTTTTTGCTGGCGCGCGATAACTATGCCGACGTTGGGGTGGACGCTACTCTTGACGCAAATTGCCCGACCGCGCAAACCCCTCGTTATAATAAGGCCGTGACTACAGGACTTCAGGCGTGGCTGACGTTTTTAATCCCTGGCGCTTTTCCGTTGCGCCCATGATGGACTGGACCGA
>JAYVYQ010000307.1:0-13721 GCA_043784125.1 Afipia sp.
GCCTCATCGGTGGTGAAGCTGATCGCAGGCGCGAGCCATTTCAGGATGGCGTCGCACAGCATATCCACCGTGGTCAATGCGGCCTTGCGGGCGAGCGAAGATGGCGGGTCGCAATAGAGGGCGTCTTTGCGAATGTCGAAATAGAACGCCGACAGTTCGGTGTTCATGAAATTCGCCAGCGTTGCGATCACGGTCTTGTAGTCGAAATTCGCGTAGGCTGGGCGAACGATGGCATCGACTTCGCTGAGGCGATGCAGCATCAGGCGCTCAAGCTCTGGCATGTCTTCGAACGCCACGGCCTCATTGCGTTCGAAGTGATGCAGCGTGCCAAGCATCCAGCGGATCGTGTTGCGCAGCTTGCGATAGGTCTCGACCACGTTCTTGAGAATTTCGGGGCCGATGCGCTGATCGACGGCATAGTCGGTCGCGCAGACCCATAGTCGCAGGATGTCGGCACCGGATTGCGCGATGACTTTTTGAGGCTCGGTGGTGTTGCCAAGCGACTTCGACATTTTGCGGCCGTTCTCGTCGAGCGTGAAGCCGTGTGTCAGCACCACGTCGAAGGGCGCGCGCCCGCGCGTGCCGCTGCTTTCCAGCAGCGACGACTGGAACCAGCCGCGATGCTGGTCGCTGCCTTCGAGGTACATCACGGTGTCCGCGCCGCCGTCGATCTTGCGGACGATGTTGCCGAGTTGCGGAAAGTTCTGACGATCCTCCAGCACGAAGGCGTGCGTCGAGCCGGAGTCGAACCAGACGTCGCAGATGTCGTCGACCTTCTTCCATTCCTCGTTGGCGCGCGATCCGAGGAAACGCTCACGGGCGCCGTCCATGTACCAGGCGTCGGCGCCTTCCTGCATGAATGCTTCCGCGATTCGCTGGTTGACGATTTCGTCGTGAAGAATCTCGGCGGACCCGTCGCCCTTCTCGCGCACAAATACAGTAATTGGCACGCCCCACGCGCGCTGTCGCGAGATCACCCAGTCGGGCTTGCTGTTGATCATACCGTTGATGCGGTTCTGCCCAGCGGGCGGAACCCAGCGCGTCACTTGAATCGTCTGCAATGCGCGTGCGCGCAATGTGTCGCCGGGCTTCGCTTTGCCATCCAACGCGATGTCTTTATCCATTGCGATGAACCATTGCGGCGTGTTGCGATAGATCACCGGCTTCTTCGAGCGCCACGAATGAGGATATTGATGCTTGAGGCGAGAGCGAGCGAGCAGCATGCCGCGTTCCGACAGCGCCTTGATGACAGCATCGTTGGCGTCGCCCTTTTCGCCCTTGTCGGTGATAACGCGCTTGCCGGTGAAACCCGGCGCCTGTTCTGTCAGCGCGCCGTAGGCATCGACGGTGTAAGGTATGACGGGGCTGATGCCGCGCGATTCAAGAGCGCGCGCATTCGCGGTCCAAATATCGAAGTCCTCGCGGCCGTGACCCGGCGCGGTATGCACGAACCCGGTACCGGCGTCGTCGGTGACGTGGTCGCCGTCGAGCAACGGCACGGTGAATTCATAGCCGCCGCTGAATCCCTTCAACGGATGCGAACAGATCAGCGAGGCCAATTCGTCGTTGTTGATGGAGTGAACTTTTTCAAACGACGTGACGCGCGCTTGCTTGAAAACATCGGGCGCAAGTTTATCGGCGAGAATAAGAAGGTCACCGGTCTTGGCCCAGTTATCTGCGGGCGCATCGGTCACCTTATAAAGTCCATAGTCTATCTTCGCCGAAAAACTGATCGCGCGGTTACCCGGCAACGTCCACGGCGTCGTCGTCCAGATCACGACGCTCGCGCCCTCAAAAATGCCGACGTGGTTGGCGACCGGAAACTTCACCCACACCGTATCCGAGGTGTAGTCCTCATACTCGACCTCGGCTTCGGCGAGCGCGGTCTTCTCCACCACACTCCACATCACGGGTTTGGAGCCGCGATACAGCGTGCCGTTGGCGGCGAATTTCATCAGCTCGCGCGCGATCTGCGCCTCGGCCGGAAAGCTCATGGTGGTGTAGGGATGGTCCCAGTCGCCGACCACGCCAAGGCGCTTGAATTCCTCGCGCTGGATGTCGACCCATTTTTGCGCGAAGGCGCGGCACTCGTTGCGAAACTCGACGATCGGCACCGCGTCCTTGTTCTTGCCCTTGGCGCGATATTCTTCCTCGATCTTCCATTCGATCGGCAGGCCGTGACAGTCCCATCCTGGAACGTAATTGGAATCGTGGCCGAGCATCTGCTGGCTGCGCGTCACCACGTCCTTGAGAATCTTATTGAGCGCGTGGCCGATATGGATGTTGCCATTGGCGTAAGGCGGGCCGTCATGCAGCACGAATTTCGCGCGGCCTTTCGCGCTCTCGCGCAGCTTTTTGTAGAGGTCGATCTTGTTCCAGCGCTCTAGAATCTTTGGCTCCGCCTGCGGCAGGCCCGCGCGCATCGGGAAGTCCGTCTGCGGCAGATAGAGCGTTTTGGAATAGTCGGCGGCGTCAGGCTTCTGACTGTCTGATTTGGTCTTTTCGGTCATGGCGAGGTGAATAGCGCGTTTTACCTCCGGGTGGAAACCCGGCGCGGCTCAGAAAATGCGGCCAACGCCGAATTTCAGCCGATCTTGCCGAGTTTGGGAAATGCGTCGGGTGCTGCCGCCAACGCCGCCTTGGCCTTGGCGCTGTCGCTGTCCATCTGGCGCACCAGCGCCTCGACACCGTCGAATTTCAGTTCGTCCCGGATAAAGGCGATGAAAGCCACATCGAGCGTCTTGCCGTAGAGATCGCCCTTGAAGTCGAATAAAAAAACTTCCAGCAGCGGCGCGCCGTTGTCGAAGGTCGGCCGGCGGCCGAAACTCGCAACGCCGTCAATGCGTTTCTCGTCGATGCCGACGCGAACCGCATAGATTCCTTGCTTCAGGCCGCAATTCTTGTCGAGGCGGATGTTGGCCGTCGGATAGCCAAGGTCGCGGCCACGTTTCTCGCCGTGAATGACCCCGCCTGAAATGAACCACGGCCCGCCGAGCATCTCGGTGGCCTCTGTGATGTGGCCTTCGGCGAGCGCTTCGCGGATCGCTGTCGAGGACACGGGCCGGTCGAGGATGTCCACATGCGGCTGGACATGGACCTCGATACCCAATCGCGGCGCCTCGCTTATCAACAAAGCCGGCGATCCGCTGCGGCCCTTGCCGAAGTGGAAGTCATAGCCGACGCAGATGCCGCTGATTCCAAGCCTGGCAATGAGATCGTGGTTAATGAAGTCCTGCGCGGACGTGCCGGCGCGATGCGCGTCGAATGTCATGACGACCGCGCCGTCGAGGCCGGTGCCGGCCAGCAGTCTCAGTTTGGCGGTCTCGTCGGTCAGTCTGAATTGGGGCGTATTGGGGCTGAAGAAGCTGCGCGGATGAGGCTCGAAGGTCACCGCCATTGCGGGCTTTTGCAGCCTGCGGGCCATATCAATCGCAGCCGAAATCACGACGCGATGGCCGAGGTGCACGCCGTCAAAATTGCCCAGCGCCACGACAGCGCCTCTGATGATGTCATCTGCGGGCGTGGTGTCGCGAGCGATAGAAAATTTTGCTGTCATATTTTTAGGCAGAAATCTCGAGGCAGATGGGTGGAACCGTGACCCCGGCCAGCGTGTGAAGTCAAGCCGGCGGCATAGCTGAGTAGTTCAACGGACATGGCCGGTTAACGGGCTGTTTAATGCCCGATGTTACGTTCGGCCAGTAACGGGTCGGCAGAAGCCATCCGTTGGTTTCAAGACGCAAGCCGGTTGCTGCGTTCCAGGGAGAAGACAGCAATGGCCATGGATTTGTCGATGCCGGTTCTGGTGGTGGATGATTACAACACCATGATCCGCATCATTCGCAATCTTCTCAAGCAACTCGGCTTTGAAAATATCGACGACGCGAGCGACGGTTCAGCGGCGCTCAACAAGATGCGCGGCAAGCGATACGGTCTCGTGATTTCCGATTGGAACATGGAGCCGATGACCGGTTACGACCTGCTCAAGGAAGTGCGCGGCGACCCAAATCTTTCGACGACGCCGTTCATCATGATTACGGCTGAATCGAAGACCGAGAACGTCATCGCCGCCAAGAAGGCCGGCGTGAATAATTACATCGTCAAGCCGTTCAATGCGGCCACGCTCAAGACCAAGATCGAAGCGGTTTTCCCCGACGAACCTGCGTAACGCTTCAGCAAAACGAATTTCCAAAACCGAAAGCCCGGCTCATGCCGAGCTTCTTGTTTATCGCTTCAAGTCACGCGTTAAAGCGATGGGCCGCTTGGTATCGCCGAACAGCCGCTTGACTGTGAAATCATCGATTACCTCGACGCCGTCGAAATCCGCCGAGTGAATACCGCGCGTCACGAACAGGCAGTCGATGCCCATCGTGTTAGCCCCGGTCAGATCGGTGCGGACGGAATCGCCGATGGCGAGCATCCGGTTCTTCGGGGTAGGCTTGCCCCGTTTTGACTCTGCAAGTTCAAACGCGCGCTCGTAAATCGGTGGGTGCGGCTTGCCGTAGAAAATCACGTCGCCGCCAAGTTCGCGGTATAATTCGGCGATTGCGCCCGCGCAATAAATCAGCCTGTCGCCGCGCTCGACCACGATATCGGGATTGGCGCAGATGAACGTCAGATTGCGCTCGCGCGCGCGCATCATCATCTCGCGATAGTCTTCGGCAGTTTCGACTTCGTCGTCGAACGGGCCGGTGCAGAGAATGTACTCAGCGCTTTCGAGCGGCGCGAACTTGACATCGAGGCCGCGGAACATCGGATTGTCGCGCTCAGGACCGATCTGGAAAACGGTGTTCTGCAAATGCGCGGCAACGTAATTGCGTGTGAGATCTCCCGACGAGACGATTGCGTCGTACGTCTCGTCGGAGATGTTCATCTTGCGCAACTGACGCTGCACTGAATTCGCGGGCCGCGGCGCGTTGGTGATGAGAATGACTGTGCCGCCTTGTTGGCGGAATTCCAGCAGCGTGGCGCACGCTTCGGGAAATCCCTCGAGACCGTCGTGAACCACACCCCAGATGTCGCTCAGGATAACATCGACGCCGGCTGTCAGTTCGCGCGCATGATCGATAAAACGCAGCTTCGTCATCGGTTCATCTTGCAGGTGGAGATCAGCTCTTCGCGGCGCGGCGCGCCAGCGCGGCATTGCCGGTCAGACGTTGGGCTTCGGCCATTGCGGGTGCGGTGGCACTCGTGGAATTGCCGGCCGTCGGCGGCTTTGTTGCCGCATCCGTGGTGGATGTTGACGCGCCTTCCGGCCGCAGCGGACGCGGTGGTGCGAACAGGAAGCCCTGGCCGTAGCGCACATCGTAATCGAGAAGGTCGATTACAGCGCGTTCGCCTTCGATCCGCTCCGCGACAAGATCGATTCCAAAGCGCGCCAGCAAATCCGAAAGGTCTGCGGCGTGGATATCGGCTGACGACAATTGTTTCTGATCGAGCAGCATCGCGGCCGGTACCTTGATGAACCTCACGCCGCGGTCCGCGAGTTCGCGCGCGTCGATGCGTAAATCCGTGACGTTGTCGATCGAGAAGCCGTAGCCGAGCCGCGCCAGTGACGCGAGATGTTCGCTCTCCACCGGCCCCAGATGACGGAACGTGCTCTGCTTGAATTCAAGCACCAGTGAGGGTGCGAGCGCGCGGTTGGCTTCCAGAAAATCAAGACACTGGCTGAACACAGTCGGGTTCGCCAAGGTCGACGCCGAAACGTTGCAGAAAACACCGACATCCTTGTTGCGGACCATCAGCCGCCGCAGCACCTGGATGCAGCGGAACATCACCATGTTGTCGATCTGGCCCATCAGGCCGGCGGCTTCCGCCGTGCCGATGAAATCGCTTGCGGCGAGAACTTGATCCTTGTCGTCGCGCAGCCGCGACACCGCTTCGTAAAAGCGGACCTTACGCTGTGGCAACGTCACCATCGGCTGCAGATAGAGATCGATGCGGCTGGCTTCGATCGCGTTCTTCACAGCAACCAGAATCTGAACATTGTTGAGGTTAGCGGGCGCCGGCGGTTTTTCGGCGACGGAAATGTCCACCACGTCGGCGGCTCCTTGCGGTGCCATTATTGCGGCTGAAGTGACCGTACCGGCAGCGCCTGAGAGAATATCGTCATGGGCCGCGACGGAATCCGCGAGTTGCTTCACCAGCGACCCCAATTCGCCGATTTCGCCCATCACGGACTGGATTCGATCCTGTCCGCTCGAATCCGTCGTGGAGAGTTTTGCCTCGATGGCGCCCATACGGCGACCGAACTCTGCCACCTGGCGGGCGAGGTCGGCGGTGCCACGCGACAGATCCGCGATCTGGCCGCCGACATCCGTGCGGTCGCGCAGCCGCATCGACACCGCATTGTAGAGGATCAGGAATGTCAGCGCGGTCAGCGCGACGATGGCGGACTCGGAACTGCTCAGACCGGCAACGGAATAGAGAATAAGGCCGAGCGAGGCGGCGATCAGCACCATACAGATGGCGATGAAAATCGTCGAAATGCGGATCATGAAGCGCGCCCAACCCCTAGGGCTGCCAGTCTAGCACCAAGTTTGATTCGACGGGAAATTCTTCTTTGATTTGCGTCGCTTGCGAAAGTCCACCCGCTGCTGCTGCAATCAGGCAACAGCGCGAATGACCTTGGCGGCCTTATCCATGATTTCGCCGATCTGGCTCTCGGAGACGATCAGTGGGGGTGTCAGCGCAACCGTATCGCCGGCAACGCGGATCATCATGTCCTGCTCGTGGAAGGCGTGATCGAGCGCCTCGAAGCCACGCAGACCCGGCGCATTGGCTTTGGGCGCAAGATCGATGCCTGCGGTGATGCCGACAGTGCGGATATCGACGACGTTCGGTTCGCTGCGCAATGCCATCACGGCGTCGGCCCATTTCGGTTCCAGCGCCAGCGCCCGCGCGAAAAGATCTTCCTTCTTATACAAATCGAGGGTGGCAAGGCCGGCGGCGCAGGCGAGCGGATGCGCCGAATATGTATAGCCGTGGAACAGTTCGACCGCATGATCGGGTCCGGTCATGAAAGTGTCGTGGATGGCGTCGCGGATCAGCACGCCACCCATCGGCACCGCCCCATTGGTGATGCCTTTGGCGAACGTAATCATGTCCGGCACCACGCCGTAGCGCTCGGCGGCGAAGGCGTAACCGAGACGCCCAAAGCCGGTGATGACTTCGTCGAATATCAAAAGGATGCCGTGCTTGTCGCAGATTGCGCGCAGCTTCTGCAGATAACCCTTCGGCGTGACGATGACGCCCGTCGATCCGGCCATCGGTTCAACGATGACGGCGGCGATGGTGGATGCGCCGTGGATGCCGACGATGCGTTCGAGTTCATCCGCCAGATGCGCACCCCATTCCGGTTCGCCCTTGGAGAACGCCATCTTCTCGCGGTCGTAGGTGGTCGGCAGATGATCGACGCCAGTCAAAAGCGTGCCGAACATTTTGCGGTTGTTGACCATGCCGCCGACCGAGATGCCACCGAAGCCGACGCCGTGATAGCCGCGTTCGCGGCCGATCAGGCGTGTGCGCGATGCTTCGCCGCGGGCGTTGTGATAGGCGAGCGCAACTTTCAGCGCGGTGTCGACTGCTTCCGAACCTGAATTGCAAAAGAACACATGCTCAAGGCCTTTCGGGGCGAGATCGGCGATGCGGCTGGCCAACTCAAACGCCTGCGGATGGGCGAACTGAAATGGAGGCGCGTAGTCGAGTGTCGCGGCGGACTTCGCGATCGCCTCCGAAATCTCAACGCGGCCGTGACCGGCATTGGTGCACCACATGCCGGATGCGCCGTCGAGAATGCTGCGTCCGTCGGATGCGAAGTAATGCATGTCCTTGGCGCCGACGATCATGCGCGGTGAGCGCTTGAAGGCGCGGTTGGCGGTGAACGGCATCCAATAAGCTTCGAAATTGTTCGGCGTCGCGACGGGCGCGCGCGGGTGCTGAATATTCAAGGCGTGTTCCTTCCGGCAAAGGAGATGCGTGTGTTGCGCGCAACCTATCAGCTTCCACAGCACACCGAAACGCATCGCTGCTGCCCGTCGCTTTTAAGTGAAAGCCGCAAGGACTTCAGCAACATCATACTACCATTAGTGGCATATCAATTTATCCACCCTTAAAGGTTGTATGACTTGATGTACCCATGAAACGCGCAGCACAATTCCTGAAAAAATTTCGAGTAGCTGACAGCGGAGCCTCCGCAGTCGAATTCGCGATGATCCTGCCGTCGTTCCTGCTGATCGTGTTCGGCATCGTGATGTTCGGCTCGTATCTCGCGGTGGTTCATGGCGTGCAGCAACTTGCCGCCGAAGCCGCGCGGTCATCGGTCGCGGGATTGAGCGAGACCGAACGCAGCACGCTCGCGAACGCGTACGTGACCGGCAACGTCAATTCCTATCCGCTGATCGCGGCAAACCGCGTCACGGTTAACGCCGCGACGTCGCCATCGGATACCAACGTGTTCTTGGTGACCGTCAATTACGACGCGTCGAACATGTTCATCTATTCGCTGCCGTCGTTCGTGCCCGCGTCGCCGTCCACCATCGTGCGCACGGCAGCTATCCCGCGCGGCGGTTACTGACAAAATCACGGAGAACGAGCATGATCCCGGAAAAGTGGGCACCGGTTTTCCGTAAGGATCATGCTCGCTTAAAAAAAGACGTGCAGAAATTGCTCCGGCGTTTCGCTCGCGACCAGCGTGATAACATCGCCATCATGTCTGCAGGCGTGATGCTGCTTGTCGTCGGATGCGCGGCGCTCGGCGTCGATGTCGGCACTATTTTTGCGGACCGGCGCAAAGTGCAAAGCGCAGTAGATTTGGCGGCCATCGTCGCGGCGAGCGATCTGACGCATGCGACCGCAGCCGCAACCGCAACTGTGACGAAGAACAATTACGCGCCGGGTTCGCTCGTGGCTGTCGAACCCGGCGTCTACATCGCGAATGCGGCGCTTACGCCCGTGCAGCGATTTGTCGTGGCGGGGACACCCGCCAACGCCGTGCGCGTCACCATGCAGACGCAGACGCCGCTTTACTTCGGTTGCGTGCTGACGAGTGCGAGCCAGTTCACCATCAATACGACCGCGACGGCCACGACGACGCAGCTCGCGAGTTTCGCGATCGGCTCGCGGCTGTTCTCCCTAAATGGCGGACTGTTGAACGCGCTGCTCGGTGGCATGCTGGGCACGACGCTGTCGTTGTCGGCGATGGATTATCAGTCATTGATCGATGCGAAGATCGACGCCTTCGATTTCATGTCGGCGCTGGCAGCGCGGGACAATCTGGCCGGCGTCACTTATGATTCTCTGCTGAGTTCCAATGTGAAAGTCGCAGACATCATCGCCGCGATGGTCACCGCGCAGACAGCGGCCAACGGTTTGAATGCCGCGACGACCGCGTTGTCGAACGTGTCGCTGGCGATGGCCGGCATCACCAAGACCATCATGCCGAGTTCGCTGATCGGCGCCGGCCCCTATGGCAGCATGATTGCCGGACAGAAACCGAAAACCGGTGTCAGTGTCTCCGCGTTCGATCTGTTGTCGGCAACAGGGTCGCTCGCCAACGGCACCAACCAGATCGCCGCGAATGTGAATCTCTCGCTGCCGGGTATAGCCAGCGTGACATTGATGGCGACTGTCGGCGAGCGTCCGGTCGGCACCAGTTGGGTGACGGTCGGCTCGGCGGGCGCGACCGTTCACACGGCTCAGACGCGCATCCTGCTGCAAATTCAGCTGGTCGGTTCTGGCGCCGTGTCGGTGGTCAATCTGCCGGTCTATGTCGAGATCGCATCAGGTACCGCGACGCTCAATTCGGTGTCGTGCGGTTACCCGAACGTCAACACCTCGTCCGTGCAGCTCGGCGTCTCGCCGGGAATCGTCGATGCGTGGATCGGCAATGTGAGTGCAGCGAACATGACGAATTTCTCGGTCAAGCCAAATCCGCCTGCAGTCAACATTGTCAACCTCGGAATCATCCAGGTCTCAGGCCGCGCGCATGCCACGATGGCCAACACGTCGCCGACCAGCGTGAATTTCAACTATTCGGATATTCAGGCGCAGACCAAGAAGACCGTCAACACAACGAGTTTCACATCGTCGCTAACATCGAGCCTGCTGAACGATCTGTCGCTGACCGTGAACCTCGGCCCGCTCGGCCTGCCGCTCCCCGGCATCGGCCCGCTGGTGACAAGCATCATTTCCGGCGCGACAGCATCCATCGACACGCTGCTGGCGTCGGTACTGCAATCGCTTGGCGTGGGCCTCGGACAGGCCGATGTCTGGGTCACGGGCGTGCGCTGCGATGGCGCGGTGCTGGTGAACTAGAGCGTCTTTGCAGGCACTTCTGCTTGCCGGATGTTTTGTCGGCTGATACCAACCGCGCATGGCCGACAAACCCAAAAAGCCCCAGAAACTGCGCGCGCGCTTGCCGCGCGGCCTTGTGGACCGCACGCCGTCCGAACTCGCCGCCACGCGGCAGATGGTCGAAAAAATTCGCGAAGTCTATGAACGTTATGGATTCGAGCCGGTGGAAACGCCGGCGATGGAATACACCGACGCCCTCGGCAAATTCCTGCCCGATCAGGACCGGCCCAACGAAGGCGTGTTCTCGTTTCAGGACGACGATGAGCAGTGGATCTCGCTGCGCTATGACCTGACTGCGCCGCTTGCGCGCTATGTCGCGGAAAATTTCGACACACTGCCGAAGCCGTATCGTTCGTATCGTCACGGCTACGTCTATCGCAACGAGAAGCCGGGCCCGGGGCGCTATCGCCAGTTCATGCAGTTCGATGCCGACACGGTCGGCTCCGCATCGCCTGCGGCAGATGCCGAGATGTGCATGATGGCGGCCGACACGATGGAAGCGCTCGGCATCGAGCGTGGTCAATATGTGGTGAAGGTCAACAACCGCAAGGTGCTTGATGGCGTGATGGAGTCGATTGGACTCGGCGGCGACGAGAATGCGGGCAAGCGACTCACGGTGCTGCGGGCGATTGATAAACTGGATCGGCTTGGCGTTGACGGCGTGAAGCAACTGCTAGGCGATGGCCGCAAGGATGAGAGCGGAGATTTTACGAAGGGTGCGGCCTTAGCCGCAACGCAGATCAGCACCATCACGGATTTTCTAGCGGCAACAAATCAAAGTCATTTTGAGCCCATCGCCCAACTCCAGCATCTTGCTCATGCTGACGAGAAAGTTGATGAGCAAGGATGGGCGTATTCCAACATGAATACGATCACTGGCTTATCGGAATTTGTTGGAAGTTCGGCTATAGGACAAAAAGCAATTGAAGAATTGGAAGAAATATTCGAATTGCTTCCGGCTGCGGGGTATGGGTCTGCGCGTATTCGCTTTGATCCCTCCGTCGTGCGCGGTCTCGAATATTACACCGGTCCCGTCTACGAAGTTGAACTGCTGCTCGAAACCAAAGACGAGAAGGGCCGCCCGGTTCGCTTCGGCTCGGTCGGCGGCGGCGGACGTTACGATGGTCTCGTCTCGCGCTTTCGCGGCGAGCCGGTACCGGCGACAGGATTTTCCATTGGTGTATCGCGTCTTCAAGCGGCGCTAACCATGCTCGGCAAGATCGACACCAAGGCTGAGTTCGGTCCCGTCGTCGTGCTGGTGATGGATCGCAACGAGATCACGCAATATCAGAAATTCGTCGCGACACTTCGTAACGCCGGAATCCGCGCCGAACTTTATCTCGGCAATCCAAAAAACAATCTCGGTGTGCAGTTCAAATATGCCGATCGCCGCAACTCGCCGTGCGCCATTATTCAGGGCGGCGACGAGAAGGCGAAAGGCGAGGTCCAGATCAAGGATTTGATCGTCGGCGCGCAGACCGCAAACCAAAGCGGCGACCGCGGGGCGTATCTGCAGAAGCAGCAAGGTGAAGCACAGATCGCCGTACCCGAAGGCAAACTGGTCGAAGAGGTGCGTAAAATTCTTAGCCGCCACAACGTTCCTTGGGCGAAACAATAAGAACAACGCGCCATGCAGTTCGATACCAAAGTTGCTCTCGTCATCCGCTCCGATCTTGAAGCCTGGCAGAAGCTCAACGTCGCGGCGTTTTTGGCGAGCGGCATCGCGGCGGCATTTCCCGAATGCATCGGCGAGCCTTACGAGGATAAATCCGGCACGTACTATCATGTGCTGATCGGCGAGCCGATCCTGATTTACGGCGCGGACAAAGCCGCGTTGTCGCGCGCGCTGGAACGCGCCTTGGCGCGCGACGTGAAGCCTGCTGTCTACACCGAGGACATGTTCACGACCACACACGACGACGCCAATCGCGCCGCGGTCAAGGCTGTCGCGCGCGCCGATCTCAATCTGGTCGGACTGGCCTTTCGTGCCGAGCGCAAGGTCATTGACAAGATTGTCGATGGATTGAAGTTTCACGCCTAACAAAATCAGGGAGAGACGAAATGCCAGAGATCACAGTGAACATGGCGTCCGGCCGCACCGACGAGCAGAAGGCAGGCATGATGCGCGACATTACGCAGGCGCTGGTGAAGAATCTCGGTGTCGATGCCGAGGCAGTCGTGATCCAGATCAACGAGGCGCCGCTGTCGCACAAGATGAAGGGCGGCAAGACCTTCATCGAACGCAAGGCCGCCGCGAAGTAAAGCATCGCAATGAACGTGCTTGAGAAAGTCACCGTGGGCATGACCGGCGACAAGATCGTCACGGTTACGCACGACATGACGGTTCAGCATTTTGTCAGCACCATGCCAGCGGTCTACGCGACGCCGGTCATGATCCTGCACATGGAGATGGTATCGACGGCATCCATCGTAGAATACTTGCCTGAAGGTTATGTCAGCGTCGGCATGGAGGTGAACGTTCGTCACCTGGCCGCGACGCCGGTTGGGCGCGAGGTTCATCTCAATTCGCGCGTGATCGAAGTCTCACCAAAAAGTGTGCTGTTCGCGGTGGAGGCCTGGGATGGCGACCGCAAGATCGGTGAGGGCACGCACCGGCGCGGCGTTGTGGCAATGGCCGCCTTCAATAAGCAATTCGACGCGAGTTGATTGCGGTCGGCAACTTCACGAATTTCTGAAGTTTGCGGCCAGCCTTCGACTTTCGCGGCGTCAGGAAAATGCTACGGTTGCCGCAACGTCGCCCGATGAGGATCGAATGAGAGCCATCCTGACCGCAATTCTGATTGCTCTTTTGTCGACGCAGGCCTTTGCGCAAATGGGCGGCGGCAAAAAACGCCCGTCCGGCGACGGTAATGCGCCGAAAGCTGACGACAGCCAGAAGCGTCATGCGGCGGAAGATGCAGCCGCCAAGGCTGCGATCGCGAAAATTCCTGATTCGAAAGAAAAATACGATCCGTGGAAGATCGGACGCTAGATCACTGCCGCTTCGGCATTGCGTCGCGCATTTTCTGTAAGTCTTTGATGTTCATCTTGATGCCGCCGGGCATAATCATGTCGCCGGGTTTCTGATCGGCCTTGCAGTCGCCGAGCCATTTCGCATCCATCGTCGTTGCGGTCTCATGCGGCATGCCGACCGGGCCGCCGCTGTTCTGCGATGTCATCTTGACCGTATAGGCGGAATTAAAGTCTCCGGTGACTTCCATATGCGAGACCGAGGTCATGCCGCCGATGTTGCAGGTCGAATCGATCGTCATGCCGGACGACGTTTTCTGCATGTCCTGCTTGGAGCACATGTCCTTCGTCAACGGACCGAACGAGGTGCTCATGTCCTTGTCGGTCGTCGCGTCCGTGCA
>JAYVYQ010000308.1:0-3529 GCA_043784125.1 Afipia sp.
CACAACTGGGATGCCAACTGGCAGAGCAGCCTGTTCGGCAGCGCTTCAGCGGTGCGGTACAACGACCAGGCCAAGAACGCCTATTGCGGCTCGGTCTCCGGCAATCCGTTGTTCGGCTGGGGCAACCGGGGTGCAAATCCCACCTCGACCTGCAACCCCGACTTCAACGTGTATCAGGTTGGCTTCCGCACCGGATGGACGCCCGTCAAGGGCCTGACGTTCAGCGGCGAAGTCTTCTGGTCCTATCTCGACCAGAACTGGAGTGGCACCACGCGTTCGCAATTCGGCGTGAACCCGCCCTTCCTGGCCACCACCTATACGTTCAAGGACCAGCAGACGGCGTCCTTCAACCTCAGGGCCCAGCGCAACTTCTGATCTGTTGCTGGCTGAAAATTGGGAAAGTCCCGGCGTCATGCGCCGGGACTTTTCGTTTTAACTGCGGGGCGCATATTCAATATGAAAATAAGTTATTGACTAAGGTATTTTTGTCTTGTATGCATCATTGGGAGCAGCCACTGGATCGTTCGGCTGCAGCTCGATCAGAGGAGACCTTTTCTACCTTATGATAAACCTCCGAAACCTCCGGCACTGCCCTGCCGGAGGTTTTTCATTTTGTGGACTTTTCATTTGCCGGGCTTCTCATTTGGCGGACTTGGCCTTCCGCCGTTCGGCTGCCTCTGGCATTAAAAGCCATCGCGACTAAGTGCGTAATGTGCCCGATAGAAATGCCGGAGGAGTTCGTCCTTGCCCGACCCACGCGACTTCCACACGCCGCAACCGTCTTACAGCAAAGAAGACCTGCTCCGGTCGAGCGAAGGCGGCTATTTCGGCCCGGGCAATGCCCAGCTGCCGGCGCCGCCGATGCTGATGATGGACCGCATCACCGAACTCAGTGTCGACGGCGGCGAATTCGGCAAGGGCCATGTCGTCGCCGAACTCGATATCAAACCGGGTCTCTGGTTTTTCGACTGTAACTTTCCCGGCGACCCCGTGATGCCCGCATCTCTGGGGCTGGATGCGATGTGGCAGGTCATCGGTTACTGGCTCGGCTGGTCCGGCTCACCGGGCAAGGGCCGCGCCGTCGGTGTCGGCGAGGTCGAGGTGCGTGGAGAGATCACGCCGGCCACCAGACTTCTACGTTACGTGATCAACATGCGCCTCGTCAGGCGAGGCAAACTGGCGGTAGGCGTTGCAAATGGCAGCGTGTTTGCCGACGATGCTTGCGTGTTCGTCGCCAGGGACATGAGGGTCGGATTGATCGCGTCTGCGACCTGAGTTGCAGCGCGCAACTGGCGGCAAGGTCGCGCTTCGCTTGCCTGTGTTGCAGGATTATGCCGCCCGCTTGCGGCGCCGCGCGAGGCTTTGCCGAACCGGCGGCTTTTGTGGAACGAAGGGCTCGAAAGCCTTCATGCGCTTGATCAGGTGCTGCAGCAGGCTGAGCGTGGCCGGCGGCAATCTGCGGCCGTGGCGCGTGATGATGTGCGCTTCGGCCGACTGAAGGACCGGGTGATCGATCGGCAGGGCGATCACCTCCCGATCGCGCAACTCCCTGGCGGCCGCGAAGGCCGGCATGAAGGCGATCCCGAGATTGGCGCAGACGAAGCTCTTGAGGACAAGGAACGAATTGGTTCTCACGACGGGATTGAAGCTGATCCGCTCGGCCGCGACGGCTACTTCCATCAGTTTTTGGGTGCCGTAGGAGCCTCTCAGTTCGGCAACCGGATAGGGCGCGAGATCGGACAACGTCGGCGCTCTGCTGAGTTTCGCGAGAGGATGCTTCGGGTGGACGATCGCGCAAATCGGCTGGCGGATCATGGCGTGAGAGTGCAGACGCCGGTCGGCCGGCGGAAAATAGACAATGCCGATCTGCGCTTCGCCGTCGACGACGGACTGGATGATTCCATCCGTCCCGGTGATCTCCAGCGACAGCGTGAGATGCGGAAACCGTTCGCAAAATTCCTGCAACGGGCCGCCGAGCAGATCGCCGATATAGCCTTCGCCGGTCGAAAGTTCGATGTGGCCGCGCTTGAGCGTCTTCAGGTCGGCGAGCCTTGCCAGCGTATCCTCGCGGGCAGAGTTTTGAATCCGGGCATACTCGACGAGCAATTGCCCGGCTTCCGTTGCCCGAACGCCGCGGCCGAACCGCTCCAGCAAGGTCGAGGACACCTGCTTCTCGAGCAGCGCGATCTGCCGGCTCACCGTCGATGGGTTGACATTGAGCCGTTCGGCGGCGGCGCGGATGCTGCCCAGCCTCACGGCCTCGCGCAGATAGAGCAGCCGCTCGTGGTCGAAATCGGAGGCCATTCGGGGCTTTTCCAAGTGTTGCACAAGCTGCAACGTTAAAGTCCCAAACCGGGCATATCAAGCAACACAAAATTTCGCAATCATCCCGGCGGTCGTCGCCATGCGCGTCCGCCGCACGAGTCCTGCGCGGAAATGCGTAAGCGGTCGACCCAACAGGGGGGCGATTTCGATGAATGCTTCGGCAACACTTCTTCAATCCAGCGATCGGGCCGACAATGCTGCCAGGCATCTGGATATGGGCGCCCGCGCCCGCGTTTTCGTGCTTGCCCTGCTGGTGGTCGTTGCTGCCGAGCCGATCGGCAGTTTCACCATTCAGGCCGGGCCGGGTCAGATCATTCTGCTGCCGTTGCTTTGGGCACTCCTGCTCGGTTGCGCCGTCGGACTTGCGAATAGCCATCTTCCTCGACTCCTGAAGCTGGAGGCTCCCTCGCAATGGTACGCGTCAGCCGTGCTGCAGTCGGCGCTGCTGCTCTTCATCGCCAAGCTCGCGCTTCTGGTCGGTGCTTCGCTGCCCAAGATCCTTGCGTCCGGATATGCGCTGCTGTTCCAGGAACTCGGCCACTTCTTCGGCACGATGGTGTTCGGATTGCCAATCGCCTGGCGTGACTTTCCACGATGGCGAGAAATTCGATGCGGCGGCAGTCAAGTTCAACATCGAGCGTCACAAGACGCTCGCTGGCTCCAACCGCCGTGGGGAATTGCTGCCGGTTACAAGCGTCGATGTGGTCGACGAGCTGACGGCAAGGGTCAACCTGACAACGCCGTTCGCACCCTTGCTGACGGTGTTGGCCGATCGCGCCGGCATGATGGTGTCGCCAAAAGCGGCCCAGGCCAACCCGACCACGTTCGGCAGCAAGCCGGTGTGTTCCGGTCCCTTCAAGTTCAGCGAACGCGTCGCGCAAGACCGGATCGTGCTCGAGCGCTTTGCCAATTACTGGAACAAGGGTGCGATCCACTTCGACAAGGTGATCTATCAGCCGATCGTTGACTCGACCGTACGTCTGGCCAATCTGCGTTCCGGCCAGCTCGATTTCATCGAACGGGTGGCGTCATCCGACATTGCCGCCCTTAAAACCGAGAATCGGTTTGCAGTGGCCCGCATCACGGAGCTCGGCTACCAGGGCATCACCATCAATACGGGTAAAAGCGACATGGCGCAAAAAAATCCGCTCGGGCGGGACCCTCGGGTGCGGGAAGCGCTGGAGCTGTCGATCGACCGGGCCGG
>JAYVYQ010000309.1:0-3456 GCA_043784125.1 Afipia sp.
GCTAAGTACTTGATTCATTGGTCGGAGCGAGAGGATTTGAACCTCCGACCCCTAGTCCCCCAGACTAGTGCGCTAACCGGGCTGCGCCACGCTCCGAACCGTGCCAATCGGCATGGATGCTGTAGCGTCGTTCCATCGCCCATGCAAGACAGCCAAAATGGCGATCGCTCGGCCACACCGGCTGAATTTCGCAACCTAATTGTCCTTCAGCACGCGGTCGATCAATGCCCTCGCCCCGATCAGGTCGTCGATCAATGCCCTCGCCCCGATCAGGTCGTCGAGCGCGGCCCTGAGTTTCCCTTGTTCGCCCGGTCGCGCAGTCTTGCGGACACTGGGCGGCGCATAGGCCGCCGCGCCAACCGATCCGTTGGCATGATTTGGATCAATCGGTTTGGGCAACACCGGCTTGGGTGTCATCGGGCCAGGCGGTGCCGGATCCTTCAGCCGGGGCTCATCACGAAGCGGACTCGCAGGCGCGAAGTTCATCGACCCCCGCGCGCCGGAGTCATACGACGGCTCACCGGCATCGACCTCGGATGATTCCGCGTTCTCCAGATCGAAATCATCCGCGCCATCCGCGTCGCCGTCGAACGCAGGTTCATCGAACAACACCGACGCCTGCCCCGTCACTTCGTCGGTCAGGCTCTGAACGGCCTTGATGCCGTGTTCGCGCAGAATGCGCTGCACGCCGCGGATGGTGTAACCTTCACCGTAAAGCAACCGGCGAATGCCGCGCAGCAAATTGACGTCATCGGGGCGATAGTAGCGGCGTCCGCCGCTGCGCTTCATCGGCTTGATCTGTGCGAAGCGCGTTTCCCAAAACCGCAAGACGTGTTGCGGAATATCAAGATCGTCAGCGACTTCGCTGATCGTCCGAAATGCATCCGGCGCCTTGTCCAAATGCATGCTCCTTTTTCACATCGCTGTTATCGGCCGATCAATCGGCGTCTTTGCCGTTGCCGCTGTTGTCGCCATTGATGCGCTGCTTGAGAATCGCGGACGGCTTGAACACCATCACACGACGCGGCGAGATCGGCACTTCCGTTCCCGTCTTCGGATTGCGGCCGATGCGTTGGCCCTTCTTGCGAACCATGAAGGAGCCGAACGATGACAGCTTCACTGTCTCGCCCTTCTCAAGGCAGTCGGTAATTTCTTTCAACACCAGTTCGACGAAGGCGGACGACTCCGTGCGCGACAGGCCTACCTTCTGGTAGACGGCCTCGCACAGATCCACACGTGTGACTGTTTTTCCGGTCCCGGTCATCGCCTGCCCCGCTAATCGGCGAACATTTCGCTTCTGAAATTAGGAGCTTGGAGACTTACGGTCAACCAGACTCATCAATGCACCGGCATGAAGTTTGTCTTCAGATTTCGCCAGTTTTGAAATCAATGCTTACCACCTTAGCAGCGCCGAGCCCCATGTAAATCCGCCGCCCATCGCCTCCAGCATCACAAGGTCGCCCTTCTTGATGCGTCCGTCATCGACGGCAGCGGCCAAAGCGAGCGGAATCGACGCAGCCGACGTGTTTCCGTGCTTGTCGACGGTGAGCACCACCTTCTGCGGCGCAATATGGAGCTTCTTCGCCGACGCATCGATGATTCGCTTGTTGGCCTGATGCGGCACCAGCCAGTCGATGTCGTCGGCGGTGGTTCCTGTGGCCTCGAACGCATCGACAATGACGTCGGTAATCATGCCGACGGCATGTTTGAAAACCTCGCGGCCCTCCATGCGCAGATGGCCGACCGTCTGCGTCGTCGAGGGTCCGCCATCCACAAAGAGCTTATCCTTGTGTCGCCCATCGGACCGAAGATGTGTTGTCAGAATGCCGCGATCCTTGGATGTGCCCGATTGAGACTGCAATTCGAGTACCACCGCGCCGGCACCATCGCCGAACAGGACGCAGGTGCCACGGTCGTTCCAGTCGAGGATTCGGGAGAATGTCTCGGCTCCGATCACAAGCGCGCGCTTGAACGCTCCGCTCTTGAGAAAATTATCGGCGGTCGCGAGCGCGAAGATGAAGCCCGAGCAAACCGCCTGGAGGTCGAACGCCGCGCCGTGATTGATTCCAAGCGCGTTTTGGATGGCGACTGCGGTTGCGGGAAATGTATTGTCCGGCGTCGATGTCGCCAGCACGATGAGGTCGATGGATTGCGGATCGATGCCGGCCTTGGCAATCGCCGCCTGCGCCGCCTTCAACCCGAGATGGGACGTGAACTCGCCTTCGGCCGCGATATGACGCTGCCTGATGCCGGTGCGCTGGACGATCCATTCATCCGACGTATCGACCTTCTTTGCCAGTTCGGCATTGGTGACGATGCGCTCCGGCAGATAGGCGCCATAGCCGAGCACGACAGAACGCATCACAGTCACGAGACAGCCTCCTGCGCGTTAGGCACATCCGCTAGCGAGTGGCCGTCGCGATTGAGTGTTTGATTGATCTTGGGCAGGAGATCGTAGCGAACCATGTCATAACCAACATCGATGGCGGACGCAAAGCCCTCGGCATCCGTGCCGCCGTGGCTTTTGATGACCACGCCGTTGAGGCCGAGGAACACGCCGCCATTGACCTTGCGGGGGTCCATCTTGTCGCGCAGCGTATTAAAGGCACCGCGCGCGAACAGATAGCCGAGTTTGGAGCGCCAGGTCCGGCTCATCGCCTCACGCAGATATTCGGCGATTTGCCGCGCGGTTCCTTCCGCCGTCTTCAGCGCGATGTTTCCGCTGAAGCCTTCGGTGACGATGACGTCGGCGGCACCCTTGCCGATACCGTCGCCTTCGACAAATCCAATGAAATCCAGTTGCGGCGGATTCATCGAGCGCAGCAACTCAGCCGCGCCGCGCACTTCCTCCACGCCTTTGACTTCCTCGACTCCGATGTTGAGCAACCCGACGGTCGGTCGTTCGAGATCGAACAGCACCCGCGCCATCGCGCTGCCCATGATGGCCAGCAGCGCCAGATGCCGTGCATCGCCGCCAATCGAAGCGCCGACATCGAGCACCACGGATTCGCCGCGCACCGTCGGCCACACTGCTGCAATCGCCGGACGGTCGATACCTTCCAGCATGCGCAGATTGAGGCGCGCCATCGCCATCAGCGCGCCGGTGTTGCCGGCGGACACCGCTACATCGGCCTCACCCTTTTTCACCGCATCGATGGCCAGCCACATCGACGACGTCTTGCGGCCACGGCGCAGCGCCTGACTGGGCTTCTCATCCATGCTGATGGCAATGTCGGCGTGAATCACGCGCGACGCCTTCTTCAGCGCGGGATGGCTGTCCAACTGCGCATTGATGGCGGTGCTGTCACCGACCAGCAGGAATTCCGTATCGGGATGTTTCGAGAGAGCCAGAGCAGCACCCGGAACGATCACCGATGGGCCGAAATCGCCACCCATGGCGTCAAGCGCAATACGAACCTTTTGAGGCATGGTTGTTCCGGAAACCCGATCGTGGCG
>JAYVYQ010000310.1:0-3428 GCA_043784125.1 Afipia sp.
CAGGCGGCGATGGATTTTGCGCGCTCGACGCCTGTTGTCACGGTGGTGCCGGAGCTGACAAAAAATGAGAACGGCAGCAGTCGTCTTAAGATTCCGAAGGAGGCCGGTTACGACGGCGACGTGTTCGACTTTCAGGTCTGACGCCGCCATTGAATTCAGGCGGTTCCGTCACCATACCAAGTGCATGATCCCCCGCACGACGGACAGCCGTCAATGAGACACTGGAAAATGGTTCTGACGGCATTTGTGCTTCTGCTTTTCGTCCCCATCGGCATCTCCGCCACCTTCTATTACCTCAAGAACAAAAACAGCACCGTGTCGTGGTTCGACGCGGACCGCTCCAGCGCGGGCGTGTTGCCGCGCGTCGCCGATCATCCCGAAGCGCTGGTGAGAATCTACGCGGCACGCACGGTGCGCTGGCGCGGCATCGTCGCGGTGCATTCGTGGATCGTGGTCAAGGAGAAAGGCGCGGCGAAATTCAGCCGCTACGATTACACGGCGTGGGGCGAGCCGATCCGCGTCAACGGTTTCGTTGCGGATGGACGCTGGTTCGGGCAGGCACCCGAAGAAGTGTTTTCCGCCGACGGCGAACGTGCGACCTCATTGATCCCGAAGATCAAGGGCGCAATCGAAAATTATAAATACCGCAATCTCGGCGATTATCGCGCGTGGCCGGGGTCGAATTCCAACACCTTCGTCGCCGCGATCATCGATGCCGTTCCGGAGATGCGGGCCGTGCTGCCGCCGACCGCCATCGGCAAGGATTTTCCTTATGACGGCGGCTGGTTTGGCGTCACGCCATCCGGGACTGGCCTGCGCGCGACGCTCGGCGGTTATCTCGGCGTCACGGTCGGCTGGCTTGAAGGCTTCGAGGTCAACGTTCTGGGTGCCGTGCTGGGTCTCGACATTCGCAGGCCCGCGATCAAGATTCCCGGCATTGGCCGCATTGGCATGAGTGCGGCTGCGACGTAATCAGGCATGATGCGCGCAAGCGCCGCCGGATTCGGACATGACTGTCTTTCCAACTCAACGCATCGTGTGTCTCACGGAAGAAACCGTCGAGACGCTTTATTTGCTGGGCGAACAGGACCGCATTGTCGGCGTGTCGGGTTATGCAGTGCGCCCGCCGCAGGTCCGGCGCGAGAAGCAGCGCGTCTCGGCATTCATCTCGGCTGATATTCCCAAGGTGCTGGCGCTCGAACCTGACCTCGTGCTCGCGTTTTCGGATTTGCAGGCGGACATCGTCGCCGATCTGATACGCGCGGGTGTTGACGTGCATGCGTTCAATCAGCGCGACATTGCGGGTATTCTGGCGATGGTCCGCACGCTCGGCGCGCTCGTTGGCGCTGCGGACAAAGCGGAAGCGCTGGCCACGCTGTATGAAACGCGTCTTGAGCAGATCGCCTCGGCCAAGCGCGTATCGCGGCCAAGAGTCTATTTCGAGGAATGGGACGATCCGCTCATCAGCGGCATCGGATGGGTGTCAGAACTCATTGAGATTGCGGGCGGCAAGGATGTTTTTGCGGAATTGGGCAAGCAGAAAGCCGCCAAGGATCGCATCGTCGCACCGGACGCGGTGATCGCCGCTGCGCCCGACGTGATCCTCGCATCATGGTGCGGCAAGAAAGTCGTGCCGGATAAAATTCGCGCGCGGGCAGGGTGGGACGCCATTCCCGCTATCCGCAACAATCGCATTGTCGAAATCAAATCGCCGCTGATCCTGCAGCCGGGACCGGCGGCGCTGACGGATGGGCTGGATGAAATCGTGACGGCGTTGTGGGGGTGACAAATTATTTCAACCAAATGCATGCGAGCGGGGAACGCACGGCGGTTGAGCCGATTGGCTTAGTGGAGGCTCACATGCCTAAATTCTTCTTTGAAGTCAAAAACGGAATTACAATCCAAGACCCCACGGGTTCGTGGTGCGTGAACGAAGCCGATGCGAGAGCGAAAGCTATCGTCATTGCTCATGAAGTCGAGAAGGTCGAGGAGGGTGTGCCGGCTCCTGCACGCCATATCCGCGTTCGCAACGATAAGGGGCGCGAGGTTGCAACCGTTTTTGTTCGCGGCGGCGCGCGGCCAATTCGGCCCGGCGAGATTCGAAAGCCGGGGCATTGACGTATGAAGCGCTCGATGAAGTCATCACGTACTCGTGAATCGCGGTTAACCGAGCGTCGACGGAGCGCTGTTACGCTTCGGTCATGAGCGCAATCGGCAGTTCAACGTCGTCGCAGACTTCGCAGCAACTTGCGCTGGCACAGACGCAGGCCAAGCTTGCGGCCGATCAGGCCGCGCAGGCCGCAGCTGATGTCATCAAGGCCGATCAGAAAGCCGTCGATGACGCCGTGCAGGCGCAGAGCAAAAATCTGGTCGATGCCAAAGCCTGAGAGACAGACCGTTACCGGCGATTGACGTGACGCGTGGCAAACGCAACACCCAGCACAAATGCGATAAAGAGCGAGCCGAGCGGGGCCTCGCGGGTCAGGTTTGCAACCGTCGCAAGCGGTTTGCCGGCTTCGTTCGCGCGCTCGTAGGCGGACTTAGCGGAATTGTAAACGCTCATGATCGAGTCACGCCACCGGCTGAATTCGCCGGTTGCTGGGTCCAAACCTTCATAAATATAGACGGGTTCTTGCTGAGCCACGGGGATCTCTTTGGGTTGGCCTGTTCAGGCGGCGGTTGAGAGAGGTCAATCCGCTTCTCCCCAATGAGTTCCCTCCAAGGCGGTCTGTAAGGCGCTCGGCTAGCGCTCCCGCCTGTAGCGCGGCCGTGCCACGGACTCTTCGGCGGCGCGTTGCTGCCGATAATATTCAAGCCGCCAGTTGGGCGCGCACGATCCGTTCACGCCGGTCGAACTTGCCCAGCATTGCTCCATCGACATGTAGTTGCATTCTTCGACCATCCCGATGCGGCCGGCGACCCGGCTCATGCAGTAAGGTAAGTTGCCCGCCGCCGATGACGGAACGGCGTCGCAGATCGAGACTACAAACACCAAGCCCAGCAACAGCAAGCCGTAGCGGCGCATCGGCATTACAGCGGGCTTTTTCATATCCAACTCCTTCGACCCTCGACATCCGATTGCGCGGGTGACGCGCCTGTCTTACCACCCGCGCGGTGGGCCCTGACGATAATACGGTCCGCCGGGTGCGCGCTGGCGCGTATATTCCGGCGGTGGTGGCTGCGGCTCCTGATAGCGCGGGAAAAAGCCGAAGAAATCATCCTGGCTCGCGACAGCGACAGGCGGCGGCGTCGGCTTGCGCGTGATGAAGCCGCCTTGCGGATGATCGCTCAGCACCACGACGAACTCGGTGCGATAATTGGTTTCCTTGCTCAGCGGCTCGTCCGAGATCACGATCGAGGATCGCGGCAATGCCGTCGGCCCGATACGATCGATCACCTCCTGCGGAATGGTGATGCGATCGAGCGCG
>JAYVYQ010000311.1:0-2235 GCA_043784125.1 Afipia sp.
GCGGCATTCCAGATCGAGATCAGAGGACTTATCGAACCGACAACCGCACGGGCCAAGGATATCTGCCAAAACGATCTGACCGACCTGATTGCCACCTTCGTTCAGGACAAGCAAACCATGGCGCGTGGACTTTTTACGCCAGCGGAGGACCAAATTCCGGAAGAATTTACTCAGGTGCGCATGGGCAAGATCATCCGGGAACGCTATCCAGAGCTCCCTGAAACCGATCAGGAGGCGATCCGCCAGCGTGCGGTGGCCGCGCTAAACTTGACGCAGAAGGCCGCAGAAATCACGCGCAAGGCACAATCCGATCCAGAGCTTCCCACCGCCAACACAGCGCTTATTGATGGTGTGCGCAAATATGCGATGGACGTGCGCGATCTCAATATTGATCTGATCGACAGTATAAACCCATTCGGCGAAGCCTACTCGATCCTTGCCAAAACTATGGATGAGGAAAGTCTCAAGCGGGTCGCCGGGATCATCGCGGGCAAGAAGGTCATCCTTACCTTGGAGGAGGCACGCGACTTGGCATCTCGGGCCCTGAAGTTCAAGAATGAGCGTGGGCGTCTGCCCTCAGTGACGGCCGTCGATCCATGGGAGCGTCGCATGGCCGAAGGCGTGGCGTTCCTTCAACGGAGAACGGCTGAGGCAAAGAATGGCTGACCTGTCAGACGAAGAACTCTTGGCCGCCCTGGGGGTTGAGGCAGAACCAGCTCGGCAGGCTTCCAGAAGTAGCCAGGAAGAGCGGATCGTTGCGGGTTTTGAGGATATCCAAAAATTCGTCGATCAGCATGGACGTGCGCCGCAGCTCGCCGAGGGGCGGGATATATTCGAACGCATCTACGCAGTCCGACTTGATCGGCTGAGGACAGTGGAGTCCTGCCGCGCCGTTCTCATTCCATTGGATCGTCAAGGG
The DNA here is from genome assembly GCA_043784125.1 of Afipia sp. Taxonomy (GTDB): domain Bacteria; phylum Pseudomonadota; class Alphaproteobacteria; order Rhizobiales; family Xanthobacteraceae; genus Afipia. The sequence continues at coordinate 920 of JAYVYQ010000311.1, forward strand.
CTACTCACCGCTCAGCCGGATCTTCCTCGCTCGCCCACCGCTGACATCTCTGACGATGAGTTGCTGGCGGCGCTTGGCGTGGCCAACGAAGTCCATGACCTGACCGAACTGAAGCACGTCCGGTCCAGCGCAGAGAAGAGGGCGGCTGAAGAAATTGCGCAGCGCGACAAGTGCCTCGATTTCGCGACGTTCAAGCCGCTGTTCGAGCAGATCCAGAAGGAACTCGACAGCGGCCTTCGCGCCACACGTCCCTTCGGTATCAAGGCCGAGATTCAGCCTGGCCGTTTCTTCATCCTCGGCGGGCAGAAGGCATTCGTCGCAGATATGGGCGAGGTGTTCAAACAAGACTACGGCGACAGTGACGCCCGCCTCAGGGTCATTTTCGACAACGGCACCGAAAGCAACTTGCTGATGCGCTCTTTGCAGCGCGCGCTAACCAAGGATACTGCCAGCCGACGCATCACCGACCCAAGTGCTGGCCCCTTGTTCTCGAGCGATGCGGAAGACGGCGATGAGGAAAGCGGCACGATTTACGTGCTGCGCAGCCTGTCCGACCATCCAAGGGTGGTGGAAAACAGGGACCTGTTGCACAAAGTTGGGGTGACCAGCGGGAGCATCGAGCGCCGTATCAGCAACGCCAAACTTGATCCAACCTACTTGATGGCAGATGTTGAGATCGTTACCAGCTATAAGCTGATGAACATCAACCGAACAAAGCTTGAGAACTTACTCCACAGCGTGTTCGATCAGGCGAGGCTGGATGTCGAGGTCATCGACAGATTTGGCCATCCTGTCACCCCCCGCGAATGGTTCCTGGTGCCGTTGTTCGTGATCGACGATGCCGTGGAAAAGATTAGAGCGGGAACGATTGCAAAGTTCTTATATGATCCGCGACAAGCAAAACTCGTCAGCCGCACCGCCGATTGACAGATGCTCGAGTTCAAACTGGCCGATGATGAGAACCTTCTGATCGAGATCGGCAGGGACCGTCATTTGGTCGCGTGACCTTTGGAATGCCGGATTGCATCGCGGACTGAACGATCAGACCAAGGCAAACCGCGAGATGTTCGAAGACCACGCTGGTTTGCTTCGGCCGCAACATCAGCCGAAGCATGGCTTTGTCCCGAGGTGATCAGCTCTTCCTTCAGTTCGATCATTTGCGCATCTCGTTTGGTAGCTGCTGATTTGCGCGATTGCAGAGAGGCAATTCTGGCTTCCTTCGTGGCGTCAGCGCGCTCGATGTTTGATATGTTGCGTTTTCGAACAGCTTTGATGTGCCACAGGCCAATTGCCTCTGGTTTTTCTAAAAGGAGATG
>JAYVYQ010000312.1:0-2117 GCA_043784125.1 Afipia sp.
CAGCGAGCTCGATACCCGGTTCTGCACCAGCACCTGCGCGAAGTTGAGGTCGGTACCGATCTTGAACGTGACCGTCAGCGAATAGGTGCCGTCGGAGGCGCTGTAGGACTGCATGTAGAGCATGTCCTCGACGCCGTTGACCTGCTGCTCGATCGGCAGCGCCACGGTATCGATCACGGTCTTGGCGCTGGCGCCGGGATAGCGGGTCGTGACCTGCACCGTCGGCGGCACTACATCGGGGTATTGCGCGACGGCTAGCCGGAACAGGCAGACGCCGCCGATCAGCACCATCAGGATCGCGATGACGTTGGAAAGGACGGGCCGCTCGATGAAAAATTTCGAAATCATGACCGGACCTACTTCTTCGCTGCCGGCTGCGCTTCGATCTTCTGCAGTTGCGGATCGACCTTCTGGCGGGGATCGCGCGCAACAGCCCTGTGGTGACGACGCGGTCATCCGGTTTCAAGCCGGTCTCGATGACGCGCAAGTCGCCGTCCAGCGGCCCGGTCCGGACCTTGCGCTGTTCGACGACGTTGTCGCCGTTCACGACCAGCACGTAGCGGCCGGCCTGATCGCTGCCCAATGCCACGTCGGGCACCAGTAGCGCACCCTGCTGCTCGTCAAAGGGAACGCGGACCCGGGTGAAAAACCCCGGCAACAATGTGCGATCAGGATTGGGCAGCACACCGCGCACCGCCAGCGTTCCGGTCGACTGATTGAGGCTTGGCGAAATGTAGTCGAGCTTGCCCTTGTGCGGGTAGCCGCTCTCGGTCTGCAATCCGACTTCGACCGGCAATTGCCTGAGTTCGTTTGTGGTCATGCCGCGCCGCTTCGCCTCCTCGCGAATCCGCAGCACGTCCTGTTCGTTGACGTTGAAATTCACATAGATCGGGTCGAGCGCCACGATAGTGGCAAGCTGCGTCGGCGGCGACGAAGCGCCGACCAGTTCGCCGATCGAGACGAGATGGGCGCTGACGATGCCGTCAAACGGCGCGACGACGTTGGTGTAACCGTAATTGACCGCCGCGATCCTGGTGTTGGCCTGGGCCTGCTGCAGGTTGGCCTGCGCGTTGTCCCGCGCCGAGGTCGAATTATCGAGCGTTGCCTGCGAGACCGCCTGCCGCTGCACCAGATCGGACTGGCGCTTGAAATCGGCATCGCTCTGCCGCACCGAGGCCTGCGCGCCGGCTTCCGCGGCCTGCGCCTGTTCGAGCTTCAGCTTGTAGGTTTCGGGCTCGATCGTGAACAGCGTGGTGCCTTCCTTGACGAAGGTGCCGTCCTGATAATTGATCGCCTGCAGAACGCCCTGCACGCGCGCGACGAGATCGACATTCTTGATCGGCGCGGTATTGCCGGTCGCCTCCAGATAGCGCGTGATGGGCCGTTGCACCGGAACTACGGCTTCAACTTTCGGTGGTGGAGGCGCAACAAAACTATTTTGTTCACAGGCACTTAAGGCCACGGACGAAAATATGACGAAGGCCATTCGCGGTGCGGTGAAGACATGTTGCGAACGCGAAAGATTCATTTTGCGTGTCCCAATATGTTTGTTTTGCAACAGGCCTTCTGTTCAGAACCCGTCGTTCCGTCATCCGGTAAAGGTAGCAACAATCTTCTTGCAGTGGAACCCGAAACCGAAAATGATATCGCGCGGAAGTTATTTTCCCGGCTCATCATGATTTTATTCGGCTGAAGCGGCGACTGCTCGCAACAACGACAAGGATTTATTCAAATGATCAACACGTTGACACGTGCGGCGACGCTTGGTGCCATGATAACGGCCGCATTTTTCGCTGACGCTGCACCTGCGTTCTCGCAGGCACCGACCCAGGCACAGCGTGACGCCATCAAGTCCGCATGCCGCTCCGATTACATGGCGCATTGCTCCAGCATCCCGCCGGGTGGCGAGGCCTCGCTGCAATGCCTGCAGAAGAACATGTCGGGCCTTGCCCCGGGCTGTCAGAGCGCCGTAAAGGCCGTTGAAGCGCCGGCCGCGCCGAAGGCTGAACCCGCGCCCGCGGCTTAGAGGCCGACCCGAAATTAAGCTGAGTGATTTCAGTCGTTTGTGATTCAGTCGTGGTTGCGAGCTACGACGGAGGCACACATGGTTTGGACTG
>JAYVYQ010000313.1:0-2026 GCA_043784125.1 Afipia sp.
GGCATAGGCATCGAACCAACGGCCATCCATCGCTTTGGCTTCGTTGACAAAACGGATCGATTCGCCGGTCAGCGCGACTTTCCCGTAAATTTCAATCCAGTGTTTTTCGATATCCGGAACGAGTTCGCGCATCCGTTTTCCCAACGCTTCGTGCAATCCGGTCTGTTTCGTGAACGTCGGGTTGATTTCCAAAAACCGGTAATCAATCGGTTGGTCGTGTTCGTCAAAAATAGATTCGATGATGCAGAAGCCCTCGTCGATCGAATCGAACAACGTGTGGTAGCGCTCTTCGGAGTCGCGCAAGGCGTCCTCGACGCGCTTGCGCCCGGTGATGTCGTAAAAGCAATTGATTGCCCCCGTGATTTCTCCTCGTTCGTTTGTCAGCGGACGGATATTCACGATGACGGTCACGCGCGAGCCGTCGGGCCGCTCCATGGACACTTCCACGTCATGCACCGCCGGTATTTTGCCCGCGACCACCTCGGCCATGGGCGTCTGGTCGTGGGGCATGAAACTGCCGTCCGCTCGGAATAGTTTGTGCGAGCCGTAGAACCGTTCGTCGGTATCCCCCAAGGCTGGCGTGCGCCCCCATATTTCGGCAGCGTGGCGGTTGAAGTTCTGAATCACGCCCGAGGTATCTATGGAATAGACGGCCACCGGACCCAACTCGAACAAAGTGCGATAGCGTTGCTCGCTTGCGCGCATCGCTGCTTCGGCCTGCTTGACCTCGCTGATGTCCGTGCAACTCCCGATGTAGCCGCTGAACTCGTGGTCCGCCGCGAAACGGGGAATGCCGATATCCAGAAACCAGCGGTATTCACCATCGTGGCTTTTGAGCCTGTATTCCATCGAAAGCGGTGCGCGGGCGTCGAAGGCCGCCGCGTAGGTCTGCAGACAGTGGTCAAGGTCGGCGGGATGAACATTCTCGGCCCAGCCGTTGCCGATCTCCTGCTCCATCGAGCGGCCGGTGTAGTCGAGCCAGGTCTTGTTGAACCAGAAGCAGAGCTTGTCGGTTCCGCTCAACCAGATGAGCACCGGGGCCGAGTCGGCCATGAGCCGAAAACGCGCTTCGCTTTGGCGCAACTCGTCCTCGGCCCGTTTTCGTGCGCTGATGTTGTCATGCACGATGACAATCCGAACCGGCCCCGGACTCTTAAAGCGCGTGACGCGCATGACGAACCAGCGCTGCTCGGTCGGGGAATGACAGGGATACTCGATCTCGAAATGAGCGCGTCGTCCGGCGATGACGTCTTCGATTCCACTGGCGTACGCGGGCGCCTCGCTTTGCTGCGGCAACGTCTGCTCGCAAACCTGGAGATAATTCGACCCGATACCGTAGTCGGGAAGCGTGAACTGATTTTCATCGGCGAATCGGCGCCACGCCTCGTTGACTTCCAGGATGTTGCCCGCTTCATCAAGGACCGCCATGTGACCCGACAAAGCATCGAGGGATGACCGCAGAAAACGTTGCGATTCCCGCAGTGCTTGTTCCGCCCGCAGCCGTTCCAGACGGGTCCAGATGCGCACGGTCAGTTCGCGCGCCAGTTCGATTTCGTCCTCCCGCCACGCGCAGGCCTCCGAACGATAAAGGCACAGCGCAAAGCGCCACTGTCCTTCCCGGATGAGTGGCACGCAGATGAACGAGGCGATTTTGAGCGCCGAGAATTTCTCCGGGGTCGTGCGTGCGTCTGCAGCCGTATCGCGCACCACGATGATTTCTCCCGCCCGGGCCAGGCGCAAGAATTCCCCCTCCACGAAATCCGCCAGGCGATGGACCCCGACCAGGCTTGGCACATCGGCCCGATGCCATTCGTGGTTGATCACCACCTGTTCCGCCGTTTCGTCGATTTCGACAAACGCGCAGAGCGAAAGCTCAAGATGCGAGCCGATTTTCGCGCCGACGCTCTGCATCATTTCGTCAATGCCCGTGAAACGCAGGAGGTCATGGCTGATTGCGGCGAGAAATTCAAAATTCAATTCAGCCTGCCTGCGTGCGGTCACGTCGCGAGAAACGGCGAGCAGCCGC
>JAYVYQ010000314.1:0-3883 GCA_043784125.1 Afipia sp.
GTTGATCTGGCCAAGCACGCCGAGACGGCGGGCGCCGATGCCTTGCTGGTGGTAACGCCGTACTACAACAAGCCGACGCAGGAAGGCATGTACGAGCACTTCAAGGCGGTGAACGATGCGGTCGGGATTCCGATCTTCATCTACAATATTCCGCCGCGCTCGGTGGTGGATATGTCGGTGGACACCATGACGCGGCTGTTCGAGTTGAAGAACATCGCGGGCGTCAAGGACGCGACCGCAAATCTCGCGCGCGTGTCGCAGCAGCGCCACGCCATGGGCCCGGATTTCATCCAGATGTCGGGTGAGGATATGACGGCGCTCGCCTATGTGGCGGCCGGCGGCCATGGCTGCATTTCGGTGGTCGCCAATGTCGCGCCGAAATTATGCGCTGACCTGATGACCGCCGTGCTGAAGGGCGATTACGCGTCCGGCCTGAAAATTCAGGATCGCCTCACGCCGCTGCACGACGCCGTGTTCAAGGAGCCCGGCGTTGCAGGCGCCAAGCACGGCCTCAAGTTGCTCGGCCGCATCGAGGACAAGGTGCGTCTGCCGTTGGTGCCCGTGACGCCGCCCACCGGTAACGCGATCCGCGACGCCATGGTCCACGCCGGATTGCTGAACTGATTTCAGTCACCGTCGTCCCGCAAGGGACGATCCTCTATCAACATCATCAAGAGAGTTTGTAATGCTCGATGAACTCAAGAAATTCGCCCTCAAGGGCAACGTGGTCGATCTCGCTGTCGGAGTCGTCATCGGTGCGGCGTTCGGTGCCATCGTTAGTTCCATGGTCGGCGACGTCATCATGCCGGTCATCGGCGCGGTTACGGGCGGTCTCGATTTCTCCAACTACTTCGTCGGGCTCTCAAAGGCAGTCACTGCGACCAATCTTGCGGATGCCAAGAAACAGGGCGCAGTGCTGGCTTACGGCAGCTTCCTTACGATCACGCTCAATTTCATGATCGTCGCCGCTGTTCTGTTCCTCGTGATCCGCCTCATGAACCGCATGAAGGCCAAGGAAGAAGCCGCACCTGCAGCTCCGCCGAAGCCAACCAAGGATCAGGAACTGCTGTCGGAAATTCGCGATCTGCTTAAAAAGGGTGGCGCGACGAAAACAGTGGCGGCCAAAGCCTCGTTGGCCACCAAGACGTCGGGGTCGAAGAAATAGCGATCGGCTTTTCGCCGGTCGTTCATAACGTGTCGATGCGCGCGTTTTCGCGCGAAGTGAAACCGGTATCATGGCTGAAAAGAAAGAACGCCCGATCAAGGTCGTGGCCGAGAACCGCAAGGCGCGGTTCAACTATGCCATCGAGGATTCCGTCGAGGCGGGCATTGTGCTGACCGGCACGGAAGTCAAATCCGTGCGCAGCGGAAAGACGACGATTGCGGAATCCTACGCGGATTCCAAAGACGGCGAAATCTGGCTGGTCAACGCCAACATTCCGGAATACGCGCAGGCCAACCGTTTCAACCACGAGCCGAAACGCGACCGCAAGCTGCTGCTGCACAAGAAGCAGATCGACAAACTCTCCGGCGCGATCGAGCGCGAGGGGATGACGCTGATCCCGCTCAAGATGTATTTTAACGAGCGCGGCATGATTAAATTGCAGCTTGGGCTCGCCAAGGGCAAAAAGCTGCACGACAAGCGTGACACTGAGAAAAAGCGCGACTGGGCGCGCGAGAAGGGGCGGCTGTTGAGGGCGAAGGGGTGACGCGATGAACCAACCGAATCTGATGGGCGTGGACTGGAGCAAAATTCCGGCACCAAAAGACGATGGGGCGGCAAAGCACCTTGTCGGCATGAAGCTGCCGCCGGTCGTGTTGCCGGCGACGGACGGCGCATCGGTGATGCTGTCCCACCTCAAGGGCCGCGTTGTGGTGTTCGCCTATCCGCGCACGGGCGAGCCCGGAAAAATCAGCCTTGTCGACGATTGGGATATGATCCCCGGCGCGCGCGGCTGCACGCCACAAACATGTGCGTTTCGCGATCTTTTCAAGGAGCTGAAGGCCGCAGGCGCGCAGCATGTGTTCGGGCTTTCGACGCAGGACGCAGCCTATCAGCGCGAGATGGCCGAACGCCTGCATGTGCCGTTTCAAATTTTGTCTGACGGCGATCTTCAATTCAGCCGCGCACTCTCGCTGCCGACCATGGATGTCGCGGGTCTGACGCTCATCAAGCGCCTTGCGCTGGTGATCGACGATGCCACCATCACGCACGTCTTCTATCCGGTGTTTCCGCCGGATAGAAACGCAGGTGACGTGCTGGAATGGCTGCAGGCCAATCCCGTTTGATGCCAAAAGAGAGTTAGCGCTGACTACTTGAAGCTCTCAAGGATTTTGCCAAGCTTGATTTGCGTACAGATCAAAGCCTCATCGATTGCCGCGGGGCCCTCACTGCCACTTGCCGCTTTGCAGGCGGCGTAAACTGTGGCGTTCAGGTTCTGCGACTTCTGCTTGATCGTTGCGGCGAGCGCCACGTTCTCCGCGTTCCTGCAATTACGTTGCGCGTTGCCAGAGAGAGAATTGCAATCAGCCGCCATGGCCTGAGAAGTAATCAGGCAAACTGCCGCCACTACAATGCCTAAACCGATCTTCATCGGATGCTCCATTTCAAAATTTATTAAAGATAACGCGGCGATTGTTTCGGGGCGCTTCGACGAATACAACAGGGACGCAAAAGTTTTCAATTTTGCGTCGCGGCATAGCGGCAACCGAAACAGGGGCCGCGGTGCCTAGTTCATCCCCTGCAGCGTTTTCGTCAGTCTGTCGATCCGGCAGGCGAGCCGCTCGTCGACGGCGGCAGGGCCGGTGGCGCTATTGGTCTTGCCGTAGCAAAGATCCAGTGCCTTTGCGCCGATCGCCGCAGTGAGCTTGTCGACTTCCTTCGACATGCAGCTGCGCCACATGAATTTTGATTTATGCGTGTCGCAAGACGCGGCACTTGCACCAGACGTGAGAGCGCGGCCAGCGCAATGAAGGAGGCTGCGACAAGGGCGAAATTGATTTTCATAGTGATTCCGGTTGTTGCGATGGGGGATTGTTTCGCCGCTGGGGAAGAAACGCAAGCGCCACGATCCCGACATTTTCCGTTCACCTACGCGTCAGGTCGCGGCGGCTAACGTTACATCGCGCTCACAAATGCGCGCGCGTGGAACGATCGCCGCATCGGCGTGTTCACCCGCGAGAGAATTGGAGGATTGTCATGAAGATATTGAATTTTGTCGGTGCAGCCGCGTTGGCACTGACGCTGCCACTGGCAGCCAGTTCGGCGGCGATGGCGCAACCCGGTCATGGCGGCGGCGCGGCAATGTCCCGCGGTGGCGGTGGCGGCGGGATGGCCGGTCGCAGCTTCGGCGGCGGAGGCGGACGAAGCTTTGGCGGCGGTAGTGCTGCGGCATTCGCCAATCGCGGCAGCGGTGCTGCATTTGCGAACCGTAGCGGCTTTGCCAGCAACGCCAATCGCGGCGCGTTCGTGAACAACAATGCGCAAGTCGCCCGTCAGGGTAATTGGCAGGGTAACGGTCAGCGTTGGGCCGGTCGTCGTTATGGCCGTGGCTACGGATCCGGCATCGGCTTTGCCGCAGGTCTTGCGGCTGGCAGCGCCTATTACGGTTACAACAACTATCCGTATTATGGCGATAACACCTATTACGACGACAGCTACGCTTATGTGCCTGATTACGACAGCGATGCCGTCAGCGTAACAGGCGCAGACGACGTTGCGTCCTGCGCGGCGCGTTTCAGGTCCTATAACCCGGCTACAGGGACCTATGTGGGCTATGACGGACAGCGCTACGCCTGTCCGTAAGCAGATCGTCATGTTGAAAACGGCGGCCTCAGGGGCCGCCGTTTTTTTTTGCACGGTGATGTGGCGTCAGGTCGCCAG
>JAYVYQ010000315.1:0-3659 GCA_043784125.1 Afipia sp.
ATAAAATATCATATCAGGCGACAGCACTCTTTAGACGCGATGTCGCAACGCCGTCGCCGCCGGTCAGCACGTTCATTGCGGCCAGAACGCCACCGCTGCGATACGGCACCTTGGCAAGATCGAGCGCCATCTCGATGCCGGACAACGCGCCCATCAGCATCAGATCGTTGAAATGGCCGATATGGCCGACGCGGAAAACCTTGCCCTTGACCTTGCCGAGGCCGGCACCGAGCGACATGTCGAAATTGTCGAGCACAACCTTGCGGAACTGATCGGCGTCATGGCCTTCAGGCATCACGATGGCTGTGAGGATCGGCGAATAGGCTTTCGGATCGGCGCACTGGTTCTGCAGACCCCATGTCGCGAGCGCAGCACGGGCCGCCGCACCGTAACGTTTGTGGCGCGCGAAAACGTTGTCGAGGCCTTCCTCGAACAGCATCGCGACGGCTTCCTTCAATCCGTACAACAGATTGGTCGCCGGCGTGTACGGCCATGAGCCGCTCTTATTCGCCTCGAGGATGTCCGACCAGTCCCAATAGGAGCGAACCGATGTCGAAGTTTTGTGTACGGCGAGCGCCTTGTCGGAAATCGCGTTGAAGCCGAGACCCGGCGGCAGCATCAAACCCTTCTGCGATCCGGCGATGGTGACGTCCACGCCCCATGCGTCGTGCTCGTATTCGATCGAGGCGAGACCTGAGATCGTATCGACAAACAGCAGCGCCGGATGCTTGGCGCTGTCGATGGCCTTGCGCACGGCAGGAATGTCAGTGACGGTGCCGGTCGAGGTCTCGGAGTGGACGACCATGACGGCCTTGATGGCGTGCTGCTTGTCCTCGCGCAGCTTGGCTTCGATGTCCTGCGCGTTCGCGCCGTGACGCCAGTCGCCCGGCATGAAATCGACGTCGAGTTTCATCTTCTGTGCCAGCGCGCGCCACAATGACGAGAACTGGCCGGTCTCCGCCATCAGCACCTTGTCGCCGGGGGACAGCGTATTGACCATCGCGGCTTCCCACGCGCCGGTGCCGGACGACGAATAGATGATGACCGGGTTCTTGGTCCGGAAGACTTTCTTGGTCGCATCAATCACTTCATGACCGAGCCGCGCGAATTCCGGCCCGCGATGGTCGATGGTGGGCATGTCGATGGCGCGAAGCACCCGGTCGGGCACGTTGGTCGGACCTGGAATCTGAAGAAAATGCCGCCCGGTGTGAATCGTCGTATTCGGCATCAGGCCGCTCCTGCAAATTTTGACGCAAACTATGCCGCCCGATTCAGCCAGTCTAGGAAAATCGCTCCCAGATTGTTCTTCTAAGCCTTGGTAATCTGGACTAGTTTCGACTCCACCTTGAAGCTGCGTTGCGCAGCGTTTTCAGGCAAAACGGCCCGGATTTTTCGATGCTCCAATGCTCTCCCGGCGGGACGTTTGCGGTGCAACAATGACGAAGTCAGCATCGGCGCGGAATAGCTCGGTTGCGGAGCGGCTGAGGCGCGAAATCTCCGGCGAGGTGCTGTTCGATTCGTTCGATCTCGGGCGCTACGCGACCGATGCATCGTTTTACCAGATCATGCCATTCGGGGTCGTAATCCCGCGCACGGTGGACGACGCCCTGCGGGCGATGGTGATTGCGCGCGACGATGGGCGCATTGTCACCCCGCGCGGCGGCGGCACCTCCCAATGCGGCCAAACGGTCAATGACGGCATCGTCATCGATGTCTCGAAATATCTGAACAGACTGATCTCGGTCGATGTTGAGAAACGCACCTGCGTGGTCGAACCCGGCATCGTCTTGGACGACCTCAACCGGCAATTGAAGAAGCACGGGTTGTGGTTTCCGGTCGATGTCTCGACCGCCTCGCGCGCCACCATCGGCGGCATGGCGGGCAACAATTCCTGCGGCGGACGTTCGCTGCGCTACGGCACCATGCGCGACAACACGATTGCGATGGACGCCGCACTCGCCGACGGCACGCTGTTGCATTTCGGCGACGTGTCGCGCGATACGGCATGGCAGAACACCGACCAGCCGGGACGCGATCTGTTTCGCGACATGCTGGCGCTCGGTGAACGCGAAGCCGGCGAAATCGCCGCAAGATTTCCGCAGGTGCAACGCCGTGTCGGCGGCTACAACCTCGATGCGCTGACGCCGCGCCCGGTCAACAATCTCGCGCATCTGCTCGTCGGATCGGAAGGCACGCTGGCTTTCACCACACGCGTCGAGTTGAAACTCTGGCCGCTGCTCGGCGCAAAAGTGTTCGGCGTCTGCCACTTCGGCAGTTTCTATGAGGCGATGGACGCCACCAAGCATCTGGTGAAGTTGAAACCGATTGCGGTCGAACTTGTGGACCGGACCATGATCGCGCTCGGACGCGACATCGCGATGTTCAGACCGATCATCGACGCCACCGTGCGCGGCGATCCCGATGCGCTGTTGATCGTCGAATTCGCTGAGGACGATCAGGTCGACAATCTACGCAAGCTAAAAGATCTCGCCGACACCATGGCCTCGCTCGGTTTCGGCTGGGATAAGCCGAAGCAGCATTGGGGCGGCGTGGTCGATGTGATCGATCCTGCAAGGCAGGCGGCGATTACCGACTTCCGCACGTCGGGCCTCAATGTGATGATGTCGATGAAGCAGGAAGGCAAACCGGTTTCGTTCGTCGAGGATTGCGCGGTGCCGCTGCCGCATCTGGCCGACTACACCGCGCGGCTTAATAAAATCTTCGAGAAGCACGGCACGCGCGGCACGATGTACGCGCACGCCTCCGAAGGTTGCCTGCATGTGCGGCCAGTTCTCAATCTCAAGCTTGAGAAAGATGTCAAGGCGATGCGCGCCATCGCGGAAGAGACGTTTGAAATGGTGCGCGAGTATAAAGGCTCGCATTCCGGCGAGCATGGCGACGGCATCGTGCGATCCGAATTTCACGAGACCATGTTCGGCCCGCGCATCATTCGCGACTTCGAGGAAGTGAAGCAGCGCTTCGATCCCGGCAACACGCTCAACCCCGGCAAGATCGTTCACGCACCGCACATGGACGACCGTTCGCTGTTTCGCTACGCGCCGGACTACAAAATTGAAAATTTCAAGACCGCGCTCGACTGGTCGGCCTATCCGGGAGCCGCCGGCGGCTTTCAGGGCGCAGTCGAGATGTGCAACAACAACGGCGCGTGCCGCAAGTTAGAGGGCGGCGTCATGTGTCCGTCCTATCGCGCGACGCGCAACGAGAAGGACGTCACGCGCGGACGCGCCAACACACTGCGTCTCGCGATCTCAGGTCAGCTTGGCCCCGACGCGCTGTCGTCGGATGCCATGATGGACACGATGAGGCTTTGCGTCTCCTGCAAAGCCTGCCGCCACGAATGTCCGACCGGCGTCGACATGGCGAAGATGAAAATCGAGGTGCTGGCAGCGCGGGTCGCGAAGCATAGCCTCACGTTGCGAGATCGCCTCGTCGGCTATCTGCCGCATTATGCCGCGCAGGCCGCGCGGTTTTCATGGATCGTCAATCTGCGCAACCACAGCCAGATCCTGCGCTGGCTGTTCGAGGAAGTGGCCGGCATCAGCGCCGCGCGCCAACTGCCGAAGTTTCGGCGTGATGTGTTTGCGCCGGGCGCGGATGTGTTCGGTCCGGCGCAGGGCCACGAAGTCGTCCTGTTCGCC
>JAYVYQ010000316.1:0-11930 GCA_043784125.1 Afipia sp.
CCTTTGCGGAAGAATCCGCGAATCTGGCTGTCGAACGAAACCCTGATCGGAGTAGCAACGCGGTCGCGCCACGTCCGGCGCTGAAACAGGATGAGCATCTGAAGACATCCGGCGATGCCGACGGCGCCTGCGATCATCGTCGCCGACATCGCCGCGTCGTGACGCCACACCAGCAGAACCGCAAGCACCGCGATCAGCGTGACGTTGAACAGCACCGGCGAAAATGCCGTGAGGACAAAACGATGCTCGGCGTTGAGCACGCCCATCATCACGGTGACGGGTCCGACGAACGCGAAATACGGCATCATCAGCCGCGCGTCCGTGATGGCGAGTTGCAGCGCATCGCGTCCGGCGAAACCCGGCGCGAGCAGGGCGATTGTCAGCGGCATCAGCAATGTCAGCACAATGGCAATGCCGATCAGGATCAGGCTGACGCTTCCGAGCACCCGGCCCGCAAAGGCCGCAGCGGCCACCTGACCCTCGGTTTCACGGATGCGCAGATAGCCCGGCACCAGAGCGGCATTCAGCGCGCCTTCGGTCAGCGAGCGCCGTGCGACATTGATGAACTGGAACGCAACCAGAAATGCATCCGCAATCGGGCCTGCGCCTAACAATGCGGCGATCATCGAATCCCGGATAAAGCCCAAAATTCGTGAGGCCAGCGTTCCGGTCGAAACGGTGAGGATATGGCGGATCATGCAGTCGTTCTTGAAATCATGATGCGGATGGAAAGACGGTCAGCTCTCAAATCGTGCGCTTGCTGGCGGGCATGGTGTCGTGATAGGTCGCGGCCTCACACCTTGAAATAGCAGCTTTCGGCGAATTGGCGCCGTTCCGTCAGGATTATCATTAATGAGCGCAGCCACATACGACGTTCTGGGGATCGGCAATGCGATTGTCGATGTTCTGGCGACGGCCGACGATAATTTTCTGACGCAGCATGGCATGACCAAGGGCGCGATGGCGCTGATCGACGAAGGCCAGGCAACCGCCATCTACAAGGCGATGGGTCCGGCCACGGAGATTTCCGGCGGCTCTGCGGCGAATACTATTGCGGGATTAGCGAGCTTCGGCGCGCGCGCGGCGTTTGTCGGCAAGGTGCGTGACGACCAGCTTGGTCATGTGTTCGGACACGACATCAAGGCCGCGCATGTCACTTTCGATACACCCGTTGCCAAAACCGGGGCCGCGACCGCGCGGTCGTATATTCTTGTCTCGCCGGACGGCGAGCGCACCATGAATACATTTCTGGGCGCGGCACAGGATTTGTCGCCGGCGGACATCGATCCCGCGCAGATCGCCGCATCCTCCATCGTGTATCTCGAGGGTTATCTCTGGGACCCAAAGGATGCGAAGGAAGCCTTCCTGAAAGCCTCCAAGATCGCGCATGACAACAAGCGCGCCGTCGCGCTGACGCTGTCGGATGCATTCAGCGTCGGGCGTTACCGGGACGAATTTCTCGATCTTATCAAAACCAAGACTGTCGACCTGGTATTCGCCAATGAGGCGGAACTGACGTCGCTCTATCAAATCGACGATTTCGACAAGGCGCTCACCCAATTGCGCAACGACGCCAGTCTTGCGGTCGTCACCCGCAGCGAAAAGGGATGCGTCGTGGTGGCTAAAGATAAAGTCACGGCGGTACCGGCGTTTCCTGTGAAACAGGTGGTGGACACAACCGGCGCGGGTGATCTGTTCGCGGCGGGCTTTTTGTTCGGGACGGTGCGCGGCCTTACCCATGAGCAATCGGGAAGGCTGGGGGCGCTGGCCGCCGCAGAGGTCATTCAGCATATTGGCGCGCGACCGCAGACCTCGCTGAAGGCGCTGGCGCAGGCTCAGGGCTTGGCTGTTTGAACTTTAGTTCACTTTGGCGCGACAAAGTTGAGAATTCCAAAACCGGAACATTTTAGCGGCGTCGCCGTTGAAACGGCGGCCTCTGATCTTGCGTATCTGGTTCAAATCCCCATCAGAGAACTCGTTTTGAAGCTATGGCGCTCAGATGCGCCGGAAGGACACAATGATTGCGACGTGGAGTGACTGGAAGCGCTATCCAAAAATTGCGCGTGGCGAATCGCTTGAAGCTCCTATCGGTCCCGGAATTTTCGAAGTCAGGCGCGTCTCGTCGGGCGCGCTGTTCGCGTTCGCATCTGCCGACAATCTTGCGGAGGCGCTTTCGAATCTCGCATTCGGATCGAAGTCATTGATGTCGTGGTTCGGTCGTCGCGATCCCATCACGCTTCCGGATTTGGAATACCGCACCATCTCAACGGCGACGCGCGCGCAGGCCAAGATTGCCGCAGAGCGTGTGCTGGGCCGCCGCGAGGCCTATATGAGTAGCGTCGCCTGACAGGAAGCGCTGACTGTGTGCTTCCTAGCGTCCCTTGAACTTCGCGGGACGCTTTTCCAGAAATGCCGCGACGCCTTCCTTGAAGTCTTCCGCGCGTCCCGCGGCGACCTGCGACTGCTTTTCCATGTCGATCTGCTGCTCGAATGAATTTTCCGGGCTCTCCCAATAAAGCCGCCGGATCAGCGACAGCGCGACTGTCGGCCCGTTGGCCAGATCGTGCGCGAGTTTCTTGGTTTCTTCGGCTAATGCTGAATCGTCCACCACGCGATTGACCAGACCCCATTCTAGCGCCTTCTCGGCGGGAAGCCGCTCGCCGAGCAATGACAATTCAATCGCGCGCGCGCGGCCGATCAGGCGCGGCAGAATCCATGTCGAACCGCAATCCGGCACGAGGCCGATGCGGCGGAAGGCTTGCAGAAAATAAGATGAGCGTGCGCAGATCACGATGTCGCCCATCAGGGCGAAGCTCATTCCCGCACCCGCCGCAGGGCCGTTGACCGACGATACAATCGGACAATGCAGATCGCGCAGCCGCCGCAGGAACGGATGGAATGCCGTCTCAAGCGCAGCACCCGCATTGCGCCGGACCTGATTGTCTTCGTTGTTGCGGCCCTGAAGGTTCGCGCCGGTGCAGAACGCTTTCCCCGCGCCGGTCAGCACCAGGCAGCGAATTTCGCTGCGTTTCTCCGTGACGGTATCGAGTGCTTCGC
The DNA here is from genome assembly GCA_043784125.1 of Afipia sp. Taxonomy (GTDB): domain Bacteria; phylum Pseudomonadota; class Alphaproteobacteria; order Rhizobiales; family Xanthobacteraceae; genus Afipia. The sequence goes on from JAYVYQ010000316.1 coordinate 3,058, forward strand.
TGAGACCCGCGAGCATGTCGGTCGAGACCGCGTTCATGACCTCCGGATGATCCATCACCAATGTGGCGACGTTGCCGTCGATTTCCAGCCTGCAATGATTGAACTGCATGGACGTATCCTCTTCGAGTCCGGTTCGCGGACTTTGCCGCGCTTTCATGCGGGACTATCCGGCAATCCAAATGCGCTGTAAACGGCGCTGCGTTTGCTTATTGCAAGGTTGGGTCAGCCATGCGGTCGCCCCGCCGATTTCGCAGGGCGAAAGCGGCGTGAGATTTATTCAGCGCCGCTGTATTTATCGCGAAAGGCCTTGGCGTCGCCAAATTCAGCAAAGGACGGATAATGCTCGTGCGCCGAGATTACCTTGCGCGCATGTTTGATCGGACACCAATATTGTTCAGTGCGCGCCGAGATTTCTCCCGCATAGGCCATCAAACCGTTGCCGTAGGAGCAATAGGCGCAGTTGATTTTCTCGACAATGTTCAGATAGACAAGATGCGCACGGTCGAAGATGAAATAGTCGCTGCGCTTGACCTTCTCGATGCCGTAGATTGGAAAGCAAATCCACTGATACATCGTGATGAAGACGTCGAGCAGCACGAATGGAATTATCACCGAATAGATCACCGGCGCGGTCAGGACGATGAGCGGGCTTGCATTGGTAATGTATTTTGCCGCACCGACGCGCAACGCGCGATGCGCTTTGAGGATTTCCGCCTCGAATACTGCTCGTTTGCCTTCGAGGCGATACTGGAGATTGGTCCGTAGAATTGCGAGTTCGGCATCAAGCTCCGTCTGAAGTGATTTGATATGCGCGATAAGGCGGGTGACGTTCGCGTTCATGAGCGTGTCCGGTTGTGATGCGTCGTTAAAATCAATCCGGCAACGGAATGAATTCGTGTTCGCCGGGCACATGCTCGAAGCGGCCGGCCTTCCAGTCAGCCTTGGCCTGCTCGATTCGTTCTTTGGACGAGGAGACGAAATTCCACCAGATGTGGCGGGGGCCTTCCAGCGCTGAGCCGCCGAGAAACATCATGCGGGTTCTTTGGAGTGCCTTCACGGTAATGCGGTCGCCGGGACGGAAGATCAAAAGCCGAGGCGCCGTAAATTTGTCGCCTGCTATCTCCACCTCGCCATCGACAAGATAAATCGCGCGCTCTTCATGATCGGCGTCGAGCGGCGCGGACATGCCCGCATCGAGTGCCACTTCGACATAGAACCAGTCCGACACCATCTCCACCTTCGAGGCGACGCCGAACGATTTGCCCGCAATGATCTTCGCGCTAAAGCCTTTGTCCTGCACGGTGGGCAGCGTCGCTGCGCCGTAATGCTGGAACGACGGCGCGATTTCCTCGCGGCCTTTTGGAAGCGCGATCCAGCTCTGCAGGCCGAGCATACTCTGGCCGTTGGCGCGCTCGACATCCGGCGTGCGTTCGGAATGCGCGATGCCGCGCCCCGCCGTCATCAGGTTCATCGCGCCGGGTTGAATTTCCTGAATGTTGCCTTCGCTGTCGCGATGCATGATCGAGCCATCGAACAGATAAGTCACCGTCGCAAGTCCGATATGCGGATGCGGCCGCACATCGACGCCCTTGCCCGCGACGAACTGCACCGGCCCGAAATGATCGAAGAAGATAAACGGGCCTACCATCTGCCGCTTGCCGTGCGGCAAGGCGCGTCGCACCTGAAATCCATCGCCGAGATCGCGCGTTCGCGGCACGATCATGAGTTCGAGCGCGTCGCATGACGGCACATCGCCGAGAATGGGGTCGTTGGACGGCATCCAGCTCATGACATGCTCCTTGAGTTTTTAATTGGTTGCGGCCGGCTCGGCTACGATCGCGCGCGCCGGTACCATCTTGCGAACCGAAGCCGACGACGCGATCTGGCCTTTTTCTGCAAAGGCCTCGTGATTGCTTTCGATCTCGCCGAGCGCGTAGAGATAGTTGACCATCAGGCCGTGCGACTGACGCATGCCGTTCGGCGAACGATCGCCGAGAAAATTCAAGCGCTCCAGCCGCGCGCCGTTGCCGAGGTGAAAGCGCGCCACCGCGTCCACCGGCTGGCCGCGTGAATTTTTCATCTCGAGAAAATAATAGGCCGCGAGCGGCAACATGGCCGATTTGACGCGTTCGGCGGTCTCCGGATTGTCGAACCAGTTCGGCGTGTCGAGCGCATCGAGTGCCGCGCGCGCTGTGTCGTCGATCAGCGGCGAGTTGTCCGCGCGCTGGCGCTTCAGCCAGTTGGCAAAATTCGGCACCGGCGAAAGCGTGACGAATGTCTGCAGGTTCGGCAGTTCGCGCTGCAGATCTTCGACCACCTGCTTGATGAGGAAATTGCCGAAGGAAATGCCGCCAAGCCCCTTTTGCGTATTGGAGATCGAGTAGAACACCGCCGTCGTCGCCTCGCTTGCGGCAATCGGCGCGCGAGTGAGATCGAGCAATGGGGCGATGGATGCGGGAATTTCGCGCGTGAGAGCCACTTCGACGAAAATCAGCGGCTCATCGACCAGCCGCGGATGAAAGAAGCCGTAGCAGCGCCGGTCTGATGGGGCGAGACGCGCGCGCAGATCGTCCCAGCTTCCGATGGTATGAACCTGTTCGTAGCGAATGATCTTTTCCAGAATGTTCGCCGGCGTGGTCCAGTCAATTTTCTGCAGCACCAGAAATCCACGGTTGAACCACGACGCGAACAGATGCACGAAATCGCTGTCGACATATTTGAGCTGCGGATGGTCTGCGGTGTGGGTCAGCAAGGCTTCGCGCATCCGCACCAGCGAGGCGGTGCCGCCCGGTGCGAGATTCAATCGCCGGATCAATTCCTGCCGTCGCGGCTCGGCGGCTTTCAGCAGTTGATTGACCGTCTCAGGTGAGGCGTTGCTCTGGCGCACGGCGTCGAGCGCTCTCGTCAGTTGCTGCATGTCGGGGCCGAACATGTCGGCAAGCGCCGTCAGGAACGCGAGCTTGTTCTCCTCGCTCGCCGCCGCATAACCGGCCAGCAGTGAATTCGCCAGCGCGACTCCCGTTGCTTCGCCGCGCCGTGACAGCAACGTCTCTCCGAGCGCGATCAACTCGGCTTTCGACATCGGGGGCGAGGAGAGACCGAGCAGGCTGCGCCCGCGCTCCGTCAGGGTGTTGAGCAACCCGCCGAGAAAACCGGATGCGCGGTCGAGATTTGTCGTCGCCATGTAGTCAACTCTCCCGCCTCATTGTAACCGAAAGGTCGCCAACGATCATGGCTAAATCATAGACAGCCGCTGCGCGGTCTAGCAAGCTTGGCCGCAGTGACAATCAGGCTGCGATCGCCGGGGTTTGCGTTTCTCGCTTCGTTGTCAATTGTTGACGTGGCGCAAGTGCGCGAAAACGCAGCAGGAGGAGCGCGGCATACATGCCTGTTCCACAAGACAGGCCGATCCATACGCCGACGGCGCCGAACTCCAACCAGATCGCGGCGGCGTAAGCGACCGGAAATCCAATCAGCCAATAGCTGATCGCCGCCAGTAGGAGCGGCACGCGCGTATCGTTTAATCCTCGCAGCGCGCCGGCTGCAACCGTCTGAACGCCATCTGCGATGAAGAACGTCGCGCCGATCAGCAGCAGTGTGGCGATCAATTCAATTGTTGCGCGCGAACTCTGCGATGCTTCGCCGAAGAACAATTGAGCGATATCGAATCGGACAAGAATGACCGCAAGCGTCATCGTCGCCATGAAGAGAGCGCCCAGTGCGAGCGCGACCTGACCCGCGAGACGGATGCCATTGATGTCGCCACGCCCCAGCGCCTGGCCGACGCGCACGGTTGCGGCCATGCCGATGCCGAACGGCACCATGAACAGAATTGCGGCGACCTGCAGGGCGATCTGATGAGCCGCGAGTGCCGTGGTGCCGATCACGCCCATCAAAAGTCCTGCGGCGGCGAACAGTCCGTATTCTAGCAGAAACGACAATGCGATGGGGCCGCCGATCACGACAAGCCGCCGCATCAATGTCCAATCGATGCGCCAGAACCGGCCCATGACCTGAAACTTCTTGAACGGCTGTTGCGCATAAGTGAACCAAAACGCTACGGCGCACATGGCGATACTGACGACGGTTGTCGCAGTGCCTGCGCCGAGTAAACCCAATCGCGGCATACCCCATTCGCCGTAGATCAGCGTGTAGCCGAGCGCGGCGTTTGCGGGAATCGCGGCGAGCGTAATCCACAATCCCGGCTCCGGACGATTGACCGCACCCATGAAGTTGCGAATCGCCATGAACCACAATGCCGGCACAATGCTTGGTGCGAGTCCTGTGAGGTAGCGCTGCGCCAGTGCGGCGTTGTCGGATGACTGGCCCAACGCAACGAGGATCGTCTCTCCAAACAGAGGCAACGCCATCACGGGCAACCCGAAGATCAATGCGGCCCACAATCCGACGCGCAGCGAACGGCGCACCATGCGCGGATCGCGGGCGCCGAACGCCTGCGCGGCCAGCGGCGCCACCGCGGCGACTAGCCCCATGCCGATCACGAAGCTAACAAAGAACACGGTATGGGCAAGTGCCGCCGCAGCGACGGCGGCGTCGCCAAGCCGGCCGATCAGCGCAAGATCGGTCGTCATCATCGTGATTTGCCCAAGCTGCGTCAGCGCAATCGGTGCCGACAGCTTTAGCGTCTCGATGAGTTCGTTTGCGATCGGGCCGCGCGCGAAGGCAGGATTCGCCTTATGGTCAGTTGTGGCGGACATGCGCGGTGACTAACACCGCAGCCCGACAAAATCATGACCTTAAAGGCGTTTCACGTAACGGAAGAAGGTCAGCCAGGGATCCGCCGCAGCATCGAGCGGACGACGATTTTATGGAATGGCATAATGGTCGCGAGATAGGCGCGGCCGAGCAGATTGTGGGTCAACACAAGTGTGGTCGCGGTGACGGACCGTCGGGGCTTTGCGCCCGAGACATCCACGACCACGCGAAAGTCGAGGTGCTTGTCGTCGAAGCCCGCGATCAGCCGCTCCGGCGTTTCGCTGACGACGGGAAAAATGCCGATGACGTCGAGGCTGGCGTCCTTATGCTTGCCGTCTTTCAGACCGAACGGCGCGACGATAATGTTTCGTAAAGCGAGCAAGGCATCGATCCACCATGACTTGCCCGCCATCATGCGCTGCGCCGCACGGCGGGCGTCGAGATCGTCGTCGACCGTAATGGAGAATGCGTCAGAGAACTGCGCGCCCGACAATGCGGGCCGTGTATCGATGCGGGGTTCGACTTCGCGGACGTCAGACATCCACATTCGCATCGAGCGAATTGTCCTGAATAAACTCTCGTCTCGGCTCAACCACGTCGCCCATCAGCTTGGTGAAGATGTCGTCGGCAGCGTCGACTTCCTTGACCTTCACCTGCAGCAGCGAACGTGCATTGACGTCGAGGGTGGTTTCCCACAATTGCGACGGGTTCATTTCGCCGAGTCCTTTGTAGCGTTGCAGCGTGACGCCCTTGCGTCCGGCATCCGTCACCGCCTCGAACAGGCTCACGGGGCCGTTGATCGGCAGCTCCACATCCTTCCGGCGCAGCACGGAGCTGCGCGGATAGGCTTCCTGCAAGGCAGCTGCATATTCGTCGAGCTTGCGCGCATCGGCCGAGCCGAGCAGCGCGTCGTCGATGATGGCCACATCCTTCACGCCGCGCACGGTGCGCTCGAAGAAATAGCCTTCGCCTTCCTTGAAGGTGCCGATCCAGCCGCGCTCGACCTCATCGGCCAGCGCATCAAGGCGCTTGGCGATGTAATCTGCCGCAGCATTGGCCTTTGCGATGTCGCCGATCACATGCGGCGAGAGCACGCCCGCAATTGCCGCCTGTTCGACGACGCTGCGGTTGTAGCGGCTGTGTAGATTGTTGAGGATGCCGCGGATCATGCGCGCATCTTCAAGCAACGCCTGCAGATCGCGGCCCTTGCGGTCTTCGCCTGACGCAAGTTTCAGAATGCAATCATCGAGACCGGTCTGGATCAGATAATCTTCCAGCGCGCGTTCGTCCTTGAGGTATTGCTCGGACTTGCCGCGATTGACTTTGTAGAGCGGCGGCTGCGCGATGTAGAGGAAACCGCCCTCGATCAGCGCCGGCATCTGGCGGAAGAAGAACGTCAGCAGCAGCGTGCGGATATGCGCACCGTCGACGTCGGCGTCGGTCATGACGATAATTTTGTGGTAGCGCAGCTTGGCAATGTCGAAATCATCGCGGCCGATGCCGGTGCCGAGCGCCGTAATGAGCGTGCCGATCTGTTCGGAGCCCAGCATCTTGTCGAAGCGCGCGCGCTCGACGTTGAGGATCTTTCCGCGCAGCGGCAGCACCGCTTGAAATTCACGGTTGCGGCCCTGCTTGGCGGAGCCGCCTGCGGAATCGCCCTCGACGATGAACAGTTCGGATTTTGCAGGATCGCGTTCCTGACAATCGGCGAGCTTGCCGGGCAATGAGGCCACGTCCAGCGCGCCCTTGCGGCGAGTGAGATCGCGGGCCTTGCGGGCGGCTTCGCGTGCAGACGCAGCTTCGATCACCTTGCCGACAATGGTTTTCGCTTCGGCCGGATGCTCCTCGAACCACGCGGAAAGGGCATGATTGAGAATATTCTCGACTACGGGCCGCACTTCCGAGGACACCAGCTTGTCCTTGGTCTGCGACGAGAATTTCGGATCTGGTACTTTCACGGAAAGAACAGTCGTCAAACCTTCGCGGCAATCGTCGCCGGTCAGCGTGATCTTTTCCTTCTTGGCCATGCCTTCGGCATAACCGGTGACCTGGCGCGTCAGCGCGCCGCGAAAGCCTGCGAGATGGGTGCCGCCGTCGCGCTGCGGAATGTTGTTGGTGAAGCACAGCACGTTCTCGTGGTAGCTGTCGTTCCACCACATCGCGACTTCAACCGTAATGCCGTTCTGCTCCGATTTCATGATGATCGGCTTCGGCACCATCGCCTTCTTGTTGCGGTCGAGATATTTGACGAATTCCTCGACGCCGCCGTCGTAATGCAGTTCTTCGCGCTTCTCGACCGCGTGGCGCATATCGGACAGCAGAATGTTGACGCCGGAATTCAGGAACGCGAGCTCGCGCAGGCGATGCTCGAGCGTTGCAAAATCATATTCGACATTGGTGAAGGTGTCGGTCGAGGCCAAAAACGTCACTTCGGTGCCGCGCTTGCCTTTCGATTCGCCGACGACCTTGAGCGGGGCGACCGCGTCGCCATGCTTGAACTCGATGAGATGTTCTTTGTCGTTGCGCCAGACGCGCAGCACGAGCTTGCTCGACAGTGCATTGACGACCGAGACGCCGACGCCGTGCAGGCCGCCGGAGACCTTGTAGGAATTCTGGTCGAATTTTCCGCCGGCATGGAGCTGGGTCATGATGACTTCAGCCGCCGAGATGCCTTCGCCCTTGTGGATGTCGACCGGAATGCCGCGACCGTCGTCACGCACCGTCACTGAGTTATCGGGATTGAGAATGACTTCAACAGCGGTCGCGTGACCGGCGAGCGCTTCGTCGATGGCGTTATCGACGACTTCGTAGACCATGTGATGCAGGCCAGAACCGTCATCGGTGTCGCCGATATACATGCCCGGACGCTTGCGAACGGCGTCGAGACCCTTCAGCACGCGGATCGATTCAGCGCCGTATTCCGCGCCGGGATTTGGCGCAGGTTCGGCGCTCGATTGCCGGGCTGGTTCAGTCATGCAAGCGCCTTTGTGGGTGGTCGAATCGGATCGCCGAAATTGCGATTCCGATTGTCAATTTGTGCCATGAAAATGGATGGTCGCATAGGACAAAGTGACGAGCCTCAAGCTCTTGAATAAATGGGGTTTTTCGGCTGTTTTTCAAGGCCGCAAAACAGCGATTTCCAGCCTGTGGAAAACCTTGATTCCCGGTCTGCTTTGAGCCGCCTTCCGGGCCGATTTTTGGACCTAAGCCTGCCGTAGGACCCGCCCCGCCTCGACACCGAAAATATCGGCGCCGAGGTCGATGTCGGTGAACGCTGCGGGGTCCGCGCCGGTCATCCAGACCTGCGCGCGAAGCTGCAACAATTCATCGAACAGCGCGCGGCGGCGGTTGGGATCGAGATGGGCGACGACTTCGTCGAGCAATAGTAACGGCGTGATGCCGGTCATCTCGGCGACCAGATTGGCGTGCGCCAGCACAAGTCCGATCAGCAGCGCTTTCTGTTCGCCGGTGGAGGCTTCTTTCGCGGGCATATTTTTCGGCGCGTAGATCACCTGCAGATCGGTGGTGTGCGGCCCGCTCAGCGTGCGTCCGGCGGCGGCGTCTTTGGAGCGGCTCTCGCGCAAAATTTCGCGATAGCGATCCTCGACGGCGGTGGCTTTTTCGCTCATCAGCGCATTTTCCATCCAGCCGTCGAGCGCAATCTGTGCCGAGGGAAACGAGGATTTGCCGCCGCGCGCTTCAAGTGTGGCCGATAGCCGTTGCAAAGTCTGTCCGCGTTGGGCCGCGACCGCCACAGCAAGCTCTGCGGTTTCACGCTCGATGGCGTCGCACCAGTGGGAATCGAAATTGCGGTCTTCAAGCAGGCGATTGCGCGACCGAAGACTGCGCTCCAGCGCCGACACGCGGCTGGAATGTTCGCTGTCGATGGCAAGCACAAGGCGGTCGAAAAACCGCCGCCGCTCGGATGCCGCGCCCATGAACAATCCGTCCATCGCGGGCGTCAACCACACCATGCGCAGATGATCGCCGAACGCTGCGGCCGATGTCACAGGTTCGCGGTCGATGCGGTTGCGGCGTGGATTTGGTGAGCCATCCGCCCCCGGCGGATCGATGCCGGTGCCCAATGTGGCGAGACCGACTTCGCCCTCGACTTCGGCAGAGACCGCCCACGATCCATCGCCCTGATTGTCGGCGAC
>JAYVYQ010000317.1:0-6894 GCA_043784125.1 Afipia sp.
TTATGGAAAGCGTAACCGCGGCAAAGATTCACGTCTATTGAACTTTGCTGCAACGCGGCTTCGAGTGTGCAATATTGCACAACTGTGGCACGAAAGACATTACTCGCCGGTTCCGCGCCGAGGAACCATTCAGTTGACGGCAATCGAATCAGCAGCACGCACAAGAAAGTCACATGAAGCATTCGGCGATGTGTCCTGATTGCGCGAAGACGATTTTGCGAGTTCCGCGGTTGGCCGGGCGCGGACTGATATGGACCTACCGGCACACGCTCTCGCCGCTCGTCGGTTACAACTGCCGGCATCTGCCGACGTGTTCCGTCTATGGCGACGAAGCCATTGAGCACTTCGGATTATGGGCGGGCGGTTGGATGGCGCTGGCGCGGCTGCTGCGCTGTAACCCGTGGGGTACGTCCGGCATCGACAACGTGCCGCCAAATTCGCCGCCGAATGCACGCTGGTATCTGCCGTGGCGTTATGCACGCTGGCGCGGCACCAACGCGCAGTAGCGCTGCTGCGTTATCCTACGGCGGCGCGCGGCTTGGTCAGCACGACGAGCACGATGGCCGCCAGCAAGAAGCCGATGGCGGTCAGATTCATCGCGTCGTACATCTCGCGCACATAGAAGATGCCGCCGATGCCGGAGCCGATGGCCTGCCCGATATAAAGCGACGAGGTGTTCAGCGACACCGACGCGCTGGCAAGTGCCGGTGCAGCGGTCACAAGACGCACCTGCTGCATTGAATTCGACGGCACGAAACCGAAACCCCAAAACACCGTCGCCACGAACATCGCGATCAGCATGCCGCTGCCAAGCGTCCAGCCGATGACGCCGGTCAAGAGCAACGCCGTGCAAATCAGCGATGTCTTCCAGCCGCCCCACGTGTCGACCACGCGGCTGGCAAGGATATTTCCGATCAGTCCGGTAATTCCCCAAACGAAGAACACGCCAGCTACGGTCTCAGAACTGGCGTTCATGAGCTTCGTCATCACCGGGCCGATGAAGGTGAAAATGGCGAAAGCGCCAGACGTCTGCATGATCGTGATCAACAGCAAAACGACGATGACCGGATTGCGAAACAATTCGCTCCATGTTTTCAGATCGACCGGCACGCCAAGCAATCCGCGCGGCAATCGCCATGCCGTGAGCACGGCACCAAGGAAAGCGATGGCGGCGCTGATCGCAAAGACGGAACGCCATCCGAAATGACTCGCCATGTAGGTCACCAGCGGCAGACCGAACGCGGCCGACAACGACCAGCCGAGAAACACGAATGACATCGTGCCGCCGCGATGTTCGACGGGTGACATCAACGCCGCCGTTCCCGCCGCCTGCGGCGTGAACAGTGCGACGACAGCGAGCATGATCAGACGAAGCGCGAGCAACGAATAATAATTCGGCGCAAATGCCGAAGCGACATGTGCCAACCCCACAACAAAGAGCGTGCTCGTCAGCAGGACGCGGCGGTCGAAGCGACTGGTCAGCCACGCGGTCAGCGGCGAGCCGATACACAGCACCGCTGCGCCGAACGTAATGAGGAGGCTCGCGTCACGAACCGAAACGCCGAGCCCGTCCGACAATTCGCCGAGCATTCCCGCCGGTCCCATCACGGACAGGCCGGTGACAAAATTTCCGATCAGCAATGAGCTGGGCGCAAAGCGTTTCATTGAAGCCTGTTAGCAGATGCGCGATTTAATGCAAATGCATGAAACTAACTCATGCCGTCCACTTCAATATCTCATGCGGCTTGCGAAGCGCCATCTGCCTGATATATCCCTCGTCCACCGCTTACCTGCGCCCGTTCGCAGGAGTGAGCAACCAGGAGCTGGGCGGCAGCCCAGAGATAAATATGTCTGATGCTCAGGTCGCAGTGACCTTTCCCGACGGCGCACGCCGCGAATTTCCCAAGAACACCACAGGCTTCGACATCGCCAAGGGCATCTCGCCCTCGCTCGCCAAGCGCACCGTCGCGATGGCGCTCGACGGCGAAGTGATAGATCTTTCCGATCCGATCGCGCGCGATGCAAAAATCGAATTCATCAACCGCGACGATCCGCGCGCGCTGGAATTGATCCGGCACGATGCCGCGCATGTGCTGGCTGAAGCCGTGCAGGCTTTGTGGCCCGGCACGCAGGTCACGATCGGCCCGGTGATCGACAACGGCTTCTATTACGATTTCTTCCGCAACGAGCCGTTCACGCCGGAAGACTTCATCGCCATCGAAAAGAAAATGCGCGAGATCATCGCCAAGGACAAACCGTTCACCAAGGATGTGTGGTCGCGCGAGAAAACCAAACAGGTATTCCGCGACAAGGGCGAAAACTTTAAGGTCGAACTGGTCGACGTGATTCTCGGCACCGAGCCGATCAAAATTTATTATCAGGGCGACTGGTTCGATCTCTGTCGTGGGCCGCACATGACGTCGACCGGCAAGGTCGGCAACGCGTTCAAATTGATGAAGGTCGCGGGCGCGTATTGGCGCGGCGATTCGAACAATCAGATGCTGACGCGCATCTACGGCACGGCGTTCGCCAAGCAGGAAGACCTCGACGCTTATCTCAAGCAACTCGAAGAAGCCGAGAAGCGCGATCATCGCCGTCTCGGCCGCGAGATGGATCTGTTTCATTTCCAGGAAGAAGCGCCGGGCTCGGTGTTCTGGCATCATAAAGGCTGGACGCTATTCCAGATGCTGGAGAACTACATCCGTCGCCGCCAGACTGAAGCGGGTTATCAGGAAGTGAATTCGCCGCAGCTGATGGACCGCGAATTGTGGGTGACAACCGGCCACATCCCGACCTATTCGGAAAACATGTTCATGACGGCCAAGCGCGAGGACGACAACCGCGTCTATGCGATCAAGCCGATGAACTGCCCCGGCCATGTGCAGATTTTCAAGAACGGCTTGAAGTCATATCGCGAATTGCCGCTGAAGATCGCCGAATTTGGAAAGGTCCATCGCTTCGAACCGTCGGGCGCGATGCATGGCCTGATGCGCGTGCGCGGCTTCACGCAGGACGACGCACATGTGTTCGTCACGCAGCAGCAGATCGCGGACGAATGTCTGGCGATGAACAATCTGATCCTGTCGATCTACAAGGATTTCGGTTTCGACAATGTCGAGATCAAATTCTCGGATCGCCCGGAAAAACGCATCGGCGAAGACTCGCTCTGGACTACGGCCGAAGGCGCGCTGATGAAGACGCTCGAGGTATCGCAGCATCCATGGACGCTGAATAAGGGCGAAGGCGCGTTCTACGGCCCGAAGCTCGAATACACGCTGAAGGATGCCATCGGCCGCGAATGGCAGTGTGGCACGATTCAAGTCGACTTGAATCTGCCAGGACGGCTCGGCGCGTTCTACATCGACGAGCATTCCAACAAGGTGACGCCGGTGATGATTCACCGCGCGATCCTCGGCTCGCTTGAGCGCTTCACCGGAATTCTGATCGAGCATTTTGCCGGACATTTCCCACTCTGGCTGGCACCGTTGCAGGCCGTCATCACCACCATCACATCCGATGGCGACGATTACGCGCGCGAAGTGGTCGCTGCGTGCCGCCGCGCCGGACTTCGTGTGGAAATCGATCTGCGCAACGAGAAGATCAACTACAAGGTGCGCGAGCATTCGCTGGCGAAAGTCCCCGCGCTGTTAGTGGTCGGCAAGAAGGAAGCCGAGTCGCGTTCGGTCTCGATCCGCCGTCTCGGCAGCGAAGGCCAGACCGTGATGACGCTCGACGAGGCTCTCACATCGCTCGCCGATGAGGCGACACCGCCGGACATCAAGCGGGCGAAGCAGGGAATGAAACAGGCGGCAGAGTGAACCTCGGCCAATTCTAAAGTAAGATGTCATGCCCGGCCTTGTGCCGGGCATCCACGTCTTTAGATGCAGCTTAACGGAAGACGTGGATGCCCGGAATAAATCCGGCCATGACGAAAGAGCCCATAATGCCGAATGCCATCGATCTTCTCACCACGCGCCGCTCGCTCAAGCCGTTCGAGATGACCGGCCCCGGCCCCTCGCCTTCGGAGTTGGAGACGATCCTCACCGTCGGCGCACGCACGCCCGATCACGGCAAGATCGTGCCGTGGCGCTTCATCGTGTTCGAGGGCGACGCGCGCGCAAAAGCGGGTGAAATCTTTGCGAAGGTTTTTCGCGCAAAGAACGTCACGGCGACACCCGACCAGATCGAAAAAGAAAAAAACAGATTCATGGATGCGCCGCTGGTGATCGCCGTGGTGAGCAAGACGTCGCAGCATCCCAAGGTGCCGGCCTGGGAGCAGGAATTGTCTGCGGGCGCCAGCACCATGAACATTGTCCATGCCGCGCATGCGCTTGGATATGTGGCGAACTGGCTGACGGGATGGATCGCGTTCGACCGCGAGGTGCTGGGCGCGCTCGGCGTGAAAGCGGATGAGAAACTCGCGGGCTTCGTTCACATCGGAAAATCTGACAAACCCGCCGCCGACCGCCCTCGGCCCGCTTTGGCCGACATCGTCACGCGGTTCTGAAACTACTTTGTCAGCACTTCAACTTCGCGGTCGACGCCGTTGGTGACGTTGAACGGGCTCTCGTAAACCTTGCCTTCGTTCTTGGCGATGACGCGGTATTCGCCTTCCGACAGAATGACGCGTGGGAATGCGCCGTTATATTCCTTGATGACGTCGCCGGCCGGCGTAATCACCGACCACGCGGTATTGGCCAGTGCTTCGCCGCCCTGCGTGCCGACGAGTTTCAGTGTGATGACGGCGGCGCGATGCGTCACGATCACGTCGGTGAGCTTGGCCGCCTGCACGCGAATGTCGGAGCGCACGATAGAGTTGGCGTCGCCGTAATTCGAGATGATGTAGTAAGTGCCTTCGGGCACAAGCACGACATCGCCTGCAGCAACGTTGGTCGCAATCGGCGCGCGCTCACCGATCTCGAACTGGCTGCCCTTGTAGATCGAGAAGGTGATCTGACCTTGCGGGATCTTGGAGGTGCCGACGCGGCCTTCGATCCGCAATCCGCCGGCGGGAAGATCGAAGGATTCGCGCAAGGTTTCCGCGCGTACCGTCACCGGGCGAACCGCGCTGACGAGACCCATCGCGGCGTGCACCACATAGCCACCCGGCGCGAGCACGATGTTGGGCGTGGCACTCCGTTCTTCGCGGATGAGTTGAAAGGCGCCGGTGGCGTCCGGCTTGTCGGAATAAACGCGCCAGATGACGCCGTTGCCGATAGCGGGCATGTCCTTGCCGTAGCGCGCGGTCAACGCCAACACGCCTTGAGATGGACTTGCTGCCGGTTGGGGCGGCAGCGCGGATGTGACGGGCGGCTGCGTCAAGGTGGCGGGCAGACCGGGGGTCGAAGCGGGGCCGGACGGCGGCGCGAGACTGATGGCGGGGCCGGACGGCGTCGGCGCCTGGGGGACATTGGCCGGCGGGATCGGCGGCGGACGATCGCTGAAGAACTGCGCGTTGGCGCTTAACGGCCAGAGCAACCCGAACAGCACGAGCATTGACGCACGGCGCGCATTGCGCCTGCGTGAATTGTGGCCGGTCCGGTGGGCTTTCATGGGTCGGTTTTTCACCGAAAACGCGGCAAATTCAAGCCTCAGAACAGGGTTGACCGGCGATCAGGCGGCGCATTTCGCGTCCGTCGCGAAGTAATGGCGCTAAACGTCCACGTTCAGTCACATTTTCTCACTACGCGGAGCAATCGTTTGGCACAAAGCGATGCAATTCGCGTTCATGGATCGCGACGACACACGCGATTCGACGCCAAGACTTGCTGACAAGATTTACCAAGGAGACTGCCGGTGCTGGAGAATTGGATGGGGTTCGGGCAAAATCCAACCGGCAAACGCAAGGCAGAAGCTGTGACCAGACGACCGACCATTGGACTGGCGCTTGGCGGCGGTGCCGCGCGCGGCTTCGCTCACATCGGCATCCTGCGTACATTGCTCGCTAACGGCATCGTGCCCGACATCATCGTCGGCACGTCAATCGGCGCGGTGGTCGGCGGCTCCTATGCGGCCGGTCATCTTGACGCGCTTGAGCAGTGGGCGACAAGTCTCAAGCCTCGCAATATTTTCAGCTATCTCGACATTCGCCTCAACGGCTCCGGATTGATCGGCGGCGGCAAACTCGCCTCGCAACTCGAGGACGCGCTCGGCCGCGTCCACATCGAGGACCTGCCGTTGAAATTCGCGGCAGTGTCCACCGAAGTGCGTACCGGCCACGAAATCTGGTTGACTCACGGCAGCCTCGTCAACGCGATCAGAGCATCTTATGCGCTGCCCGGAATTTTCGAGCCGGTCATGATCGGTGATCGCTGGCTGGTCGACGGTGCACTCGTCAATCCCGTCCCGGTGTCGGCAGCACGCGCACTTGGCGCCGAAATCGTCATCGCCTGCAATGTGAGCACCGATGTGTCAGGCCACGGCACCATCATCTCCGCGCACGGCAAGGTCGACACGACCGCCGAACTGTTGCCGGAGCCCGTGGTGGAAAAAAGCGGCCTGGGCAAATTCTTTTCCGCCGAGAAAACCGTGAAGCGCGAATTCTTCGGCAGCGCGGGCCGCCCCGGAATTTCAACCGTGATGGTTGAAGCGTTCAACATCATGCAGGATCGCATCACGCGCTCGCGCTTAGCAGGCGATCCGCCGGACGTGCTGATCTCGCCCCGCGTGGGACGCATCGGATGGTTCGATTTCCATCGCGCCGAGGAAACCATTGCGCATGGCGTCCGCGCTGCGGAGCGCAACATCGAATCCATTCAGGAAGCGGTCAATCTGCTCACGCCGACCGCAAGCCAGCCGCCCGGCACGGCGCAGCCGGCATCGATCTGATTTTCTGTCAGACTGCCTACGCGGTCTTGATATAGTCGTGCAGCGCTTCCTGTTCGCGCTCGAATT
>JAYVYQ010000318.1:0-2778 GCA_043784125.1 Afipia sp.
CAGAAGTTCATTTTCAGCGACGGTGCCAGGTCGGGCGCAGCATTTCCGCTGTTTGTCGCCGGTCATCCCGTCGGAGTGATGTTCTTCATCTCCGCCGAGACGGATACGTTCACGGCCGAATTCGCCGAATTGCTGCAGCGGCTCGCCGACAATGTGTCATTCGCGCTGGAGAATTTCGGTCGCGCCGACGAGAAGGCAAGGACCGAGGGCCAGAAAGAGCGGCTGACACGCATGCTTGCGGCGCTCAGCGCCACCAACGAAGCGATCGTGCGCGCCAGGTCGCGCAGCGAGCTGTTCGACCTCGTGTGCGAAGCAACTGCAGAGGGCGGCAAGTTCACCTCGACTTCCATCGCGCTGAAGCGACCGGATAACGACTATCTTGATGTCGTCGCCGCGGCAGGACCCACAGTCGCCAGCGCGCGCCGCGTCAAAATATCGGTCAACGAAGACGATCCGGAAGGGCGCGGGGTCGGCGGCACGGCGATACGTTTGCGGCGGCCCAGCATTATCAATGACTATCTTGCCGATCCGCGCAGCCATGCGTTTCACGCCAGGGCGCGCAACGACGGCGCGAATTCCGGTGCCGCATTTCCCCTGTTCGTGCAGGGATGCGTGGTCGGTGCCATGGTCTACATTTCCCTGGAGAAGGATACGTTCACGCCGGAGTTCGCCGAATTGCTGCAGCGGCTCGCCGACAACGTGTCGTTCGCGCTGGAGAATTTCGACCGCGCCGACGAGAAGGCACGGACCGAGGAACAGAAGGAGCGCCTGGGACGGATGTTTGCCGCGCTCAGCGCGACCAATGAAGCGATCATGCGGGCCAAATCCCGCACCGAGTTGTTCGAACTGGTCTGTGAAGCGGCCGCAAAGGGCGGCAAGTTCACCTCGACCACCATTGCGCTGGCGAAATCCGGCAGCGACTGTCTCGACGTCGTCGCGAGCGGCGGGCCGGCGGCCGCCAACGCGCGCACCGTGAAGATGTCCATCAATGAAGCCTACCCCGAAGGACGCGGAGCGTCCGGCATGGCGTTCCGTTCGGGTAAGGCCTGCATCATCAACGATTATCTGGCCGATCCGCGCTGTCAGGCCTTCCACGCCGTGGCGCGCAGAGACGGGACGAAGTCCGGTGCTTCATTTCCGTTGTTCGCCCGCGGGCAGGTCGCCGGCATTCTCGTATTCGTGGCGACCGAGAAGGATACGTTCACGCCCGAGTTCGCCGAGTTGTTGCAGCGGCTCGCCGACAATGTGTCGTTCGCGCTGGAGAATTTCGACCGCGCCGACGAAAAGACGCAAGCCGACCAGCGCATCGAATATCTGGCGTCGCATGACAGCCTGACCAATCTGCCGAATCGCGAAATGTTCAACGGGATGTTGCGCCGTGCGATCGATGCCGCGCAGCGCTACGAGCGGCGGTTTGCCGTGCTGTTCATCGATCTCGACCGGTTCAAGATCATCAACGACTCGCTAGGGCACGATGCCGGCGACATGCTGCTGGTGGAAATCGGCGGCAGGTTGCGCCGCGCGCTGCGTTCGAGCGACGTCGTGGCACGGCTCGGCGGCGACGAATTCGTGGTTATTCTGGAGGAAGCCGCCGAACGCGGTGAGGTCGAGCGCATCGCCGGCGAGCTTTTGTCGGTGCTGAGCCAACCGATGCTGCTGAGCGGTCACGAATGCCACACCACGGCGTCGATCGGCATTGCGATGTATCCGTCCGACGGCTCGGACATGCAGACCCTGACCAAGAATGCCGACATGGCGATGTACCTAGCCAAGGAGGATGGCAAGAACGGCTTCCGCTTCTTCACCAAGGAAATCAAGACGCAGTCGATCGAACGCCTGACGCTGGAGAGCGCGTTGCGCCGTGCGCTGGAGCGCGACCAGTTCTCGCTGCACTACCAGCCCAAGATCGACATGACGAGCGGCCAGATCACCGGCGTCGAGGCGCTGCTGCGCTGGAACCATCCCGAGCTCGGCATGGTTTCGCCGGGGCAGTTTATCCCGCTCGCGGAGGAGACTGGGCTGATCGTCCCGATCGGCCGCTGGGTGCTGAAGGAAGCTTGCGCGCAGAACATGGCGTGGCAGCGTCGCGGCTTGCGGCCGGTGACGATGGCGGTCAACCTTTCGCCGCGGCAGTTTGCCGACGCGCATCTGCTGCACGATGTCGACGAAGCGTTGCTGGCAAGCGGCATGTCGCCGGTGCTGCTGCAGCTGGAAGTCACCGAAAGCATAGTGATGCGCAACGTGTCGCGGGCGATCAAGGTACTCGATGCGGTCCAGAGCCGCGGCATTCGCCTGGCGATCGACGATTTCGGAACCGGCTATTCGTCGATGTCGCTGATGAAGCAGTTCCCGATCGACACCATCAAGATCGACCGTTCCTTTGTTCGCGACCTGCCGGTCGATACCGAGGATCAGGCGATCGCGCAGGCGATCATCAGCATGGGCAAGGCGCTGGGCATGACCGTGATTGCCGAGGGCGTCGAGACGGTGGAGCAGGAGGCATTCCTGCGCAGCCATGCCTGCGACGAAATGCAGGGCTTCCTGTTCTCCAAGCCGCTGCCGGCACGGGAAATGGCCAGTCTGCTCCGCGCCGAAGCGCAGATGATCTCGCCGCCACTTCAACCCGAGGTCGGCGACGAGGCTCTCAGGTCCGAAGT
Source organism: Afipia sp. (assembly GCA_043784125.1). Lineage (GTDB taxonomy): Bacteria > Pseudomonadota > Alphaproteobacteria > Rhizobiales > Xanthobacteraceae > Afipia. The sequence goes on from JAYVYQ010000318.1 coordinate 2,658, forward strand.
TCGATCAAGGCTGAGTCTCGATCAGGCTGACCCGAGGAATGAGTGAGTAAAATTTAGAGATGTTTAAACCACTATTCATGAGAGAATTAAAAATTATGAAAAGCTGTTATTTGTTTTACTT
>JAYVYQ010000319.1:0-9285 GCA_043784125.1 Afipia sp.
GTTCTTCATCGGCTCCTTGATTGTCCCGTTCATATTCATTATCCGCCGCTCGCTGCAGGAAACCGAAGCATTCCTAGCGCGCAAGCATCATCCGACGATGTCGGAGATTTTCAATTCCATCGTCTCGAACTGGTGGATCGTGCTGGCGGGAATGTTGCTGGTCGTGATGACAACCGTGTCGTTCTATCTCATCACCGTCTACACGCCGACATTCGGCAAGAACGTCCTGAAATTGTCGATCACGGATTCGCTGATCGTGACGTTTTGTGTCGCGATTTCGAATCTGTTCTGGCTTCCGGTGATGGGTGCTGTTTCGGATCGCGTCGGCCGCCGACCGATTTTGTTGGGATTCACAATCCTCACTATTCTCACGGCCTACCCAGCCGTTTCATGGCTCGTTTCAAATCCATCATTTGAACGAATGCTGATCGCCGAACTCTGGTTGTCGTTTCTGTATGGCAGCTACAATGGCGCAATGGTTGTAGCGCTCACCGAAGTGGTTCCGGCGAGCGTGCGAACCGTTGGATTTTCGCTCTGCTACAGTTTGGCAACCGCGCTGTTCGGCGGCTTTACTCCGGCGGTTTCTACGGCGCTGATCGAGATGACCGGCGACAAGGCAGCGCCGGGGCTATGGATGACCTTTGCGGCCGTCTGCGGTCTCGTCGCAACGCTGATGATCTATCGGCGCGGCGAGGCAAATCGCCTGATGCTGGCGGCGGCGGCGTAATTCGCAAACAGAAGATCAGCCGCGTATCTGTTCCGGCGTGAGACCCGGTGAACCTTTTGCGGCCTGCTCGGCGCTCCGGATCAACGCGACAATGCGCACGGCCAGCGGCGCTTTCAAACCATGGCGCGCCGCCAAGCTAACGATCAACCCTTGCAGATGATCGACCTCAGTGCGACGGCCGCGCTGCAGATCCTCCCACATCGATGACCGCGCCTTCGGATCGATCTTGACCATCGATCCTGCGATCGCCTGAAATGCAAAATCCGGCAGCTTCAGGATGTACGGAGTGAATGCCGGCGGCAACGGAGTCGACGACACCGGCGCGATCCCCTCGGCCTTGATCGTCGCAAGCGCTTCCGACATTTGATCCGCAAACAACGCGCGCCAAGGGCGTTGCGAGAGCTGATCGCGCAATGGCAATCCCGACAAGGCGTTGAGCGCATTGTTCAGGTTGATGAGCAGTTTGCCCCACTGAATGCCGGTCATATTGTCGACCGCGCGGAACATCAATTCAGGCTGGCGCAACTGCGCAGCGGTGTCGGCCGCATCCTTCTCGATCAAAATGTCGCCGGATGTCGCGCGGTGGTAATGCCCCGGTCCCAATGCCAGCACGTTGAATGGCACCATGCCGGCAAGAATGTTTCGACCCGGAAGATTGTCACGCAGAACCGGGACATTGCCGGTGCCGTTTTGCAGGCTGACGATCGTCGCATCCGCCGAGGCATGCTTGGAAATCAGATCGGCTACTTCCGCCGTGTCGTCGCTCTTGACGGTGACGAGAATAATCGCTGCGTTGGAAAAAATGGACGGATCGCCGGAAAGCTCGATTTCCGCAGGCGTTAACCGATGCTCGATGCCTTCAAAGCTCGTGACTTTCAGGCCATTCGCCCGGATTTCATCCATCACACGCGGACGCGCAAGCATCGAGACCGGATGGCCGCCGGCGCGAAGCATGCCGCCGACGAAGCAGCCGATGCTTCCGGCACCCGCGATACAGATCGGTTTCGGCGATGACATCGGATTTTCCATTCGCAAAAGCGGATCGCTGAAAAATGAACAAAGCTGGAGCGGGCGAAGGGAATCGAACCCTCGTATGCAGCTTGGGAAGCTGCCGTTCTGCCATTGAACTACGCCCGCGCACGCATGACCTTAGCCGCAGCCCACAATCGCCCGCAAGGTGGTTCCGGCAGCGGAATTCGGGTGGGAATTTGTCCGCAAAACGCAATATTCTCCAAGAATCACGATTGACCCTTGTGTTAAAAACGAACGCATCATGACGACAGGTCTGGCTCTTTTCGACACGGCGATTGGACGGTGCGGCGTCGCTTGGGGCGAGCGCGGCCTTCTCGGCGTGCAATTGCCGGAATCCAATGACGCTACGACGCGGGCACGGCTTCGCAAGAAGGCTCCCGCCGCGCTCGACATGGTGCCGCCCGAAAATATAACTCACGCATGCGACGCGATGACGTCATTGCTGCGCGGCGAGACCATCGATCTTTCATTCATCGCGGTCGATTTGACGGACGTGCCCGACTTCAACCGCAGCGTCTACGACGTTGCGCGTGAAATTGCGCCGGGCGATACGTTGACTTATGGCGACATCGCGTTGCGGCTCGGCGACAAGACCCTCTCTCGCGCCGTCGGCCAAGCGCTGGGACAAAACCCCTTTCCAATTGTCATTCCCTGCCATCGCGTATTGGCGGCGAATGGAAAAACCGGGGGTTTTTCAGCGAACGGAGGCGTCGCCACCAAATTCCGCATGCTCGCAATCGAACGAGCCAAAATCGCAGGCAGGCATTCAGAGGACGCGCCGATGCTGTTCGAACCTGAACTCTCGGTTGCGCCGCGCCAGCGGCAACGCTAGGCCGATAAGGATTGACGCATGGCTTCAATCTCACGTGAGATCATCCTTCTGCCCAGCGAAATTTCACCCTACGTCAGCGGACAGATGGATCAGGCCGCAATCGCCATGCAAAACGCTTTTGCAAAGAAAGACGCGTAATTACGCAGCGGCGCGTTACGCTTGATCCGGCAATCCGGCGATCTTCGGTCCCCAGCCGGTCACTTTCACAGTCGCTGCGACAAGCAGCCCAAGCAAGATCATCGAGGCCGCCGCGAGCCAGAAGAAATTCGTACTGGTCGCGCCTTCACGCATGAGCCACCAGCCGCCTGCAACGATGAACGCAAGGCGCGCGGTCTGTCCCAAGACTGGGCCAAGAACCTTTGCAGCGCCCTGCGAGGAAAAATAAAGCGAGATCGACAGACCGATAAACGCAAAGAAGGGCGCGGCCGTCGAAAGGTACTCGCTGCCGGCTGCACGCACTGTCGGATTGTCGGTGAAGATGTTGACCCAGACACCGGGGAAAATCGCGATGAACGTGCCGCACGCACCGACGACCGCAAATGAGACGGCTCCTGCCGTCCATGCGATGCGGCGTGCGCGATCGATGCGCCCCGCCCCAATCGACATGCCGATCATCGGCACCGAGGCCATACCGACCGCAAATGCGAGCGACGTCAGCATGAACTCCAGCCGCGCGCCGATGCCATAGCCGGCGAGCACTTCGGTGCCGAAACTTGCCAGCATGTGGGTAAAGAACGTGATGGTCAGCACGACCTGTAATGGTGAAAGACACGCAACTGCACCGACTTTGAGGATGTCGGAGAACATACTGCGCCGGAATGTAAAGTTCCTGAAATTCAATTTCACGCGGCTTCGGCCTGACAGGAGATACCAGGACATGATGACGACACCGACCGAGAATGCCATCAGTGTTCCGGCGGCAACGCCGCGCATACCGAATTGCGGAATCGGTCCAAGCCCAAGCCCGAGCACGCCGCCAAGTATCATCTGTAGCAGCGCCGAATTGAGGATGATCGCGGGAGGGCAGCTTCATATTGCCCGTTCCTCTCAAAAGCGCCGCGAGCGTGTTGAGAAGCCATGGGATGACCGCGCCGCCGAAAAATATCTGCGAATAGGCGATCGCCTCGCTCAACACATGGCCCCGCCCGCCAAGCAATGCAAAGAGATGCGGACCGAAGACCAGCATGGCGATCATGAAGATCAGCCCGAAACAAACTCCGATCAGCAACGCATGAACCGCAAGCGCAGACGCCCGCTCGGCGTCGTCGGCTCCAAGCGCGCGTGCAATCGCGGAGGCGACACCGCCGCCCATCGCGCCGCCGGACATTGTCATCATCAGAATGACGAGCGGGAACACGAGCGCCATCGCGGCGAGCGGCTCGACACCAAGACGGCCGATGTAGCTCGTCTCGGCAATCGCGACGCAAGTACCCGCCGTCAACGCGACGACATTGGGTGCCGAGAGCCTCAGCAAGGTCGGAAGGATCGGTCCATCGAGCAGCGGATGGCGGACCCCGCCCCGAATGAGCGGCAGCGGCGGCTTGTCGTCTTCGACAACCGGAATTTCGGCAACGCCAAGCTCGGACATTCATTTCCCCGGCCGCGCCCGTCGATTACCGGATCGCCGCTCACGAAAATCTCTAGCACCGAAATATGAGAAGCCGTTAGGCATCCAGCGCATGGGTATGCGGCATCCGGATCGAACGGGTATTTCGCGGTGCGGATCGGGAGCCGTCAGGTACGGAAATGCTTAGAGAGCTTCAAACCCTGGCCCTGATAATTCGATGCGATGCGCTGCCCATAGAGCGAATCCGGCCGCGATAGCATTTTCTCATAAACAAGTCGCCCGACGATTTGACCATGCTCAAGGATGAACGGCACTTCGCGGGAGCGCACTTCCAGCACCGCCCGCGAGCCCTGCCCGCCCGCACCCGCGTAGCCAAATCCCGGATCGAAGAAGCCCGCATAGTGAACACGGAATTCACCGACCAGCGGATCGAATGGCACCATCTCGGCAGCAAAATCCGGCGGCACCTGCACGGCTTCTTTCGATGCGAGAATATAGAACTCACCCGGATCGAGGATCAGGCTGCGGTCGGGGCGCGCGCGGATCGGCTCCCAGAATTCGCCGACCGTATAGCCGCTGCGGCGATCAACATCGATCACGCCGGTATGACGCTTGGCACGATACCCGACGTAACCATCCGAACCTTCACCCGACAGATCGACGCTCAATGCGACACCGCCTGCGAGATCCGCATCGTCGATATCGACGAGACGCTCGCGCGCGTGCAACACTTCGAGCGCATCGTTATCCAGCAGCGGATGCCCGGTGCGAAACCGGATTTGCGACAGTCGCGATCCCTCGCGCAGCAGCACAGGAAACGTCTTCGGGCTGATCTCGGCGTAAAGCGGCCCGTGATAGCCGGCGCCGATCATGTCGAAGCGGCGCGTGCCGTCGGCAATCACGCGGGTGAATACATCGAGCCGGCCGGTCGAGCTTTTCGGATTGGCAGCAGCGACGATCGAGGGCGGCAGCGCAAGGCTTTCCAGCAGCGGTACAATATAGACGCAGTTCGTCTCCAGCACCGCGCCGTCGGACAGATCGATCTCATGCAATTTGAGTTCATCGATCCGCTCAGCCACGGTGGAATTCGGCCCCGGCAAGAAGCTTGCGCGCACGCGGAAAGCGATTTCGCCCAGCCGCAGGTCGAGGCTCGCGGGCTGAATCTGGCTCTCGACAAAAGGATAGGCAGGAAGAATTAGACCGGCATCCGCCATCGCCGCGATCATGCGGTCCGGCAGAATTCCAGATGCGTTCGGAGCGAGCGTGAACGGCACGTCATTCGTCTTTCGTCGCGGTTCTGCATCGTCTTGCAGATAAACAGATTTACCGGTTATCCGATGGCGTGCTTGACGCAAAGACCGGACCGGAATAAGCCTACCACTTATCCCGTGGTCATTTGAGCCGGCCGGCTTGCAGCCACGTAAAATAAGTCGCTAAACAGGCCGGGGACAGCGTGATCCCGGCCGGTTATTCCAGAAATGGAATTTTTCCAGGCCGGTTTTTTTGTGACCGTTTTCGGATGGTCACGATGGAGGTCATATGGCTGAGACGAAGAAACCTGCGGCAAAAGCCCCTTCTCCGACCCAACATTACCGCCCCGAAACGCGGCTGGTTCACTCCGGCACGTTGCGTTCGCAGTTTGGCGAGACATCCGAGGCGCTCTTTCTGACGCAGGGCTTCGTCTACGACACCGCCGAACAGTGCGAGGCGCGCTTTACGGGCAAAGACCCCGGATTTCTCTATTCAAGATTTTCCAATCCGACCGTGTCGATGTTCGAGCAGCGCATGATCGAACTCGAAGGCGCTGAAGCCGCCCGCGCGACTGCGACCGGCATGGCGGCTGTCACCACCGCGATCCTCGCGCCGCTTCGCGCGGGCGATCATGTCGTTGCCGCCAAGGCTCTGTTCGGCTCGTGCCGATATGTCGTGGAAGATTTGCTGCCGCGTTATGGCATCGAGACAACATTGGTCGACGGGCAGGATCTCGATCAGTGGCAAAAGGCGATGCGGCCGAATACGCGATCGTGCTTTCTGGAAAGCCCAACCAATCCGACACTCGATGTTGTCGACATCGGCGCGGTCGCGGAGATCGCGCATGCGGGTGGTGCACGACTGATTGTGGACAACGTCTTCGCAACGCCGATCTGGCAGAGTCCGCTGGTTCTCGGCGCAGACGTCGTGGTCTATTCGGCGACCAAACACATCGACGGTCAGGGACGCTGCCTCGGCGGCGTGATCCTGTCGTCGGATGCTTTCATTCAGGAGCACATTCACAATTTCCTGCGTCAGACAGGGCCTGCCATGTCTCCGTTCAACGCGTGGGTACTCCTAAAGGGGCTGGAGACGCTGAGTATCCGCGTCAAAGCACAGACCGAGACCGCCGCCGCCGTCGCCGATGCGCTGGCCCAACATCCCAAGATTTCGAGGCTCGTGTTCCCCGGACGCGCGGATCATCCACAAGCTGCAATTGTGAAAAAGCAAATGCGCGCCGGATCGACGCTCGTCGGATTAGAGGTCAAGGGCGGCAAGGCAGCCGCATTCCGCACGCTGAACGCCCTGAAGCTGTCGCGAATTTCCAACAACCTCGGCGATTCCAAAAGCATCGTCACCCATCCGGCGACAACCACGCATCAGCGCCTGACGCCAGAAGTGCGCGCGGAGCTTGGCATCAGCGACGGGTTTATCCGTTTCTCGGCTGGCCTCGAACACAAGGACGATTTGATCGAAGACTTTGCGGCGGCACTTGCGCAGGCGTGACGTGCCACTCGGACGCTACATCGGTCGATAGGTCATGACGTTGGTGGGCGTGTTGACGCCCGCCTTCACTTCGCCAACCGATTTGATAATGGTGTCGCCGAGCAATTGGGCGAAACACGCATAGCCCCAGTCATTCATGTGCAGGCCATCGCCGATTACAAAACTGTTGAACGGCATCTTGTCGTTTTCGTGCCATTGCTTCATGACCTCGAAACGAGGAAATACCGAGACGTTTTTGAGTTTTGCAACGTTGGCGATCAGCTTTACCATTTCACTGGCGTTTTCCTGCTTCGCGGTGACGGCAGGAACATATTGCGGGTCGATCAGTACAACGTCGATACCGCGCGCCTGAAGTTGAGCGATCCCGTCTTCGACCAGTGCTCTTGTCGCCGCAACGTCGCTTTCGCTACCCTTGATGACGGTGTTGGTCCCGAGCTGCCAGATCACCAAATCCGGGTCCGATGCCAGCACGGCGGCATTGAAGCGCTTCATCATCTCCGGCGTATCCTGTCCGCCCATGCCGCGATTGACGATGCTGATGTCAGCGGTGGGAAATTTACGCCGCAGCTGATCCGCCAGACGGTTCGGATAGGTATAGGCGGCCGAGCTGGTGCCGTAGCCGACTGTCGTCGAAGAACCGAAGGCCACGATCGTCACAGGATCTCCGGCTGCAATGCGCTTGGCCACGCGCGGCAGCGAACCGGACGAACTCGCGATACCTTTGGCCGGCAGGCAAGGCACGCGGGTGAAGATATCGCCAGCCTGACTTGCGACGCTCTTGACCGCTTCGATTGTTTTGGTGGTCAAACCTTTTTGGAGGGCGGCATCCGAAGTTTCAGGTGTCGTCTCTTCCGACGAGATGCGCAGTATCCCTGCAAGGTTTGTGGGCGCAGATTGCCAGTTAAATGCGGCCACGGCGATGAACGCCGTACACGCCAGACCAAGCGCCGCAACTGCCGCCCGGCCCAACGTCATTAGCGTCGAACCCCAACATCCGCAGGCTTAATGCGCGACGCATCGACCACGAAGATCGAAAGCGCACGCCCGACGCAGTCGTGGACCCGCTTGGCCATGGCATAGCCATGCACCGCGCCAAGCAAGTCGAAATCGCCAGCATCGCTCCACTGACGCATGATTGCAAACCTGTCAAAAAGTGGAATCTCGTGCTGCTGCGACACGACCCGCATTGTATCGAGATAAGGCGCGACCGAGAGCATGGATTCGATGCGCGGGCTGTATTGCAAATTCATCAAAAGAACATCGGTTCCTGCTTTTTGGAGAGCCTCCACCCCGGTATCAAGAGCACTTCGGAAGTCGTCGGGGTCGATCCCCCGGATTGCGTCCACCGTTCCGGTTTGCCAGATCGTCAGCGCTGGCTTGCTGTCTGGCGAAAACTTTTCAATTGCCTGCGGCAAGCCCTTGGCGACTTCCTCGGTGGTTTTTTTGGGAAGCGTATCTGTCGTCACATGAACGGTGATGCCGGGCAGCTTCGCGCGCAACGCATTTTCGAGCCGCGCCGGATAGGACGCGCTTGCGCCGTCTGGCCCTGCGAGCAACGACGACCCGCTTCCAACAACCAGAATGTCGAGCTGCTTGCGCGTCTTGATGGAGTCGGCGACCTTCGCAAGCTGACTTTCTGACGTCAGAAGATAAGCCGGAACCGTGCAGCCTTGATCTTCCTCGGCGTGCGCCGGATAGGCCGCCAGAAATCCGACAGTCAGGATTATGCCAAACGCCACTCTCATGCATCGCCTCCGGCGAAATCAGCGTCGTTCTCAACGCCTTTCGCACGCTTGCCGCTCTTGCCGACCTCGGCCTTGTACCAATTCAAAAGCCACGCAGCTGCGGACATAATCAGGATTCCTGTCAAACTGATGAAGAAATGCGTCCAAGCCGTGTTCGATACCTCTGTTAAAAAGAAATGGCCCGCGAAGGCGAGAAACACCCCCACACAAAATATCTCGAGCGAATGCTGACCGCACATGATGACCGGGCGAAGCCACGGCGACTTCAACCCCGGCCAATCCCTGTGAAGAAATCGAACGGTGACCGCCGCCAGCGCGAGGAAGTGCGCAAAGCGCAGAACGTCGAGATCCGTCTTGTTGATCGGATACATCGCGTTTTCAAGCCAGTGCGGGATGATGAAGTTAAACTGCGGAAAGTACCAGGTCATCGTCACCGCAAATGCGAATATCAAATAGGCGATGCAGATCCAAAGCGTAATGCGCGAGGTCAGGATGCTGGCCATTCGCACCGCGCCTCCAAGCGCGCACCACGCGCCAAAGACAAACAGCAATTGCCATGCATAAGGATTAAAGGCCCAGAAGCCGCCCGGAAAAGCTTCGAGGTGAAGGTCGAAATGCCACGCCA
>JAYVYQ010000320.1:0-3710 GCA_043784125.1 Afipia sp.
AACCCGCCCGGGCCCAGGTGGCGGAATTGGTAGACGCGCTGGCTTCAGGTGCCAGTGGCTTAACGGCCGTGAAGGTTCGAGTCCTTTCCTGGGCACCACTTGCCCATGCCCAAACATCGTTGCGAGCGGCTTGGCGTGATGCGCCGGGCCGCGCGCGTGCGTCGGGCAATTGCCGCTTAGCCCGCGGCCTCCGGATCCGAGCCGCTCTGGGTGTGGCCGTCAGGGCCGCGGCTGAACACGCCGTAATTGCTCGACTTCATCCCGCCGCCGCCATTGGTGGTGCCATGGACGGTCAACCCCAGCTTCAAGAGCTCGCGCACGGCCGCGGCGCGCGTCGGCATCCGGTGCTTGAATCGAAAATCGTCGAGCGCCGAGAGTTCTTCCGGAGAGAGCATCACCTGCAGTCGTTCGTCGCGAAGGTCAGCCATCGGAAACACCCAAATTGAGATCATTGAGTAGTTTACTCAACATCCGACCTTGGCGCCGGTTCCGCAAAACCAGATTGAGTCGCCAAATTAGCCAAATAATATAATAAAAACAATTACTTAGGTATTGATTTGGGGTTAACGCGGGCACATATTTGGAGGCTAGGAGCAAGCCCATGACCATGACAGAGACCGTCAAGCTGCCACGCAAGCTTTCCGAAGAGCGCAAGCCGCAACCGCCGCTGCGGCCGAGCCACGCCAACGTCATCGAGAATCTCGAACGCTGGGCCAACAGCGCAGGCCTGCAGCCGCCGAAGCAGGAAGCGCAAAAGTAAATCGCGGCCGCGGAGGCGTCTCCGCCGCCGCAGCGTGATTCGTCTCAGACGAATCGCCGGCCGGCGCGGGGGGCGACGGACTTCTGCACGAAGTACATTCCGACCAATGAAACGGTCGCCGTCGCAACCACGATGTATCCCAGCCAGTCGAAATGCCGCAGCGAACCATCAGGATTTTCCGCGATGATCGCCGCCGCCAGAACCGATCCGAGCCCGCCGGAGAGTTGTTGCAGCGACGCGCTGACGGCGCTGAAGGAGCCGCGCTGGCTGGGATCGGGGATTGCCGAAATCAGCGCCTGCGACGGGATCATGCGCGAAAAGATACCGACGAACATCAGCACGTTGACAACGATGACCGTCGTCAACGAGACCTGACCGAGATGGGTGTAGATCAGCACCATCACGGCAGACATGACGCTGCCGAACACGAAGGTCGGAAATTTTCCGAAAGCATCGCTGGCGCGGCCCACCAGCGGTCCGGTGACAATGCTGAACAGACCCGAGACCAGATAGATCGTCGGCAGATGCAGGATGTCGATGCCGAGATTATGCACGGTGTAGGCGCTGCCGAACGGCATCAGCATGTAGCCGCCGGTCGCCAGCAGCGTCGTCACCATGAACGCTACCGTGTAGCGCGTCTGCGTGACCGTTGCGATCAGATGCCGGAAGGCGGTGTTTTCCTGTTTGAGCAACAGGTGGGCATTGACTGGCTTCATCAGCAGCCCGATCGCAGCCATGCCCGCGATCGACAGCACGATGAGCGCTCCGAACGAAACGTGCCAGCTCCAGTGGTTGGAGAGAAAAAGTCCGGCCGGAATGCCAAGCACCTGACTGGCAGCGAATGCAGTTTGCACGAATCCCATCACGCGACCGCGTTGCTGCAGCGAAAACAGGTCGGTGGTGATTGCGAGCACGACTGAGCCGATCACGCCGCCGAACAACCCGGTGACGATTCGACCGAGCAACAACACATGATAGTTCGGCGCCAGCGCGCAGAGTGCCGTTCCGAGGGTGAAGCCGACATAGAAGAACAACAGCAGGCGCTTGCGGTCGAAACGATCGGCAAATCCGGCGCTGAGAATCCCCGAGATCCCCGCGCTGAACGCATATGCCGAGACCGCCACGCCGAACTGTCCGGTGGTGATGTCGAGCGCCGGCATGATGATGGCGCCGAGCGGCGACATGATCGTGAAATCAAGAATCACGGTGAACTGGACGAACGCCAGTAGCGCGACCAGCAGCGACTGGTAACGCGTAAAGCCGCGCTCCGGCGGCGGCTGATCGGCAATCTGTTCGGTCATAACGTCCATTCACATGGGGGCCGGAGGCAGAATCGTCAGGAGGCGCCCGCGGGTTGCGCGTTCAAGCAGCGCAGCGCCGCCGGATCAAGCGATCTATTGATGCGTCGATACGCCCTGGGATCACATAAAAGTGCTTCCGGGCTGTGTCGGTGAATTGGCAAGGACTTGGCGAACGATTTTATCGTGCCTTGGATTTCGGACCGCCACCGACCGGCCTGGCCCGAATGCGCATACGGTCGCCGCCAACCTTCTCGATTTCGAACGCATCGGTCTTTCGCACGAGATCGCTGAGCTTGCTCGACCCGTAGGTCCGCGCGTCAAAGTCCGAGAACAGATTCGAAATCTGCTCGCCCACCGTGCCGAGCAGGACCCAGCCGTCCTCGCTCTCGATTTGCGAAATGGCCTTTTGCAGGATCGGGATCGCGGCGCTTGGCGGCTCCAACGAGGTTGGCTTCGCGGTCGCGTTTGAGCCGCTGCTCGCGGCCCGCGGCACCAGGTTCTCGGTGTAAATGAACCGGCGACAGGCCTGCCGGAAACTCTCCGGCGTCTTCTGCGCGCCAAAGCCGTAGACGTCGGCGCCCTGTTCGCGCAAGCGGGAAGCCAGGCGGGTAAAATCGCTGTCTGATGATACCAGGCAGAAGCCGTCGAACCTTCCAGAGTGCAGCAGGTCCATCGCGTCGATAACGAGTGCGATATCGGACGCGTTCTTGCCCTTGGTGTAGGCGAACTGCTGATACGGATCGATGGCGTATTTCTGCAGGATGTCGGACCACGACTTGAGCTGAGGCGTTGAAAAGTCGCCGTAGATGCGGCGCACACTGGCCTCGCCGAATTTCGCGACCTCTTCGAACAGCCCGCCGGCGATCTGCGGCGAGGTGTTGTCGGCGTCGATCAATACGGCAAAACGCTGCAGTCGTTGCTGTTCGGCTTTCACAGGGCACCCCCGGTTGTGCGACGGGCGACCGATACTGGCGCGATTCCACCCCGCCTGGAAAGGCGTAAGAAAATGGGCCGGCGGCGCCCCGCGCCCCTCGTTTGTTGGCGGTTTCGACGTTAGTTTAGGCCGGCATCGATTCGACGAGGTTTTGAACGTAATGACCATCCGCCTGCATCGCGGCGATCTGCCCGATTTGTCCCGCTACACCAGTTCGGTCGCGATCGACACCGAGACCATGGGCCTCAATCCGCATCGCGACCGGCTCTGCGTGGTGCAGATGTCGAACGGCGACGGGACTGCCGACGTGATCCAGATTCCGAAGGGGCATACCGACGCGTCGAACCTGAAGGCGTTGTTGGCCAATCCGAAGATTACCAAGATCTTCCATTTTGCACGGTTCGATCTCGCCGCGCTCTATAACGCCTTCGGCGTGATGCCGCAGCCGGCCTACTGCACCAAGATCGCCTCGCGGCTGACCCGCACCTATACCGACCGCCACGGCCTGAAGGATCTGGTGCGCGAGGTGCTCAACATCGATCTGTCGAAGCAGCAGCAATCGAGCGACTGGGGTTCCCCGAACCTGAGCGAGGCACAGCTCGCTTATGCCGCTTCCGACGTGCTGCATCTGCATGCCTTACGGGCACTTGCAAGACGCATCTGGCTACGGCTATTGCCGTGCAAGCCATTCAAAAGCACGGCAAGCGGATGCGGT
>JAYVYQ010000321.1:0-4017 GCA_043784125.1 Afipia sp.
GCGGCCGGCGTGCTCTATCCAGTGTTCGGAATTCTGCTCTCGCCGATGGTCGGCGCCGCCGCGATGGCGCTGTCGTCCGTCAGTGTTATCGGAAATGCACTTCGCTTGTCGCGCGCGAAATTGCGTTGATTGAGCATACCAAGAAAAAAGGCCGGGCTAGAAAGCCCGGCCTGTTCAGTTTTTGGCCACGTGAGGCCGACACAATCACCTTCCAAGAGGGATAACTGAGTTCCCGTGCCGCTGGAGGAGGGGGACAATGCGCGGCCGCGAGCACTCAGTGTGGGACGAGTATGAACCCGCGAGCCACGCGAGCAACTCCGATCCCGACATGTCAGTCATGCGGATCGGTGCGGGCTAATCGGCCGTTTGAATGTGGGTTAAGACGGCCAGCGCTGGGCTTTGCTGACGACAAAATCGCGGAAAACCTGCACGCGCGCGACCGACTTCAATTCTTCCGGATAGACGAAATACGTATCCAGCTGGATGGAATCGGACTCGCTGAACAGCTGCACAAGCCGGTTGTTTTCTTCGACCAGATAGTCTGGCAGCGCAGCAATTCCGAGCCCCTGCTGGCAGGCACGAACGAGCCCCAGGATATTATTGACCTTGAAAAACGCCTCGCGCGGCCCGGAGCCGTTGCGTCCGGCCTCAATCAGCCAGTTCCGGTTCTGCAAGTGCTGCGGCACATTCACGTCGCTGAGGGTGATGATGCGGTGCGCGTCCAGTTCGTCGAGCGCGCGCGGGGTGCCGAAGCGCTTGATGTATTCGGGCGAACAATAAGCGTGAAAACCCATCGAGAACAATTTGCGCTGGATCAGATCCGGCTGGGTCGGTTTGCGGGTACGGATTGCGACGTCGGCCTCGCGCATGGAGAGATCGAGTTCTTCATCGGTCACGATCAGTGAAATCCGGATGTCCGGATAAAGCGAGGTGAATTCGCCAAGCCGCGGAATCAGCCAGTTAATGCCGACGCCCGGCGTGGTGGTCAATTTGAGATCGCCGCTGGGACGCTCGCGGCTGTCGGTCAGTTTGGCGCGCGCCGCCTGCAACTGCATGAACACGTCATGCGCCGTGCGAAACAGCAGATCGCCCTGCTCGGTGAGGATCAGGCCGCGTGCGTGACGATGAAACAGCGAGACCGATAATTCCTGCTCGAGCGCGCTGACCTGGCGCGACACCGCCGATTGCGACAAGCCCAATTGTTCGCCCGCATGCGTGAAGCTTCCCGCTTCCGCCGCTGCGTGAAACACCTTGAGCTTATCCCAATCCATGTCGCTGAATCCGTCCCGTGATCGAGCCATGGTTACTCCGCCGCTGCGCGGTCTGTTGCACGCGCCGCGATGAAGCGTTCGGCTTCGAGCGCCGCCATACAGCCGAGGCCTGCTGCGGTGACGGCCTGACGATAGGTCTCGTCCGCAACGTCGCCTGCGGCAAACACGCCGGGCACCGAGGTTGCGGTCGAGTAGGGGGCGATCTCGACGTAGCCGGACGATTTCAATTTCAGTTGTCCAGTCACCAGTTCTGTTGCGGGTGCATGGCCGATCGCGATGAACACACCGTCGGCAGGGTGCGTGGTCTCGGTGCCACTCTTGAGATTTTTCAGGCGGACATGCGTGACCTTCGACGGATTCTCCGCACCGGTGATTTCGGCGACTTCACTGTCCCAGATCACGCTGATCTTCGGATGCTTGAACAGGCGATCCTGAAGGATGCGTTCGGCGCGCAGAGCGTCGCGGCGATGAACCAGCGTCACCTTCGAGGCGAAGTTGGTGAGGAACAACGCTTCCTCAACCGCGGTGTTGCCGCCGCCGATGACGATGACGTCCTTGCCACGATAGAAAAAGCCGTCGCACGTCGCGCAGGCCGAAACGCCGAAGCCCTTGAATTTTTCTTCCGACGGAATTCCAAGCCAGCGCGCTTGCGCACCGGTGGAGAGAATGACGGTGTCGGCGAGATACACGTCGCCGGAATCGCAGGTGATGCGGAACGGACGCTGGCCGAGCTCAAGTTTGTTGACGTGGTCGGTCACGATCTTGGTGCCGACATGTGCGGCCTGCTTTTCCATCTGCTCCATCAGCCACGGGCCCTGGATCACATCGGCAAAGCCGGGATAATTTTCGACGTCGGTGGTGATGGTGAGCTGGCCGCCGGGCTGAATTCCCTGAATCAGTACCGGTTCGAGCATCGCGCGCGCGGCATAAATAGCGGCGGTGTAGCCCGCAGGTCCGGACCCGACGATAACGACCTTGGCGTGAATGGGAGCGGCCATGATCCAACTCTGGCGTTTTGTGTCTGTGGATGTTCAGCAAAGAGGCGGGAAATGCCCGCAAAGGCATCGCTGAGGCGTTAAAAGCATCTGCATCTAGTGTAGGTCATCTGTGGAGCTATGCAAGATACGCAACCCATATGCCAAAATTTTCCCCAGCAAGGTCCGGAATAGTACCTCCGCGTAATAAAATTGCGCGGAAGGCCGACCATGGCTAAAACTGCTTCGGGAAATCGCCGGAAAATGTTTCGGAAGCAGGGGTGGGGATACGCGTGTCAAAAGGCCTCGACGAAATCGACCTGAAAATTCTCGCGGAAATTCAGGCCGACGGACGAATCACGAATGTCGAGCTGGCCAAGCGGGTCGGCATCTCGCCACCGCCCTGTCTGCGTCGCGTTAGAACACTGGAAGAAGAAGGTTACATTCAGGGTTACCGCGGATTGCTCAATCCGGCGTTGCTGGGTTTCGACGTCACGGTATTCGCGTCGGTGCATCTGTCCAGTCAGGCCGATGCGGATCTTAAGGCCTTTGAGGATTTTGTCCGTAAGGAGCCGCTGGTTCGTGAATGCTGGATGCTATCGGGCGATGTCGATTTCATCCTCAAATGCGTCGCGCCCGATATGGCGACGTTCCAGGGTTTCGTCGCGCATCTCACCGCCGCGCCCCATGTGCGCAACGTGCGAACATCGCTCGTCCTGCACAATTCAAAATATGAAGCGGCGGTACCGCTTGAAATGATGTCGCCGCAAGGTTGATTGCCCGTCGCGCTATTTCGCGTTTCGCGCATGGCACGGCAGCATATCGCAGCCTATCGCTGCAAATGGGCTTGCTCTAAAAGTCGCGCGCCGGGCGCGTCCCTTGCGCCCCCCTGTGCGAAGGGAATCGTTGTGACTGTTTTTCAAATCGTGGTGCTGGCCGCAGGTGGGTTCGTCGCGGGTACGATCAACGCAGTGGCAGGCGGCGGAACGTTCGTATCTTTCGCGGCTCTTGTCGCCAGCGGGCTGACGTCGCTCGATGCCAACGCGACTAGCGCTGTGGCGCTGACGCCCTCAAATCTCGCCAGCGTCGCAGCTTATCGTGAGGAAGTGCGCACGCATTGGCGCGAGATGATTCCATTCGCGATCATCGGATTGTTCGGCGGCGTGATCGGCGCGCTGTTGCTGATCTGGCTCGGCGACGGCGGTTTTCGGCCATTGGTGCCGTGGCTCTTGCTTGTCGCCACTTTGATATTTGCATTCAGCGCGCAAATTCGCGCGGTCACCGAACCGTGGTCGCAAGGCCAGCATTCGGGCGCGAAGATTGCTGCCTTCGTGTTGATGACAGTGGTTGCGATTTACGGCGGATTTTTCGGCGCGGGCATCGGCATCATGATGCTGGCGGCGCTGTCGATCCTCGAAGGTGGCAATTACCACAAGGCCAACGCGATGAAGATTCTCGTCGCGTTCCTGATTCAGGTTGTGTCGGGCGCGTTGCTGATCGCGGGCGGCCTCGTGCATTGGCCGGAGGCGCTGGTGACGATGGTCGCGGCGGCGGCGGGTGGCTATCTCGGCGTCGGTTTTGCGCGTCGCCTGCCGGAAAAAATAATCCGCGCCGTGGTGGTGGCCATCGGCGCGGTTTTGACTGTTGTGTTTTTCTTGAAGTGACGATTAGGACTTTCCGCGCATTGCGGTGTCCACACTCCATGGGCCGGGACCGGCCGCTGCGAGATAAAGGCAGGCGAAGCAGAGCATGATCGCCGCCGTGCCGCCGTT
>JAYVYQ010000322.1:0-7046 GCA_043784125.1 Afipia sp.
CGGCTTGCGGCTCACCCTTGTGTCAGGCATATCCAGCATCATTGGAGACGTGGCCGAGCGGCTGAAGGCACTCGTTTGCTAAATGAGCATACCTAGAAATGGGTATCGAGGGTTCGAATCCCTCCGTCTCCGCCAATGACACTGACGATTTCTAAAATCGGCGTCGTTTCATTGAAAACACTATGACAAGCACGGCTTTCCCCAGCAGCATTTGCCGGCCTGTGGCGCGACCGGCTGGCGGAGTCAGTGAACCGTCATCCAGGCGCGGGCTTCGCGCTGGGCCATCGCGATCTCGACATCCGACATCAGCTCGGCGATCTCACGGCGCAGCGCGATGGCATCGACGCGGCCCTTGTGCGCGGCCAGATTGAACCATTTATGCGCGGCAATGAGATCCACCGTGCCATTGCGGCCGGTCGAGAACATCATGCCCAGATCAAACAGCACGTCGCCGTTCGCGGACATCTCCACCGGCAATGCGGTGGCGGTATCAATGTGGCTCTGAAACATCCTGCCTCTCCAAACTCGCCGCGCTTGGAGCGCGGCCCCTGTCCAAATTCGGTTTGATCGCTTCTGTTTTTTGATGCACGCATTCGCAAAAGCATTTTCGGTCTTGCGAATGCGCGCTCGCCGTTTGCCGGCTTGTTGGATTCATATGATCCGTAAAATTTGAAGAGCAGTTTAAGTATCGCGATGAATCGAATCTGAACGCGGATCAGCGCCCTCCCGCGCGCAACGCGAGAAACGCCCATTTCACTGGGGTTTTCATGAGGTCGTAAAGATCGATTCACCGTGGTCCTTGAGGACACGATAACCACGGCGCGCGAGGCCCAAGACAGCTTAAGACGGCTCACGCGACAAAATCGGACTTCAGATGGAATTGGCAGAGATATTGTAGAGCCGGCATCCAGCGGCGGCTCAACGAACGGGCGTCACGCAGCCGGTTCGTCAGAAGAACGAGGGCGTCGGTGAACACGTCAGGATCGAGATTCCACAAAACAATTCGCGTGAGCAAACCGAAGCATGAAACTGCGGGCTGAAACTGCCGCAACGACGAAGGGCCTGTAGCCCTTCTGCCTGCCCGCATCCTGACGAGAGCAAGCTCTCCCCGATTTGCGATCCGACCGTCTCGTCTGATGTCTCGCCGACACCCTCTGTCGTCGACCTGAGCCGCCGTTCAAATCCGTTCTTGCGAACAATTCAATTGGGCGGCTCGTGTGACGCTGCCGGCGTCAAGCGCCGGCAATTCGTTAGTCGAAGTTACTTCTTCTTGACCTTGCGGGTCTTCTTCGCAGTCTTCTTCACTGCCGACTTCGACTTCTTCTTAGCTTTCTTAGCTTTCTTGGCCATGTTGCCCTCCTAAGTTAGTGAGATGGCTTAATCGCTGCGTGCACTCGGGAATCGAAATGCACTGCATTTGGATTACACCAACGCATTCAAAAAAACATCTTGCCGCTTAAGGAAGTGTTTACGCCGCAGGCGCCGCGCGCTTCGTGCACGCACATCGCAAGCATCGCAACGCATGTGTAAGACAACATCGCGTCGCTGCATGCACGACGCATGATGACATTCGCGATGTGTAAGTAAGCCCTGTGCCCCAATGGTTTCCTTGACGCGCGCAATTGAAAAACGGCTTCGATTCAATGCGCGTGCGAATCATCCAAAGCGTTCAAAAAGACGCTTTGCGGACTCTGAGTCGCGAAAATTGGCAATGAAAAAATTTTCGCGCGATTTTCGTTTTTCGAGCAACGGCGTGTGGATGAGCAAAATTTTTCGCTCGAACACACCAGAGTGATTCGGGAGTCGATTCTCGTTTCGATGCGCGGTCGCCGTGCGCGACGACGCGTCACACGTTCATGATCGAGTCGAAAATGAGAAATCGTGTGACCGCGCGCGCCGCCGAACGCCCGATCAGAGGCCGAGCTTGGCCTTGAGGATGTCGTTGACGGCCTGAGGATTGGTCTTGCCGCCGGATGCTTTCATGACCTGACCGACGAACCACTGGATCGCGGCCGGCTTTTCCTTCACCTGCGCCACCTTGTCGGGGTTGGCGGCGATGATGGCGTCCACCATGGTCTCAATGGCGCCGACATCGGTGACTTGCTTCATGCCAAGGCTCTCGACCAGCGCCTTCGGGTCGCCGCCTTTGGTCCAGACGATCTCGAACAGGTCCTTGGCGATCTTGCCGGAGATGGTGTTGGCGCCGATCAGGTCGACGATGGACGCGATCTGCGCCCCAGACACGGGCGAGGACGCGATGTCCTGACCTTCCTTGTTCAGGCGTCCGAACAACTCGTTGATGACCCAGTTGGCGGCCATCTTGCCATCGCGCGCCGTGTTGGCGAGTTTCGCCAGCACCGCCTCGAAGAAGTCCGCGCTCTCGCGTTCGCTGACGAGCACGCTGGCGTCGTATGGCGACAGGCCGAGGTCAGCGACAAAGCGCGCGCGCTTCTGGTCCGGCAGTTCCGGCAACTCGGCTTTCAGCCCGTCCACGTAGGCCTGCGTGAATTCCAGCGGCAGCAAATCCGGGTCCGGGAAGTAGCGATAGTCATGCGCCTCTTCCTTTGAGCGCATAGAGCGGGTCTCGCCCTTGCCGGGATCGTACAGCCGCGTTTCCTGATCGATGCTGCCACCGTCCTCGATGATGCCGATCTGGCGGCGGGCTTCATACTCAATGGCGTGGCCGATGAAGCGGATCGAGTTCATGTTCTTGATCTCGCAGCGAGTGCCAAGCCCCTCGCCCGGACGGCGCACCGAAACGTTAACGTCGGCGCGCAGATTGCCCTTTTCCATGTCGCCGTTGCAGGTGTTGAGGTAACGCAAGATGGTGCGAAGCTTCGACACATAGCCCTGCGCTTCTTCGGACGAGCGGATGTCCGGCTTGGAGACGATCTCCATCAGCGCGACACCTGAACGATTCAAATCGACTAAGCTCATGGTGGCGTGCTGGTCATGCAGCAATTTGCCGGCGTCCTGCTCCAGATGCAGCCGCTCGATGCCGACGGTGACGCTGTCGCCACCCGCGAGTTCAACCACGACCTCGCCCTCGCCCACGATCGGCGATTTGAACTGGCTGATCTGATAGCCCTGCGGCAAATCCGGATAGAAGTAGTTCTTCCGGTCGAACACCGAGCGCAGATTGATCTTGGCGTTGAGACCGAGCCCGGTCCGCACCGCCTGCGCGACGCATTCCTCGTTGATGACAGGCAGCATGCCGGGCATCGCCGAATCCACCAGCGAGACATGCTCGTTGGGACCGGCACCGAAGGCAGTCGATGCGCCGGAGAACAGCTTGGCGTTCGAGTTCACCTGGGCATGGACCTCCAGCCCGATGACGATTTCCCAGTCGCCGGTGGCGCCCTTGATGAGCTTCGATGGTTTGACGGGTGCGTTCATGGCGCGGCTTTTACCTTGGTTCCGAAATTGAGAAAACCCTTCTGCGCGACTCGAGGGTCCAACGGACTAGCACTTCTGAATCCAGAATTGATACATCTGCGCGAACGTCGCGGCGTTCTCGGTCTCAAAAGTGTTCCAGTTGGCGAAATTGACCGCAGCCGGATCGTCCGGAAATCGCTTCAGATAGGCGTTGCGCGCCTCCGTCTCGAAACCAAGAAACGTAAAGCCGAGACCTTTGACAATTTCTGCAATCTGCGGCAGCGAGAACTGATGCTCCTGGACGCGGAACAGCAGATCGCGAAATTCACTCATGCTGAAAAAGTCGCTGAATTGAGCAACATTGCGCATTGGATCGTCGGCCGGACGATTGAGAATTTCCGTGCGCAGCCGCCGCGCCTCTGCCGGCGAAAATTGTCGGTCTTGTTCGGCAAAACTCTCGCGCGCGACGTTGATGACCTGACGTGCAATCGAACTGTAAAGACCGATGTGCATCAGGCCGCCCGGACGCACCATCCCGGCCAGCCTGCGCCAGCCGTCGAGCGGGTTGTTCAGATGATGCAGCACGCCGCTTGAATCGATGACATCGAACGCCTTGTCCGATTTGAACTCCAGAATATCGGCCTGCGCATAGCGGATATTCGTCAGCCCAATCTCTCTGGTCTTTCTGATCGCGTAGCTGAGGTTGCTGAGGCTGAGATCGATGGCCAGAACATTCGCCTGCGCGAATTGCTGCGCGCGCTGGATCGCGTGCGTGCCGGTGCCACATCCGGCGACCAGAAGATTCAACGGGCCCTTGCCCATGCTCTTGTGAGGCGCGCCCGGGAAACGCATCCCGATATAATGATCGATGGTGACCGGCTGATTGCCGGAGACAACCTTGGTCCATTTCGGATACGGACTTTCCTCGTATTGGGCGCGCACTTTTTCCGAAACGGAATCGGTGACGCGTGTGAGATTTTCAATCCCTGCCCGGATCGCCAGTTCCTCGTTCGGATTCGAAATCTGCTGCGCGATGACAGCCTGCAACGGCTCCGGCCATTCGCGTGACGCAAGCCTCTCCGCGCCTTCAATTGAATGCAGCGGCAGATAGCTGGCGAGAACCGCGATCTTGATCGGCGCGACCGTGTCACCCTGCACCAGCGCTTTGACCACATCGTCGTAAAGCGCCGATACTTGCGCTCCCTCGCGCTCCGTGCCGTCGAAAATATGGTCGTTGATGAAGCATTGCTGGGCGACCGACGACATCAGCGGCAGCCATTGATCCATGACGGATGTCGAGACGCTCACTTCCTCCAGCACCGCACGGCGCAGCGCCGACAGCAGACGCTCAACTGCCGCAGTCGTGACCGGCGACGTCCGCAACACGGCATGCAGCAATTCGTTGCGGTTAATCGCGGCCAGTTCATCGGAATAGAAGATGCCGCTCGCGCGCTGTGGCGCCGGGCGCGATACGCGCTCGATGGCGCCGGCGATGACGGGATCCCGCGTCAGCACGGCCATCGCAAAGGCCGAGAGATCGCGCGGCCGGGCCCACCGCTCCGTCAGCGCGCGCGTGAGATAGCGCAGCAGATCATCGTCTATCTTGACCGTCGCCGGATCGAGCGATTGCCCCAGCATCGCGAAGGTCGATGTGAGGCTCTTGGTTTCCTCGACCTTCAACCCGCGAACGGTTGCCGCCAACGCCTCGTCAATTTGCCCACTTAGAAGCAACAGCGCGCTGAGATTGCCGTGCGCCGCGATGTAATTCGGCTTCAACTCAATCGCTTTGCGATTTTCCAGGATCGCCTCGTCGTCGCGCCCGATATCGGCAAACATGCAAGCCAGATTATAACGCAGATCCGGATTGCGCTTCTCCGCCGCAATCGCCTTTTTCAAAAGGGCGATTCCTTCGTCGCTGTGACCGGATTGATGCGCCAGCAATCCGAGATAGCCGAGCGCGCCGGCATGTCGCGGGTCGCGCGCGAGCACATCACGATAGCCGCGCTCGGCTTCGCGGACGCGGCCCGATTGATGGTCAAACATCGCGGCCTGAAAAATCTGGTCTTCGATGCGGCCTGACGGAGCGCCCATTGGACCATTCGCAGCGCCCTTGCCGCCCTTGCCTTCAGCGCGGCGCTGCTTGCGGTTCACAACTCACCACCACTTCGCGGGCGTCATCGTGCCCGCCGCCTGCTCGATCACCTCGCCGAGCGAGAACAATGTCTCCTCGTCGAACGGGCGGCCGATCAATTGCAGCCCCAGCGGCAAACCCTGATGATCCTTGCCCGCCGGCACTGCGATTCCCGGAAGGCCCGCCATGTTCACCGTCACGGTGAAAATGTCGTTGAGGTACATTTCGATCGGATCGGCTGAACCCTTTTCGCCGATGCCGAACGCTGCAGATGGGGTCGCTGGCGTCAGGATCGCGTTGATGCCCTTGGCGAACACATCCTCGAAATCCTTCTTGATGAGGGTGCGGACTTTCTGCGCGCGCAAATAATAAGCGTCGTAATAACCGGCGGAGAGCACATAGGTGCCGATCATGATGCGGCGCTTCACTTCCGCGCCGAAGCCTGCTGCGCGGGTGTTCTCATACATCTCGGCGATGTTGCGGCCATTGACGCGCGCGCCGTATCGCACGCCGTCATAGCGCGCCAGATTCGACGAGGCTTCCGCAGGCGCGACCACGTAATAGGCTGGCAACGCGTATTTTGTATGCGGCAATGAAATCTCGACAAGCTCGGCGCCCGCCGCCTTCAGCCATTCAGCACCCTTGGTCCACAATTGTTCGATCTCGTTCGACATGCCGTCGATGCGGTATTCTTTCGAATACCGATCTTCATACCCTTCACGGATTTTCCGATGGCGGCATCATAGTCGGGCACAGGCACATCGACCGACGTGGTGTCCTTCGGATCGTGTCCCGCCATCGCGCGCATCAGGATCGACGTGTCGCGCACGGTGCGCGCAAACGGCCCCGCTTGATCCAGTGAAGAAGCAAACGCCACGATGCCCCAGCGCGAGCAGCGGCCATAGGTCGGCTTGATGCCGACGATGCCGGTGAACGCCGCAGGCTGGCGAATGGAGCCGCCAGTATCTGTGCCGGTCGCGCCGAAACACAAGCCTGCCGCCACCGCCGACGCGGAGCCGCCGCTCGATCCGCCGGGAACGAGCTTGGTATCGGAGCCGTCGCGCCGCCACGGATTGACGACGTTACCGAACGCGGAGGTCTCGTTGGACGAACCCATCGCGAATTCATCGCAATTGAGTTTGCCGAGCATCACCGCGCCGTCGCGCCAGAGCTGCGACGTGACGGTGGATTCATATTGCGGCTTGAAGTCGCCGAGAATTTTGGAACACGCCGTCGCGCGCACGCCTTGAGTCGCAAACAAATCCTTGATGCCGAGCGGAATGCCCGCGAGCGGACCAACATCGCCCTTGGCAATTTTCGCGTCGGCAGCTTTCGCTTGCTCACGCGCCTGCTCAGGGGTCTCCAGCACATAGGCGTTGAGCGCGCGCGCCTTCTCCATCGCGGCGAGATGCGCGTTGGTCAGTTCCAGCGACGTGAAGGATTTCGCCGCGATGCCTTTGCGGGCATCGGCCAGCGTCATGGAAGTCAGATCGGTCATTCGTCAATCGCGTCGCATTTGAAGGGAGACTTGTTCTTGAAT
>JAYVYQ010000323.1:0-3519 GCA_043784125.1 Afipia sp.
GGCATCATCGTTCCGCGTCATCCGAAACGCGGCGTTGCCATCGCCCGCATGCTGGCTGCGGCAGGTGTGCAAGTCGCTTTACGTTCGCAGGATCAGATGCCGTCCGGCACCACGGAAATTTATGTGGCCGACACCATGGGTGAGTTGGGATTGTTTTACCGGCTCGCACCCGTCGTGTTTATGGGAGGTTCATTGGTCGAGCACGGCGGACAGAATCCCATCGAGGCGATCAAACTGGGTGCTGCGATTATTCATGGCCCGCATGTGTTCAACTTTGCCGAAATCTACGAGACGCTCGATGAGGCCCACGGCGCTTTGCGGGCAGAGAGTGATGAGGAGTTTGTCAGGTCGCTCGGATACCTTCTTGCGAATCCGGTGGGACGCCAACGCGCAACACAGGGTGCCGAGCAGGTGGTCGGGCGACTCGGGGGCGCGTTGGAAAAGACGCTCACCGCACTTGAGCCCTATTTGTTGCAGCTTCGACTGGAAGGAGAAGGCATCGATGCGTGAGCCGGCCTTCTGGTATCGGCCACCGTCGTTGATGTCGCGCCTCCTGTCGCCATTCAGCGCGATCTACGGCGCGGCAACTGCGTGGCGCATGGGCCTTGCGGGTCGCAACGCTGGAATTCCGGTCATCTGCATCGGCAACTATCACGTCGGCGGCGCAGGCAAAACACCAGCGACGATTAAACTTGCCGAGCTTCTGCGTGCATCCGGCGAAACGCCGTTTGTTGTCAGCCGGGGATATGGCGGACGATTGCACGGACCCGTTCGCGTTCAGCCGGCGACTCACACGTCGGCGGATGTTGGCGATGAGCCGCTGATGATGTCGTCTCGTCTCCCGGTCGTGGTGTCGCGCGATCGCGCCACAGGCGCCGCGTTTGCAAAATCCGCTGGCGCGGGTGTCATCCT
Source organism: Afipia sp. (assembly GCA_043784125.1). GTDB lineage: Bacteria > Pseudomonadota > Alphaproteobacteria > Rhizobiales > Xanthobacteraceae > Afipia. Next base: position 913 of record JAYVYQ010000323.1, read on the forward strand.
GCTCGATGACGGATTTCAGAATCCATCTCTGATAAAAGACTTATCCGTCGTTGTGATCGACGCCACGCGCGGCCTTGGCAATGGACAAGTCTTCCCTGCGGGCCCGCTGCGCGCGCCGTTGCCCGCCCAGATCGCCCGCACGGATGCGCTGATCGTTGTCGGTGAGGGCAACGGTGCGGATGGTCTCGTCGAAAAGCTGACGAAACTTGGCGTGCCGGTGCTGCAAGCGAGGTTGAAGGCCGATCCGAAATCAGTATCGGCGTTGCGCGACCAGCGCGTTCTGGCGTTTGCGGGCATCGGCGATCCAGCACGATTTTTTTCGACCTTGCGCGCCAACGGCGTGAATGTGGTGGAAGAACATCCGTTCGCCGACCATTACGTTTTCTCGTTCTCCGAGATCGAGCGTCTCCAGGCAATTGCGATGGCGCAGTCGTTGAAATTGGTGACGACCGAAAAGGACATGGCGCGGATTCGCAGCGATCCACGCCTGGCTCGTTATGCAAGCGAGATCGCGACGTTGGACGTAACGCTGGAATTTGACGATGAGGAAAAACTGCGCGGCCTCGCGATGGAAAGTCTCGCCGCCGCCCGGAACAAGATTCTCAAAAATCAGGACTGAGGTTTGGCCGCCCCCGGATAATGCCGCGACAATACGGCCTCCGGTGTCGCATAGGCTTCCTGCCGGTCCACGCTCCAGTATTTCAGTTCATCGAGCGGAATGTGCTCGCCGGTCACTGTGCAGCGAACATAGGAGCCGGGTGATGTCACGCGAAAATCACCGTCGAGATATTCGACCTGCGCTTCGCCATGACCGGAGGGTCCGAATTTATTGAGCACGACATGATCCCTTAGCGTCGCGACTTTCGCGTCGCCTACTCCAAATATATAAGACGTTGGATTGAAGTGCGAAACCCCTGCGGAGGTCTAGAACAGGTCACCCTGAACCTTCTTGACGCCGAAATCTGTGGTGCGTTTCGCAGCGGTCTTCGGTTTTGTGGATTCTTTTGGACTGGACGATGCGCTTCTATCGGCATCCACCGTCGCGCCGATACGGCCATCGGCGAATTCGATGCTCAGATGCTGACTTGCAACGACACCGGCCGCCCTGTGAAGCGGCGACCCATCGGCCTGGCGCACCAGCGCAAATCCGCGATCCAGCACGCCTTTATAAGACAATGCGTTGAGAAGCTGGGACACATATTTGAGCCGGGTATCGCGCTGCTGCAGTTGAAGCGTGCTTGCGCGACGTGCGCTCGCGCCGAGACGCTGGATCTGCTCCCGCGCATTCGTAATCCGGGTCTTGAGCATGTTCACCGTCAGCCGCCCACCAATTGCCGACAGCCGCCGTTCATAGACATGCGCATTGGCGCGGAGCGCGCGCGGCAATTGCGCGGCAGCACGATCGAGGCGCTGGCGCGGAATGTTCAGGAGATCGGCTGGCTTCGGCAGTGCGCGCGCGACGCCGCGAAATTCACTGCGCCGATGCTCCTGCGCACGCTTCCAGCCGGCGAAGGCTTGTCGCGCAAGGCTTATGATCTCTAAAGCAAGTTCGGCTCGTACCGGCACCGCCATTTCGGCGGCGGCGGTCGGCGTCGGCGCGCGTTTGTCGGCGGCGAAATCGATCAGCGTGACGTCTGTTTCGTGCCCCACCGCTGAAATCAACGGGATCATGCTTTCGGCGGCTGCGCGCACCACGATTTCTTCGTTGAATGACCAGAGGTCTTCCAGCGAGCCGCCGCCGCGCGCGACGATGAGCAAATCCGGGCGCGGAATTTTGCCCTTTTCAGGCAACGCATTGAAGCCGTGGATTGCAGCCGCGATCTGCTCGGCCGAGCCTTCTCCCTGCACACGAACCGGCCACACCAGCACACGGCGCGGAAATCGATCTTCCAGCCGGTGCAGAATATCGCGAATCACAGCACCGGTCGGCGATGTGATGACGCCTATGACGTCGGGGAGCCAAGGCAGCAATTGTTTCCGCGCTTCGTCGAACAGTCCCTCAGCGGCGAGCTTTTTCTTGCGCTCTTCCATCAGCGCCATCAGCGCGCCGACGCCCGCCGGCTCGATGGCCTCAATCACGATCTGGTATTTGGATGAGCCGGGGTAGGTTGTGAGCTTGCCGGTCGCGATGACCTCAAGGCCTTCCTGCGGCTTGAATTTCATCTTGCCATGGACGCCCTTCCAGACCACGGCCTCGATCTTGGCGCCGTCGTCCTTCAGCGCGAAATAGCAATGGCCGGAGGAGTGGGGGCCGCGAAAGCCGGAAATTTCACCGCGCACGCGCACGTGCTCATAGGCGCTTTCCACCGTCCACTTGAGCGCGGTGGACAGTTCGGAAACCGTATATTCCTGTGAGTTGGGCAGGCCTTCGGCAGCGCTTTTTTTCATCGATAGTCGAATCTGTTGCGGCAGTTAGTCATCATGCTAAACCGTTTTATCCGTAGCACAAACGTCGGTTCAAATCCTCTTTCATGAATATCCTTCTGATCGGTTCCGGCGGGCGAGAGCACGCGCTGGCGTGGAAAATGGCGTCCTCACCGCTTCTCACGAAGCTGTGGTGCGCGCCGGGCAATGCCGGCATCGCGCAGCAAGCCGAATGCATCGCGC
>JAYVYQ010000324.1:0-23543 GCA_043784125.1 Afipia sp.
GCTTCTCCTGCGGTCCCCGCGCTTATGGGTCCGGGTCCGCTTTAATCAACTCATGCCGTCTCTGGCGGTAGCGTTGACGTCATTTCCACAATGTTTCGAAATTCATTCAGGAATTCCGGCTGGCTCTTTTGGAGATATTTAGCAACCTTAGGATTGCCGACGAGTTTTGCGAGATAGCCTTTGACCACCGTTAAATGGAGATGATCCTGTCCATACGAATCCTGGATCGATGTAATCGATTGCTGAAGTCTCGCTAGCTCTCCTTCCATTCGGGCTAAAGCTTCGGCAGTCATGCCTTTCAATCGCTTCGGCGTGTGAGCATCTACGAGTTGAGCTTGAGGCGTTCCAGCAAGAATGGCGGACGCATAGCTGACCGAGTAATTGTTCGCGTTTATGAGGAGTTCAGCAGTTTCAATCTGCCGAATTGGATTCATTTTTCGCAATACGTCGAAGACTGCCATAGGGCAAATCTTGTCTTTGAGCAATCCAACTGCTTCTCCGCAAATGCCGTCAATCAACGTCGCCTTTCGGGTTAGACTACGAACGTTGATGTCCCGCGCTTTCGCAATCTTCTCTCGCGGAACGTTGCGTTCGATAGCTTTTGCGATCATCCGCTGCTCTTGGACGGCGGACAGTCGACTTATGCGTTTATTGTAAGTGAACGCTTCGTCGTCTGTTGAAAGGAGGCACTCGACTTCGCCTTGACCCAAGTCTTTGAGGACTTCAATCCGAAGATGTCCGTCCAACAAAAGATAAGAACCCAGATCATTAGTATCACGAAATACGACCGGCGGCTCGACGAGTCCGATCTCCTTGATTGATGAGAGTATCTGCCGATACTTGTGGCTAGATTTTACCGTCTTCCCGATCGCTCGCACGGGCAAGATCGCGTCGATTGGAATGATGAGAGAATCGGAACTGAAGGCTTGAATAACGGCTTCAATTCCGGGAGCTACATACTGGTTCATAGTGGCCCCGCTGAAAGTTTCTCTTCCAGGAAGGCTGGCATTAATTCGAGCTTCTCGGCCTTAAGCAGACGAAAAAACTCCTTGTCATCTCGCAATGCCCTTATGGCCTCCACAACAAACAAAAGACGATTTTGAGTGACCTCCGCCTTCTTGATCAAGAGTCGTTGGCGATCGGCCTCTTGTCGATAAACTCTGATCATACTTTCGCTCGTAAGGGGTCGTTTTGCACCATCACGGCGACCATAGTGCGGCCCATGCAAATGTTTTCCTCGCCGTCGCCGCTGATCGATTAAGCGACGGACGGCAACAAGCTTTTTGCCCCTTAGTTTCTTTTCCGCATAAGCCTGCGTGAGTGCGCGTTGAACCTCGTCGTCGTCAGATTTTGCAATCTCGATCGCCATATTTAACGGAAGTAGCCCCATTTCGACGGCGTTGACCAAACGCTCTTCTCCCTTGCCGAGCAAAGTGCTAATCATGCGGACGTATTCTTGAGTAACGCCAATCTTTTCAGCGATCTCTCGATCGTCGTATCCGCGTTTTCTTAAAGTGTTAATGTCTTCAAGAAGATCAACAGCACGGTATTGTCTACGCGCGCAATTTTCTACCAAGCTCATAACGAGGCAATCGCTTTCTTCTGCCTCAACCAGCATCGCTGGAATTTGGGATTGCCCGAGTTGAATGAATGCCTCGATTCGACCTTGTCCGCAGACGAGGTCGTATTTGAAAGAATCACTATCGGACGAACGAGCGCTGACCGTCACAGGTCGTTTCAATCCCACTTTTGCGATGCTTCTGACAATTTCTTGGAAGTTTCGTTGATTCCTGGCTCGGGGGTTAAGTATTCTGATTTGCTCAATCGGAATGATTTTTAGCTGTCTTTGCGTAACGAAAGTTCGTTCTGTGACGTTCATGCTGCTTCTCCAAACGAGCAACGCCCTGCCAATGAATAGAGAAAGTCCAGCGAGTCGAAGCGATAGGCGTCGAGAGAGAATGAATTGTTTTCAGCGAGTTTCAGAAGCGGAAGGCTCATGTCGATGCTAGGAAAAACGTAGTAGTCCAAAGGGGCCAGATTTGAGCCGTCTAGTCGCACGGCAACTGTTATGTCCGGCAACAATCCAGTATCCAATCTGATACGCCAGCGAAGAGAGCCACTAGAGGTTGTTAGGGCGCGAGCAATGACCACCGCTGCTGTGAATTCACCATTGATGGTGAGCAGTTGGCTGCTCTCACGCCGCAATACTTCCCCGCCAGCGAATTCAAAACCGGCAACGATATCGCCTAGCACCTTTGGGTAAGCTCCTCGTATGTTCCTATTTATTTCTATGTAGCGATAGTCGTGATCAGGGATGTATCTAATTAAACTGTAAGCGCGAACTAGACTTCCGAAACGATATCGATAGGCGCTGGAAGAAGGCATGTCTGCGCGTTCGTCGATTACAACGCCAGACAAGGAGCCTTCTTGCTCAAGAATCGACTGCAGAAACGATAGAAGCTGTTCATCAGTATAATTGTTACTACGCGCATCAATTATCGTTCGAGCCCGGTCGAACAGCGCCTGCGTAACAACCGAGGGATATACGCCTTCGGCGCGGACCCAAGTCTCACGACTATTTACTACTCTTCGTTGCTTCAGTTTGAATGAAATCCGGTTGAAGACATTATTTCCAATGTATTTTTCATTGGTAAGAATTTGGTGCACCGAGGAGCGCGTCCATTGTCTTCCGAGATCAGTTCGTATTCCTTCTAGGTTTAGAGTAGACGCTATCTCGCGTTCGGAGAGTCGTTGATCGACGAACATTGAGTATATTCGACGCACTTGATCAATTTCTTCTTGGGGGCCGAGAGTGAGAACGACGCGATCGGTCTGAAGGCTTTTCCTGCCGCCTCTTTGCAGCTCTCCCTTCGCAGTATGATGTTCGTCGATCAACTGTCGCCGAAGGCCTAAGCCTGCGGGGCCTCCTTGTCGAAAACCTAGCTCCACGAGGCGGCATTGCCCTGCAAAAACCTTGACCGAAAGCTCACGGCTATACTCGCCGGCCATCACTCGCTTAACGTTTTTGAGCAGAATTGAACCGATGCTTCCGTCGTTATCGAATTGCTCGCCGCAATAGTGAACTCGAATGCCAGCTCGAGAGCATAGATGCTCGTAATAAGCGCCTTCATCGGCGTCCTGAAATCGGCCCCATCGGCTAACGTCATAAACCAAAATGGCACTAAATTGGGCTGCGCCGGTTTGAACCGCCCGCATCAATCGCTGAAGACCTGCGCGCCCCTGAACGTTTCGACCGCTTCGGCCCGAGTCTTCGAAGACCTCAACAATGTTGAACCCGCGCTGCTCTGAATATCGACGGATGGTGTCTAATTGGCTTTCGGTCGAATACTTTTGATGGTCCGTCGACATCCGGACGTAAGCCACCGCCGGTAAAGACTCTTCACCCCTCTGTCGATCCGATGCACTGCGGTCGGTTCGCCTTCTCATGGGGCACCTTCATTCAATAGCTCAATTTCTGCCTTCCCCTTTGGCAGTCGCGTGGAGTGCGCTGATCATAAAAAGGGGTAGGTCGAATGTCGTTTCCAAAAAAGGGCAATTCCTTTCCGGCAAACAACGCCGGTCTCAAATCAGATCATCGTAAAATTGATTCAAAAATATTTGCGGCCGAAGTAGCCGCCGCATTGAACGGCGCTTTAGGAAAGACGAGCGCACACATCAAGATCGTGGCAGCATGGACCGGGGCAAACGACCGAACCGTCAAAAATTGGTTTGCAGGGCACTACGGACCAAGCGGGGATCATCTTGTTACCTTGATCAGGCATTCCGATGCGGTTCTGACTGCCATGCTATCGATGGCAGGTCGGGGAGAGCTTCTGATAAATGCCAAATTTGACGAAATTGAAAAGCGACTAATTGAACTAACCGCGCTCGTGCAATGTCAGATTGAAAAAGCGAATAGCTCGAGGGATAGATTGCTTTAAGTCGCGAGGACGTGGCCCGGTCGTGCCGAAGACGTTTCTAACGCGAGCGAAAACGCTAAGGCAGCTCAGTTATGCCTTATTTTGCTTCGTTTCCTGAGCTCGCGACTTCTCCGAGATTCCGAGTTCGGAGGGCAACGCTCTATCCAGCTGAGCTACGGGTGCGTGAGGCTTCATTTAGCCGATTGGCCGCGTGCGGGCAACGGCGAGCCGCGCAGCGAAGGCCAATTGACATCAATGATCGCGGGTTCGATAGCGCTCTGGCGCTCAGGCAACCAGATGCAGCTTGGACGACAGGTTGGCCAAGCGCGTCCGGTTGCGGCCCATCGCCTTGGCTTCGTAAAGCGCCACGTCAGCCGCGCCGATGAAATCAGCCACCGACAGCGCGCCGACGGGGATGACACTCGCGACACCGATGCTGACCGTGATCGTCGTGCCTTTTGAGGGCAGGCTCTCGACCTGAATGCGGATACGCTCGGCGAATTTTTCCGCGTCCTCAGCCGCCATGCCGGGCAACAGCATGGCGAACTCCTCGCCGCCGTAGCGCGCGCCGCAATCTCCGGCGCGACGCACTGAATCGGAAATGCTCGACGCGATTGCGACCAGCACCTGATCGCCGGCTTGATGGCCAAACAGATCGTTATAGGCCTTGAAATTATCCGCATCGATCATCAGCAATGTGAGAGGCGTGCGGTGACGCAATGAGCGCTGCCATTCGCGCTCGATGGCGTCGTCGAAATAGCGCCGGTTCTTCAGGCCGGTTAGTCCATCCGTCACCGCCAGCATCGCAAGTTTTTCTTCGGCAGCGGCACGCCTGCTCATCTCGCGCGCCAGAAACATCGTGACGGTGGCGACCAAGAGCGCGAGGGCGGCCAGAAGCGAGCCGATCTTGATGGCTTCCTGCTCCCAGCGCCCGTAGATATTTTTCAGTGAGCGCCCGATGATCGTAATCAGCGGCTGCTTGTTGTCTTGCCAGACATAAAGTCGCTCGACCTGGTCGACCGCGCCGGACCCGATGAAGAAGCCGTTGTCCTCGACAAGCACACGCTTGATGCCGGGTGACTTGCTAAGGTTTTTGCCGATTACGTCGAGATCGAAGGGATTGCGCATGATGACGGCGCCATCGCGGCGGATCACCGTCATGGAGTCGTCCGGCCCAAGCGTCAATCGGTCGAACAGATTGTGAAAATAGCTGAATCGGATGGAGCCGACGGCGACGCCGCCAAACGAGCCGTCGTTGCCGGAAATTCGCCGGCTGAGAACAATTGCGTAAACGCCGCGGTGCAGGGTCGGTGTGCTGATGAACAGACCCGTATCCGGATTGTCGCGATGGACTTTGAAATAGTCCTGGTCCGCGGCATTCGTGTTGCGAATATCAAGCGACGCAGAATCGATGGTGAGATCGCCGCTTGCGTTGAATACTTCGATCGCCCCGAAATGCTTGGCGGTCGCCGCGCGGTCGAAAAGAATGAGCTGCCGGATCGCTTTGCTGGTCTGCGCGACTTCAGGTGTCTGCATGCCATCGACGACGGCGCGGAGCGACAGATCGTACAGTTCAAGGTTTCGACCGATGTCGGCGTCGATGGTGGAGGCGAGATTCGCGCTGGTCTGGCGGGCCAGCGCTTCATCGCCGCGCCGCATTTCCAGAAGCACGTTCGCGCAGATCGCCGTGAAGCCCGCGACCGTCAAAATAGCGGTCGCGACCAGCATTTTGGCCGATCGTTTCGCCCTGATGTTCCCGTTGCCGATGATGTCCGCAGGCATTGCCGCTCCCTAAGCGCGGCACTATCGGACGACCGGGGTTCACATCACATTTATGGTGAGGCTTGTTGGAAAATGGCGTTAACGGATCGCTAACATTTGCCGCGTGGGGACGAGAAACCGCAGCCCGTGCGGCATCATGCCGGCACAATGACCTTGCCGATGGGCCAAAGCGCGATGCCGGCGAGTTTCAGATGCGCCCAGGCAAACGGGATGCCGACGATCGTGACCGCAAGCAGGATCGCGGTTGCCAGATGGCCGAGCGCCAGCCACCAACCGGCGAGAACGAGCCAGATGATATTGCCCAGAAAGCCGAATATCCCGGTGCCAAAATCCTCGCGTCCAAAATGCGCCTCGCGCGACACGGCTTTTTGTCCAAACGGAAAAAGCGTGTAGGCGGCGATATTCCACGCGGATCGTGCCCACGGGATTCCGATAATCGTGACGGCCATGATGACGGAGGCGACCGCCCATCCGATCGCCATCCAGAAACCGCCAAGGACAATCCACAAAATATTCAGGACAAGAGAGACCGGGGACATGTGTGTGCCTCTAAAAGAAAGCCTTTGGAATAAATGCTGTCGCAATGGCCGGAGTTCAACCTGTCCATCGTAAATTTAAGCGCTCCGGCGTCGAGACAGGTCGCGCGCGCATCTGTAGTATAAGGCCGGATCGATCGCGCGCTCGCCGCGCAGCATGGAGAATTCAATGAAGACGCAGCTTTCCCCGTTTCTTGTTGCAGCCATGTCCGTCGCAACGCTTGCTCTGTTGACGGTTGCGCTGCCTGCACCCGCGCAGGCGTGGCAGACCGGCCGCGCCGAAGGGCCTTATTGCCTCGAGAGTAGCGGCAACCGCACCGGCATCGGCCGCATCTGCGACTTCTATTCTCTCGCTCAGTGCCAGGCGACCGCGCAGGGCATCCTCGGCACCTGTGCAGCAAACCCATGGTACGTCTATGACACGCCGCCCGAGCGCGTTCGCCGCCGCCGCTACTGAGGCGCTGGTCCTTCAAGTTCAACTATTCGCGCCGCCGGATGTCCTGAACGGATAGCCGGCGGCGTATTCATTCGTCCCGTCGCCGCCTATACTGGCGTCATGAGCGTTCCTGACAGCAAGGATTCATTCTACGGCGACGTCCCGCTGTTTCGCGGTTTCGGCAAGCTGATGGATTCTGCGCTCTATCAGCCGCTGCCCGATGGCTGGATGGTCGGCGTCGCCGACATCGTGCAGTCCACCAAGGCCATCGCTGAGAACCGCTACAAGGCGGTGAACATGGCGGGCGCGGCGGTGATTGCGTCAGTGACGAACGCGCTCGACAACCGCGATTTTCCATTTGCGTTCGGCGGCGACGGCGCAAGCTTCGCGGTCTCGCCGCATGACGTCGATCTTGCGCGCGATGCGCTGGCCGCAACGGCGACATGGGTCAAGGAAGACCTCAATCTTGAGATGCGTGTCGCGCTGGTGCCGATTGCGAACATTCGGACGCAGGGGCTCGATGTTCTGGTCGCCCGCTATGCGCCGTCGCCGAACGTATCCTACGCGATGTTTTCCGGCGGCGGCCTTGCCTGGGCCGATGCGGCGATGAAGCGCGGCGAATTCGCCGTGACGCCTGCGGCCTCCGGCGCGCATCCCGATCTCACGGGCCTGTCATGTCGGTTCGCCGAAATGCCGTCGGAGCGCGGTCTCATTTTGTCGGTGCTGATCGTTCCGGGAAAAAATTCGGATGAGACATCCTTTCGCGGCCTGATCGAGGAAGTCGTGACGCTGGTGGAAAAGAGTCCCGGCTCGGGCCGCCCGATTCCCTCCAGCGGGCCGCCGCTACGGTGGCCTACGGCAGGCGCTGAATTCGAGGCGCTCGCAGCGCCGGGCGGCAAGGCGCTGTGGCGGCGGCGGCTTGGCGTGCATGCGTGGTCGCTGTTCGCCTATCTGCTGATGCGCTTCAACATCACGGCGGGCGGTTTCGTACCGCAGGTTTACATGCAGCAGGTGGTCGAGAATTCCGATTTCAGAAAATACGACGATGGGCTGCGCATGGTGCTGGACTGCACGCCGGATCTTGCGGACGCGCTGGAAAAACGTCTGGCTGCTGCGGCGGCCTCCGGGACGATCCGCTATGGATTGCACCGGCAGAACGCCGCGATGATGACGTGTTTTACGCTGTCGGCATCGCAGCCGGATCATTTTCATTTTGTCGACGGTGCGGGTGGCGGCTATGCGGCGGCCGCCACCGTATTGAAGGCAACCCTCAACTAACCTGAAGTGGATAACGAGGCGGGCTGGCGCTGCGTTGGACCGCCGGCATGCTAAACTCGCCTGTTTCTTAACAAGTGATAGGGGAGGAAAAGATGAAACTTAGCAATTTCATGGTGGTCGCCACAGTTATCGCGGCAGTTTTTGGCTTGGCATTCCTGATCGTTCCGTCGGAACTGGTGGCGTTGTACGGAGTGAAACTGACACCCGCGACCGAAGTGATCGCACGCATCGCAGGCGCGTCGATTCTCGGATTCGCCATCGTCTTCTGGGGCGCCAGCGATGGCAAGGCAGCGGACGCATTGAAGGCGGTGATGATCGCAGGTGTCGTCGCCAACGGTCTCGATGCCCTGATCCTGGTGCACGCGACCGCGTCCGGACTCTTGAATTCGTATGGCTGGGCTCAAGCTGTGGTCAACGGCCTGCTGGCGCTTGGGTTCGCCTATTTCGCGTTCCCCAAACCAGCCAAACGCGCAGCACCTTCGCGGCGGACTAAAAAGCGCTCCAGATAAGTCGATAGCAAACCGGCACATCGCGAGGTGGGAGTTCTCCCATCCCGCGACTGCCGGCCTTAACCCATCGCCCCATTGAGGAACGGGTTGGTCTTGCGCTCGTGGCCAATGCTCGATCCCGGCCCGTGGCCGCAGATGAAGCCCACATCGTCGCCTAGCGGCAGAAGTTTTTCGGTGATGGAGCGAATGAGCGTGGCGTGATCGCCGCCGGGCAAATCGGTGCGGCCGACCGAGCCGTTGAACAGCACGTCGCCCACGATGGCAAAACTCATATCCTTGTTGAAGAACACCACGCTGCCGGGCGAATGGCCGGGGCAGAAATAAACATCGAAACTCAATTCGCCGACCTTCACTTGGTCGCCTTCGGAGAGCCAGCGATCCGGTGCGAAATTGCGCACGCCGATCATGCCGAAATTCTTTCCGCTCTCCACCACGTGATCGAGCAGGTATTTATCCGCAAGATGCGGGCCTTCGATCGGCACTTTCAGCGCGTCGCGCAACTCTGCCGCGCCGCCGACATGATCGATATGGCCATGCGTGATCCAGATTTGATCGACGGTGACATCGGCCTGCTTGATGGCGGCGAGGATTTTCGGCACGTCGCCGCCGGGATCGATCACGACCGCCTTCTTGGTCGCCGTACACCACATCAGCGTGCAGTTCTGCTCGAACGGCGAGACGGGGATGATGAGTGCGCCGGCTTTCGCGGCGGCCTCCGAGATTTTCGATTGATCTGTCATGCGGTCACAATGCTGATTTTTCGCGCGGAGCCAAGAGCAAAGCGCGCCGACTATGCGTCGAACCTGTTCACCGTTTTCTGACCCGGCCAGAACATCAGCCAGAGGGTCAGCGCAATCAGCGGAATTGCGAGATACGGCGCGCGGCCCCAGGCCGGTATTGCGAGCAGGGGAATGATCCAGATCGCGTGATGACCCTGCATGCCGATATCGTGCAGCCGTCTGACGACCAGCGAAATGGTGCTGGCCGCGGCGATGATCAGGGAGATGATGACGAGGGTGAGCCCTGCCCACCAGAGAAGATCGCCGCCGTTCATAAACAGCGGAATGCTCGCCGTCGTTATTAGAGTGATGATAATATAAAGCTCGATGCTGCGCGTGAAATACGGCAACCGGATCAAGCGTCCACGGGTCGAAAAATACTTTTCCATAAATCTGTCCATCCGAAATCTCCCGGCGGGCGATGGCTCATCTTAAAATATCTCTCCGCGCCGGAGAACAAGGATGTCGCCGGCGCGGCCGTCATCACTATCGCTTGATCTGCGCCCTCAAGGTGTCCTCGACGACGCGGTCGAACGAGGTCGCCTTTGCGGGTGTTGCCTTGCGCTTTTCGGCGACGAATTCATCGCGTTTTTTCACAAGGGCAGTCAATTTGTCGTTCAGCGCCTTGCGGGTCTGCATCTGCCGGTCAAGTTCGGCCTGACGTTTTTCCGGCGTGAGGCTTTTCAGATTGTCCGGCAGGTCTTCGTCCTTGATGCTGGCGAGCTTTTCGCGTCCCGACGAGACGTCGCTGACGAGATCGCCGTCGCCGGTGACGGCCTCGAACGAGGTACGCGCCCGCTTGTTGAGGTAGCTCGCCATGTCGGAGGCGGCCGACGGCGCCCCCGCTGCGACCGTCGCAAGCTGCCGGGTTTTGTCTTCGGTACGCTTTTGCAGTTTCGGCGGACCGTAGGGAATCACGGTGCCGTTGATGTCGCGTTGCAGGATGATGATGTCGTCGTCATAGGGCGTTTCAATCACCACCACTTCGCCGCCATCCTGCGGAATCGGAATGTAGCGTCCATTGCCGAGTTGCGCGATGTCCTGCCACACGCGCTCGGTGTCGCGCGCGATGCCGGCCTGCACGGTGTTGACGAGAATGTCGCGCTGCTTGGCGACCGCCAGCGTCACCGGATATTTGGTGTCTTGCGCATAGTCCATGTGGGGCGGCGCATCGCCGACCAGAAAGACGATGCGTCGCGTGTCGTTGCCGCTGCGCCATTGCAGTTTGTTGACCGCCACATCGAGCGCCTCGTTGACGCTTTCGGGCCAGTCGCCGCCGCCGCGCGCGTTGAGTGCCAGCAGATTGCCGTAGATGTCCTGAATGTCGGGTGTGAGGTCGAAGGTCTTGGTGACGTACTCGTCGCCGATGTCACGATACGCGACGAGGCCGATGCGAATGTCGGCATCGGGATTGGCATCGACAATCGCGGTTGCGATCGACCAGATTTTTCGTTTCGCGCCTTCGATCAACCCGCCCATCGAACCCGTGGTGTCGAGAACGAACGCGACTTCGACGGATGGCTTGGCAATGGCTTGCGAAAACGAAATCGCCGGCAACATAAAAAATGCGAGCGCCAGAATGTGAGTCTGGGCCCGCTTGGTGATGACTGACTTCATGGTCCCCTCCAAAGGATCGCGCCGATGAGCATTGGTCGCTCCCGGCGGACGAATGGTTCCGCCTCTTCGCGACGCCGCCGGGCCGGAATTGTGTCTGGCTGAGTACGAATTTGAGGCTGAGGGGATAGAGGTTGTCTGATAGGAATAGCCGTCATGAATTCACAATCTGGCCATTCGATTCCAAGTCCGTCACCGGATCGCCGCCAATCCGCCACTGCGCTGGAAATCGCGCGCGGCACCTCCAGACTATTGAGATCGCTGGGATTTTCCTGCGTCAGCGAATTGTCGCTGCCATCGGGCCGGCGCGCCGATTTGGTCGCCATGAACGCGCGCGGCGACATCTGGATCGTCGAGATCAAATCATCGGTGGAGGATTTGCGCGCCGATCAGAAATGGCAGGAGTATCGCGCGCATTGCGACAGGCTGTTCTTTGCCTTCACGCAGGATCTGCCCTGCGAGATATTTCCACGCGATACCGGATTGATCGTCGCCGACGGTTACGGCGCGCATCTGCATTGCGACGCGCCTGAACATCGTTTGCCGGCCGCGACGCGCAAGTCCATGATCGTGGGTTTCGGGTTGCATGCCGCACAGCGGATGAATCGGCTGATCGATCCGCAGGGGCATTCCGAGATTGTCTAAAGGTGGTTATTCCGCAGCGACGCTTGCGACCGGAATGAGCGCGCTCTCGAACATGCCGAATGCGACTTCGGCGCCCTGCACGACACCTGCGGTATCGGCCTGCGCGTCCGGATGATTTTCCAGCAGCGTCAGGAACGAAGGCCAGAACCGCTTGCCGAAGCCGTGACGCAAATAGGCAGTCGCGCCGATCGAACTGGATTCCGGATGCTGCGCAAGACGCGCCAGCATCACGCGCGCGCCCATGCGGGAGGCTTCCAGCACGTAAACCGCGCCGAGCATCTCGGCTACACCTTTGAATTCCGGACCGGGCAACGGATCGCAGGACACGTCCATTGCCGCCAGATCGTGCTCAAGCGACGGCGTCCGCATCCGCAGCGGCCAGTCGCTCATGATATTTGAGATGCCCTGTTCTTCGAGCGAGGCCTCGAGCGGGAATAGCGCTTCGGCCTGACCACGCAGGAAACCCGCATAATAACGGGGCTTTCCGAGATCGAGCCACGACAGCGCGAGGTCGAGCCGGCGGTGCGAGGTTCGGGTGGCTTCGCTAACGATGTCCCGGATCAGAAGACCCATGATGCTTTTGCCCTGACGAAATAATTCAGTTCAAACGCGACGCAACTGTTACGCCGCTGTCTCAATACTGTCGTGTCACCACGATCTCGCGGGTGGGAACAAGATGGGCAAGCAAGATAGCCACATAATTTTTTGTAACCTGAGCCGGAAAATTCCTTTGTCCGACCACCGTAATGCGCGGCGCGCAAAGCGATTTCTCGGGCCATTCGATCCGATAATCCGCAACCAGACCAAGCTTCTTGGTCGCTTCAAGGCGTGACGAAATATCGATATGCCGCGACTTCCGCATGTATGGCACGCGGACCTGCCGCGCTCCCTTGTGAGGACCGTTTCGCAGCAATAACGCAGGCGGGATCGAAAAGGTTCCGGGGGTTTGACCTAGCGGGGCGCGCGTTTGGCGAGGATGCGCTGCAAGGTTCGGCGGTGCATGTTGAGCCGGCGCGCCGTCTCCGACACGTTGCGGCTGCACATTTCATAGATGCGCTGGATATGCTCCCAACGCACCCGGTCGGCCGACATCGGATTGTTCGGCAGTTGCGATTTCTCGGTGCCGCTCGCCATCAAGGCTGCGACCACGTCATCGGCGTCCGCAGGCTTTGACAGATAATCGACCGCGCCCATCTTCACCGCGGTAACGGCGGTGGCGATATTTCCGTAGCCCGTCAGCACGATGGTGCGCGCATCTGGCCGCTGCAACTTCAATGCAGAGACGACATCCAGACCGTTGCCGTCGCCGAGCCGCAGATCGACAACCGCAAAAGCGGGAGGTGCTTTTCCGATGTGAGTGAGCCCCTCGGACACATTGTCGCAGGCCGTCACATTGAACCCTCTGGCCTCCATGGCGCGCGCAAGCCGCTCCAGGAACGCCTTGTCATCCTCCACAATAAGCAGGGATTTGTCGGTCATTTCGGCGATTTGTGCGGCTGCGGTCACGGTTTTTGGCCTCCTGATAGGACCCTACTGATATGGCGTGGCAATCGGGCGATGCCAAGGCTGCTTAGGGATTAGAGGCTGTTAAGGGCTAAGACAGTCGGCAGTTAAAGCGCCGGCAACGCCTTTGCGTCTGAGGTCTCGAAACTCCCGCGCGGCCACACGATGGTGACGACTGCGCCGTGATCCGGAAAAGTACGATTGGCGAATGTGACTTCCGCGCCCGTTCGCTCCAGCAATGTTCGCGCGATGAAGACGCCGAGGCCGAGTCCGCTGTGATCTCCAGATCCGTCCTCATTGCTGCGCCGTCGCGTGAGGTAGGGCTCGCCGATCCGCTTGAGAATGTCGGGCGCGATGCCCGGTCCGTCTTCCGAAATGATGATCTCGACGGTCTCGTCGTTCCACCATGCGTTCACTTCGACAAGATCGCGGGCGAAATCGACTGCGTTTTCCAGAATATTCCCGACGCCGTAGAGGATCGCCGGATTGCGCATGCCGGTGGGTTCGGCGCTCTGAGCTATTGCGACGCGCACTTTAATCGTAATGCCGAAATCGCGGTGCGGAGCCACGCTCTCCTCGATGAGGGTTGAAAGCGGCATGCGGTCGAATGGCGCGCCGTGCGAGGAGAGTTGCGTAATTTTTGCAAGAATGTCGCGGCATCGCTGCGCCTGTTCACGCAAGGTCTTGATGTCGCCGCGCGCATGGCCGTCGAGCGGCAGATCGCCCTCGATCACTTTCTCGAGTTCGCGCGAAATCAACACAATGGTCGAAAGCGGTGTGCCGAGTTCGTGCGCTGCGGCGGCAGCGAGACCGTCGATCTGCGTCAGATGTTGTTCGCGCGTAAGCACCAGTTCGGTCGCCGCGAGAGCGTCGGATAGTTTCCGCGCCTCCTCGGTGACTTGAAATGCGTAGAGACTGGTCACTCCGATCGCCAGCACGATCGAGAGCCAGACACCGATCATGTAGGTGGGCGGCAATACGAGCGGTTCGTCGCCGTTCCACGGCAGCGGCAAATGGTAGAATCCGAGCGCGGTGGCGCACACCACCGCAAAGAAGCCCAGCGCGAGAGTGAAGCGGGTCGTCAGTGCGGTCGCGGCGATCAGCACCGGGGCGAGGAACAGAAAAGAAAAAGGGTTCTGCAAGCCGCCGGTCAGGAAAAGCAGCCCGGCAAGCTCGGCGATATTGATGGCAAGGAGCGCCGCCGCATAAGCGGGTTGGAGCCGGTGCACCGGATTGAACGCCATTTGCAGCACAAGATTGAGCAGCGCGGAAAAACCGATAATCGCCAGACACGCGATCACCGGCACGTCGAAGTCGAGCCCTTGAGTCACGATGAAGATCGTCACCAATTGACCCAGAACTGCGAGCCATCTGAGGCGCAGCACGGTGTCGAGCCTGACATCCCGGCGCGAGGGGCGAAAATCTGAAGCCGCAATATCGCTCATGTCGGCGACATTAACGGCTGCGTTAGCCGATCACAAACCAAGCATCGAGGCGCGCCGGACCTTGCGCCGGAGGGTGCATTGGCTCAATGAATCCATCCGATGAATACAGCGCCAGATTTGTCCCCTTTGGCAGGCCCCATGTCTGTTTCGGCGTCCCCGGAACCTGCGATCGATGTGTCGCGTCTTGTGAAGGACTACAAGACCACGCGTGCCGTGGATGATGTTTCGTTCTCGATTCCGCGCGGCTCAGTGACCGGGCTTCTCGGTGGCAACGGTGCGGGCAAGACGACAACCATCGCGATGATTATGGGACTTGTGTTGCCGACGGCAGGCCGCGTTCGCGTTCTCGGCTTTTCAATGCCGCAGCAAAGCGCGGATGTGCTCGGCCGGATGAATTTTGAGAGCCCCTATGTGGATATGCCGGGCCGCCTCACGGTTCGGCAAAACCTGACGGTCTTCGGTCGGCTTTACGCGGTGGCGAATTTGAACGAGCGAATTGCCGAACTGGCAATCGATCTCGATCTCACCGAATTCATGGATCGCCCCAGTCGCAAGCTGTCGGCTGGCCAGAAGACTCGTGTGGCGCTCGCCAAAGCGCTGGTCAATCGGCCGGACCTTTTGCTGCTGGACGAGCCCACCGCGTCGCTCGATCCGGATACGGCGGACTGGATTCGCAGTCATCTCGAGGACTATCGAAAACAAAATAACGCGACGATCCTGCTGGCGTCGCACAACATGCTTGAGGTGGAGCGATTGTGCGACCGCGTCATCATCATGAAACGCGGGCGGATCGAAGATGACGACACGCCCGCGCGCATTCTGACTCGTTATAACCGGGCGACGCTGGAGGAAGTTTTTCTCGACGTCGCGCGCGGCCGGAGTCAGGAGGCGCAACTGTGAGCAGAGCAGTCGCAACCGGGCGGGCTCCTACCGGCATTGCGATGCATCGCATCGCCGCGATGGTGCTGCGTCATTGGTATCTGCTGACATCGTCATGGCCGCGGCTGCTTGAACTGGTTTACTGGCCGGCCATGCAACTCGTGACCTGGGGATTTTCTCAAGCCTACATTTCGCAAAACTCGGGCTTCTTCACCAAGGCCGGGGGCACTTTCATCGGCGCGGTCATTCTCTGGGACATCCTGTTTCGCGGTCAGCTCGGATTCTCGATGTCGTTTCTCGAGGAAATGTGGTCGCGCAATCTCGGCAATCTTCTCATGAGCCCGTTGAAGGTCAGCGAATTTCTGATCTCGCTGATGGTGATGAGCATCATTCGCCTCTCCATCGGCGTCATCCCGATGACGCTGCTGGCGATCGTGTTCTTCGGCTTCAACTTCTATGGCCTCGGTCTCGCGCTGGTCGCGTTCTTCTGCAATCTGATTTTCACGAGTTGGTCCGTCGGCATGATTTCGTCGGGTCTCGTGGCGCGCAACGGGCTCGGCGCGGAGGGTCTGGCCTGGACGCTGATGTTCGTGCTGTTGCCGCTGACCTGCGTCTATTATCCGGTGTCGGTCTTGCCGCATTGGCTTCAGATGGTGGCGTGGGCGCTGCCGCCGACTTATGTTTTTGAGGGCATGCGGGCGTTGCTGATCGACCACCAATTTCGCGCAGACCTGATGCTTGAGGCGCTTGCGTTAAACGCGGTGCTGTTCGTGGTGTCGGCGATGGCTTTCCTGGCCCTGATTGCGAGTGCGCGGAAGCAGGGATCGCTGATCCAGAGCGGCGAGTAGCAATCGCGGGCGCGAATTGCGCCGGTTCCATACGCCTTAATAACCATTCGCCTGAGATTATCTCCGCATTGACGGCTTATCGCCTGCTAGACAGTATGCTGCGCCGCGAAACCGGGACTGGGGAATCATCATGCCGATAGGCGAATTTGGCAGGCCGCCTGGCCTGCCGTCCGAGGTCAGCCCGGCGCTGACGACCCCCATGTACTGGATGTACGAGATGGGGAAAGCCTCGCTCAATCCGGCGCGGGCGATGGCCGATCTCACCAAGCTTATGATTGAGAATCCGCTCAACCCCTTCGCCAATACCGAATTCGGAAAATCCATCGCCGCCGGATGTGAACTGTTCGAGCGCACCACGCGCCGTTACGGCAAGCCGGAATGGAATCTGCCGACGACCGAAGTCAACGGCATGCGCGTGCCGGTCGAGATCAAGAGCGTGTGGGAGAAGCCGTTTTGCCGGCTGCTACATTTTGAGCGCCAGCTGACGCAGCCGCTGCGCGAGCCGCAGCCGCGCGTTCTGATTGTGGCTCCGATGTCGGGTCACTACGCCACGCTGTTGCGCGGCACGGTTGAGGCGTTCCTGCCCGCACATGAGGTCTACATCACCGACTGGTCCGATGCCCGCATGGTGCCGACGTCCGAGGGCCGTTTCGATCTTGAGGACTATGTCGATTACGTCATCGAGATGATGCATGCGCTCGGCGGCAATATCCATATTGTTGCGGTTTGTCAGCCTTCCGTGCCGGTGCTGGCGGCTGTCTCGATCATGGAAGCCGAGAAGGATCCATATTTTCCGACATCGATGACACTGATGGGCGGTCCGATCGACACGCGCAAGAACCCGACCGGCGTCAACAATCTTGCGGCGGAAAAAGGCATCGACTGGTTTCGCAACAACGTCATCACCAAAGTGCCGTTCCCGCAGCCTGGTTTCATGCGCGACGTCTATCCGGGATTTCTGCAGCTCACCGGTTTCATGAGCATGAACATGGATCGGCATGTCGATGCGCACAAACGTCTGTTCAGCAATCTGGTGAAGGGCGACGGCGATCTCGTCGACAAGCACCGCGAATTCTACGACGAATATCTGGCCGTGATGGACCTCACCGCGGAGTTTTACCTGCAGACGGTCGATGTCGTGTTCGTCAAGCACGCACTTCCGAAGGGTGAGATGAAGCATCGCGGCAAGGCGGTCGATCCATCCAAGATCGAGCGCGTGGCGCTGATGACGGTGGAGGGCGAAAACGACGATATTTCCGGTCTGGGTCAGACCGAAGCCACCCACGGGCTCTGCAGTTCGATCCCCGACGGTCGTCGCGTGCATTATGTGCAGAAAGGCGTCGGCCACTACGGCGTTTTCAACGGTTCGCGCTTCCGGTCCGAAATTGTGCCCCGAATCTCGGATTTCATGCGGTCCTCGGCCCACAGCAAGCGGGCTCTGGCCGCCGCCGAGTAGGCGGTTTTTGAGGGCTGAAATTGCGATAATCCAGATTCGACGGGCGGATTTGGAAATCGCGCGCGCGATTCCTGTCATAAACTCCTGTAACCAATTCATTTAATTGATATTTTCGTTACCTTTCGATTTTGGATTGGGGTGACGAAATGGCTTCCGTGTGAGAGGCCTCCACTGGGATAGAATTGAACTGAAATTCATGTTTCGTGGCCCCCGATATAGGGGGCAGCTGCCGGAAGACTCCGATATATTGGGCAAATGATTTGTTTTTGCGCCGCTAAATTTCCTTGGCATCGCTTGTGGCAGAATCCCGGTGAATTCACGCTTTCCGGACCTGCAGACATGGCGTTTCGCGCACTTCTCTATCGCCGCCCGACCGAGCCGCGCACCCTCGCGGTCAAAATCGGCTCGGCCATCTATTCCATTCAGCTAAGACGGCACCGCCGCGCGCGTCGCTACACGCTGCGCATCCATCCGAGCGCGCGCCAGGCGATCCTGACGATGCCACCGCGCGGAAATCTCGCAGACGCGAAGGATTTCGCACAGCGCCACGGGGCATGGATCGCAGCTCGGCTCGGCGGGTTGCCGAAAGCAGCACCATTTGCCCCGGGCACGTCCGTTCCGCTGCGCGGCGTGGCGCACAAGATCGTACATCGCGCCGGGGAGCGCGGCACCGTCTGGCCGGAAACCCGTGATAGTGGCGAGAAGATTCTCTGTGTCGCGGGCGGCGTCGAACATATCGATCGCCGCGTTCACGACTTCCTCAAGCGCGAGGCCCGCCGCGAGTTGACCGAAGCGGCGCATCGCTATGCGGATATGCTCAGCGTCAAGGTCAAGCGCCTGACCATTCGCGACCAGTCGAGCCGCTGGGGATCCTGCACGTCGGCAGGGTCATTGTCATTCTCGTGGCGGCTTATTCTGGCGCCGAATTACGTGCTCGATTATCTCGCCGCGCATGAAGTCGCGCATCTGGTGGAGATGAATCACTCGGCCCGTTTCTGGAAGGTCGTGGGACGGATTTGCCCGCAGACCGAGCGCGCAAAGAAATGGCTCGATTCTTACGGCAACGATCTGCATCGCTACGGCATCAGCGAATAGGATTTTGCCGGGCATGATCTTGTCCGAAAACCGGTTCCCATTTTTCGGGATCATGCCTTAGCGTCGGCCACCGAACACCCGATCGATCAGCCAGCCGTCGAGTCCGCTTGCAGCCTCTGGACGCACCGACGTTTGCGTCACAGGTGCGCGGGTCTGCGAATAAGGGTTCGGCGAATTTGTCGCCGGCGGAATATAGCTTGGATTGGCGTCGCTGACCTGCGGCCTTGGCGGCTGCAATTGGGTTCGTGAGTTGCCTCCGAACAGGCCTGACAGGAAACCGCCTTGCGGTTGCGACCCCGGAAGAGCCGCCACCGGCACATTCTGGTGAGCGACTTTCATGAAGCGTGTCCACACTTCAACCGGCAAGCCGCCGCCAGTTGCCTTGCGGGTCGGCGAATTGTCGTCGTTACCAAGCCAAACCCCGGTCACAAGATTGGCGGTATAGCCGATGAACCATGCGTCACGGAAATCCTGACTGGTGCCGGTCTTGCCGGCAGCCGACCAGCCGGGAATGTCGGCCTTGCGCGCCGTGCCGGTCACAAGCGTCTCGTGCATCATCGCGTTCATCATCGCGACGTAGCGTGGGTCGATGACTTGGGTCTGCGGATCCGGCGCGCGGGCATACAGCACCTTTCCCTGTGGGGTACGAATCTTGGTCACCACATGGGGGGCCGCGATCATCCCGCCATTGGCGAACG
This sequence comes from Afipia sp., assembly GCA_043784125.1. Lineage (GTDB taxonomy): Bacteria > Pseudomonadota > Alphaproteobacteria > Rhizobiales > Xanthobacteraceae > Afipia. Next base: position 19,424 of record JAYVYQ010000324.1, read on the forward strand.
GCGCATAGGCCCCGACCAGTTCGGTGAGTGAGACTTCCGACGTGCCGAGCGCGATCGAGGCGTTGGCTTCGAGTTTCGAGGCGATGCCGAGCCGGTGCGCGGTGCGCACAACATTTGCCGGACCGGCCTCGATGCCTACTCTCACCGCCACCGTGTTCAGCGACATTGCCAGCGCCTGTGTGAGCGTCACCGCGCCGAAATATTCACGGCTGTAGTTTTCCGGCTTCCAGCCTTTGACGTCGAGCGGAGCGTCTTGTCGTATCGTGTCAGGCGTCAACCCTGCCTCGAGCGCCGTCAGATAGACGAACGGCTTGAACGCCGATCCGGGCTGACGCTTTGCGGTGACGGCGCGGTTGAACTGGCTTTCCGCATAGTTGCGCCCGCCGACCATCGCGCGCACGGCACCGTCCGGCGTCATCGCCACCAACGCGCCTTGCGTGACATTGAACTTCACACTCTTGGCCGCAAGTTCGTCGATGATTGCAGCCTCTGCGACGCTCTGCAATTTCGGGTCGATCGTGGTCTCAACCACAATGTTCTGGTCGATTTGCCCGACGAGATCGTCGAGCACTTCGCCGATCCAGTCCGCAACATAATTGATGGTGCCGGCCCCCACCGGCTTCACCGCATAGGACGGTTTGACGATGGCGGCCTGCGCCTGCGCGTCGGTGATGAACTTCGAGTCCGCCATCGCGGTCAGCACAGTTTGGGCGCGCTTCTCCGCGCCTTCGGGATTTCTGTTCGGCGCGAGACGTGACGGCGATTTGACGAGACCCGCCAGCATCGCGGCTTCCGGCAGGGTGACATTGCGCGCGGATTTTCCGAAGTATCGCTGTGCTGCTGCTTCGACGCCGTATGCACCCGAGCCGAAATAAACGCGGTTCAAATACAATTCGAGGATTTCGGTCTTGGAGTATTTCCGCTCCAGCCACAGCGCCAACTCGGCTTCCTGCAGTTTCCGCTGCAGCGTGCGCTCCTGCGTCAGAAACAGATTCTTTGCGAGCTGTTGCGTCAGCGTCGAGCCGCCCTGCGAGACGCCGCGATGAATAATGTTTGTGACTGCGGCGCGCGCGATGCCGGTCGGATCGATGCCGAAGTGCGAGTAGAACCGCTTGTCCTCGATGGCGATAAAAGCCTGAGGAAGATATTTCGGCAGTTCCTTCAAGGACACATTTGCGCCTGGCATTTCACCGCGCGTCGCGATGATGCTGCCGTCCATGCCGGTAATCTCGATTGTGGGTGGACGCTTGGGAATTTCCAGCGATTGAATCGAGGGCAGATGCGCGCCTACCCATATGACGACGCCAATGCCCGCGATGGCGGCCCAAAGACCCAACACCGTGCCCCAATAGACAAGTCTGCCAAAGCCGGTGCGTGAACGTTGGCGGGACTTCTTCTTGTCCTTGCGGGCTTGCGCGCGCGTCTTGCGTGGCCGCCGCTCGCGTTTCGGTTCGTCGTCGTCGGGTGCGTCGTCTCGTGCGCTGCGCCGGCTGGGTGCTTCGTCTTCGGAATTGCCGACGCCATCCCATGCATTCAAGCGCAGGCCGTCCAGCGACGCCCCGCCTTCAAACCTCGGCTCCTTGCGGCCGCCGTTCTTTTTCCGCCCCAAAGCCATTCGCTCGTGTGCCTGCGCCGACCGTTCTGTCGATAGGCATGCAGGCTAATTGGTTAGCTTTTAAGGCGGCGTTAATAAGGAGTTAATGCGTCTTTACAGGTTCGCCTGCGCGGTGCTTGGTTCCCGATAGAAGCAGAAGGAAATCGCCAATGACCGGCCATATCGATCCGACCAAAGAGGTTTTTGCAGCGTTCCGTGCCAACGACCGTCCCGGTCCGATCCAGATGCTGAATCTGGTCCGGCTGCATGCGCAGGCGAAATATCCCGACGGCCGCAAGGCGACCGGCTGGGTCGCTTATGAAAGTTACGGGCGCGAAAGCGGTCCTGTGTTCGAGCGTCTCGGCGGCCGGATTGTCTGGCAGGGAAAGTTCGAGCTGATGCTGATCGGCCCCAGCACCGAGCGATGGGACCACTGCTTCATTGCCGAATATCCCAGCGTGGCTGCCTTCGTGGAGATGATCCGCGATCCGGTTTATCGCGAAGCGGTCAAGCACCGTCAGGCCGCGGTGGACGATTCGCGATTGATCCGCACCGCGCCTTTGCCTGCGGGCAAGACGTTTGGTCAAATTTCAAAATAAACGACTGGCTTGCGTCGAACCTTTAGGTCGCAAGCCACAACAACACGAGCGCGACGGCCGCAGGAAGCGCCTGCACCATGACGATCCGTTTGCTGACCGAGTAGCCGCCATAGAGGCCCGCGACGATCACGCAGGCGAGAAAAAATACCTTGATCTGAAAGCCGAACGCCGCCGTGGGATAAAGAAGTCCCCACACCAGGCCTGCTGCAAGAAAGCCGTTGTAGAGACCCTGATTGGCCGCCAGCACAGCTGAGGCCTGAGCTTTGGCAAGCGTGTTGCCGAAGGTCTTCAACCCGATCGGCTTGGTCCAGAGAAACATCTCAAGCGTCAGAAAATAAACGTGCAACGCGGCGACAACCGCGACCAGAATATTTGCGATGTAAATCATGTCGACCCCCGGCAATGATTGGCAAAAACTAGCACGGCCTCAACACAAAACACGACCGATAATTTATGCGGCAGGCTTGTCCGCCGCCTCGTCGTGCGCAAGCAGATGGATGAGAGCCCGCTTGATGGCGGCCTGCCGCGTAGGCGCGGTGATCTGCGCGCCCAAAAGATCCGTGACATAGAACACGTCGCGTGCGCGTTCACCGAACGTGGCGACATGCGCGGACGCGATATTCAGGTTGAGTTTGGAAATCGCGGTCGTGAGTTGATAAAGCAATCCAGTGCGATCCAGTCCCGACACCTCGATGACCGTAAAGCGATCGGACCATTTATTGTTGATGATGACTTCCGGCTCGACGCTGAAGGGCTTCAGCCGCGTCTTCGAGGCGCTGCGCTTGGCCACGATCTCGGGCAATCGAAGTTTGCCCTCAAGCACTTCTTCGATCATGTCGCCGATGCGGGTTGCGCGGCGTCCTTCGTCCTCGTCGCGCTCGTACTCGCGGGAGATTGCGACAGTGTCGAGCGCAAGGCCGTCGGTGGTCGTGTAAATCTGCGCGTCGACGATATTGGCGCCTGCCGATGCACACGCGCCTGCGATAATCGACAGCAGCCAAGGATGATCCGGCGCCAGGATCGTCAATTCCGTCACGCCGCGTCCTTCGTCGAATCCGATGTTGACGGCAAGCTTGTGATTGCCTGCTTCACTCGCCTTGATAAAGCGGGCATGGCGAATCTTGCGCGGCAGTTCGACCTTCAACCAGTAGGCCGGATATTGCCGCGCGATATAGGCGTCGAGTTCGGCGGCCGGCCATTCGGTAAAGGCGGCGCGGAATTCCTGCTGTGCAACGTGGATGCGCTGCGCGCGGTTCACTTCCGAGAAGCCGCCTGTCAAAACGGGTTCGGTTTCGTAATAGAGCGTTCGCATGAGCTGCGCTTTCCAGCCGTTCCACACGCCGGGGCCGACGCCGCGAATGTCGGCTGTGGTGAGGATCGTCAGCAGCTTCATCTGTTCGACAGATTGCACGACCGCAGCAAAATTCTCGATGGTCTTGCGGTCGGAGAGGTCGCGCGACTGCGCCACCGTCGACATTGTGAGGTGCTCCTGGATCAGCCACGCGATCAATTCGGTGTCGGCAGCGTTAAAGCCGAAACGCGGACATAATCGCTGTGCGATCTTCGCGCCAGCGATCGAATGGTCTTCGGGGCGCCCTTTCGCGATATCGTGAAGCAGCGTGGTGATATAGATGACGGCGCGATGCTCGGGACGAATTTTCCGCATCAGGTCGCTGGCGACGGCGAACTCGTCGATGCCGCCACGTTCGATGTCCTGAAGAATTCCAACGCAGCGAAGCAGATGCTCATCGACTGTGTAGTGATGATACATATTAAACTGCATCATCGACACGATCTTGCCGAACGCTCTGATAAAGCGGCCGAGAACTCCCGTCTCGTTCATCCGCCGCAACACGATCTCCGCGTCGTTGGATGTCAGGATTTCCATGAAGAGCTTGTTTGCTTCCGGGGTCTCGCGGAGCTTCTG
>JAYVYQ010000325.1:0-2865 GCA_043784125.1 Afipia sp.
AATCGCTGCGACCACACGGTGTGGCCGCTCGGTCCGTCGATCAGGCTGGCAGCGATCCCGTATCCGGTCTGCTCGCGACGCAGCCGGCCTTCGAGAAGATATTTCGCTCCCAAATTCTTGCTGACGATTCTCCGGTTCGAAACATCGGAAAATGAAAAACTCAGGCTGCGCGCGATGACAGGCAGCCAGCGGATCCGCGACAGCCGATCGATGATTTCCTCGCTGATGCCTTCCGCGAGGTAGTTATGTTCGCTTTCGCCGGTCGCGTTGACGAACGGCATGACGGCGAGCGCCGGGTTGCCGTCGAAGCCGACTGGCGGCTGCGACGTATCGACGATGTGGCTTGGCAGCGGCGAAACGATTGCCTTGGGATTGCCGGGCTGCTTTTCCGGCAAAGCCGCCGCAGGCCGCACTTCCAGGGCGAGCGCTGTCCGTTGGTCTCGCAACCAGTCCTCGAAGCCGTCTTCGCCGGGGATGTCCACGCCTTCAAGAAACTCGCCGGCCAGCGGGTGATCAGGGCTGCGCCGTGCATCGATGTTGATCAGCTCGAGGTTGAGCTGCACGCGGTCGTGTTCGCACACGAGCAGCGTTGCACCGTCCTGGTTGAGTAGCTTACGAAGGTTCGAAAGCTCGCGACGCAGGCTTCCACGCGCTTCGGCATGCTGTCGCTGTCCCCATAGCTTTTCCTGCAGCCAACCGCGTGAGCGTTCGCCGTCCTTTGCCATGGCGAGCATTGCAACCACCGCGACCCCCTTCTTGCTGGGGATCTCTATGCGCTCACCCCCGGGTTTCAGAAGCCGAAAGGGCCCGAAAAGACCCATCGTGAACTGCTTAATCGCGGCCATCATACTTAGTTCGCCCTCCCGCCCAAGGCGAACATAACAGTTTTCACAATTCAATCACGCTTTTTTCACATGGCGTGAACCCTTTGTTCGCGGATGGCGGACGTCGCCACGGAATGGTGTGCCTAACCGATATTCGTTCGGCGCTCGCAACCGGACCTGCCATCAGAGATAGTGACAGGTCCGGTTCACGTTCGAACGTTGATCTCAATGTTTCGCGAGGCGGAAATCTCAGCTCCGCGTCGAAGGTCGATTGACATGCCGGAGAGCCGGCGTGGAGTTGAAAGGCGAGGGGCATGTTCGCATTTCGAGACCGGACTTTCATGATGGCGCTGGCGCTATTGGCGGCCGGCGCCGGCGGAGCAGACGCGCTGCTGCCGTCGGCAGCGATGGCGGCTGACCTCCAGCTCATCATCAGGCCGGCCGCGCGCATGGCGCCGATGAGGACCGACAGTCCGGCATCCGCTTCGTCCTGTTCCAGCTGCATCGGAGAATGCAGGCGTAGAGGCGCCGGGCCGCAGTGCGAAGCGGTGTGCTTGATAGCTTGTAAAGACAGATGAGGGGCATGGCTGGCGCGTCGCTCTGTGTCGCGCGGTGATGGCAAGTGTAATGGTTGGCAGATCGGCTGCAATATTTCGTCAGGATGTTCTGACCGCGCTCGGAGGCGGCGATCCGAACGTTACGGTTGCCGTGCTCGATGGTCCCGTGGACTTCACGCATGATTGCTTCCGCGGCGCTCGCCTGATGCCACTAATGACGGTTGCCGGGGCCAGTGCGGCCGACGGCGGCGCCACGGCGCACGGGACTCACGTTGCCAGCCTGATTTTTGGACAACCGGGCAGTTCGGTAGAGGGTCTTGCGCCGTTGTGTCGCGGTCTGATCGTCCCGGTTTTCGGCGACGACAGCCTGAAATGTTCGCAGCTCGACCTGGCGCGCGCCATTCTGCTCGCGATCGAAAATGGCGCTCACGTCATCAATATCAGCGGCGGCCAGCTGGCGAAGTCCGGGGAGCCGCATCCGATCCTGGCACAGGCGATCGACAGCTGCATCCGGCGGAACGTCCTCATCGTGGCGGCGGCCGGCAACGACGGCTGCGAGTGTCTGCACATTCCCGCCGCGGTCGCTTCGGTGCTGGCCGTCGGCGCCATGGACGAGCAGGGTCAACCGCTGCCGTCCAGCAACTACGGTTCGACATATCGCAATCAGGGCATCCTCGCGCCCGGGTCCAACATCCTGGGCGCGGCCCTGCAAGGCGGCGTGGCGCGCAAGAGCGGGACCAGCTTCGCAACACCGCTGGTGTCCGGGTTCGCCGCGCTTCTGCTGAGCCAGCAGATCAAGGATGGACGATCGCCGGATCCGCGCGCGGTCGGCGAAGCGCTGCTTCATTCCGCAATTCCCTGCATTCCGTCCGGCGCCGAGGAGTGCTCGAGAATACTCACAGGCCGGATCAACATCCAGGGCGCCATCGATCACATCCAGAGGGGAGTTATGAGCATGAGCGAAGTTGAAACTCTTTCATTGAGCGAGCCGGGCTTTGCCGCAGCCGAAATCGCGGGAGACGCCGGCATCGGAAATCCGGCGCCGATCGGTCTCGCCGAAATGCCCGGCATCGCGATGTCCGACATCACGCCGTCGGATTGCGGTTGTGGTTGCGGAGGCGGCGAAAAGAAATCCGGCTGCGGGTGCGGAGGGGGTGAGAAGGCTGCGCAGAAGCCGCCGTTCGTCTACGCGCTCGGAAAGCTCGGATACGACTTCGGATCGGAAGCACGCCGCGATTCGTTCACCCAGGCGATGCCGGTTGGGATCAACAATCCCCAGATTCCCGAGCAGTTGCTGTCCTATCTGGAAGCCAATCCGTTTGAAGCAGGATCGGTGATCTGGACCCTGAATGTCGATGTCACGCCGATCTACGCCATTCAGCCTGTCGGGCCGTTCGCATCTGCGGGCTATGCGCGGTTGCTGAACCTGTTCAAGGGGCAACTGACCGACGGTGTGGAGTTGATCTCCGTGCCGGGTGTGATCG
>JAYVYQ010000326.1:0-5989 GCA_043784125.1 Afipia sp.
GCCCCATTGCGCCAGATCCAGCACCAATGACGACAAATCTGCCGAGAGAATCTCCGGCCGCGTGTAGGCCTCGAACGACGCGGTTTGCGGTTCGTCCCAGAGCCGATAGCAAACACCGGGTTCGGTTCGTCCCGCTCGGCCTCGACGCTGATCGACCGCCGCGCGCGAGGCGCGGATGGTTTCCAGCCGCGTGAGGCCAATATCAGGCTCGTAACGCGGCACGCGCGCGACGCCAGAATCCACCACGATGCGGACGCCGTCGATCGTCAGCGATGTCTCCGCAATCGAGGTCGCCAGCACAACCTTGCGCGTACCTTTGGGAGGCGGTGCAATCGCGCGATCCTGCACGGTGGAATCCAGCGCGCCAAACAGCGGCACGATCTCGATGTTCGCATCGCTCACACGCTCGCGTAGAAATGTTTCCGTGCGGCGGATTTCTGCAGCGCCCGGAAAGAAAGCCAGCACCGACCCCGCATCGGCGCGCAACGCCGTCGCGATGGCGTCGGCCATCTGGCGTTCGAGTTGAACATCCGGCTTGCGGCCGAGATAACGTGTCTCGACCGGAAACGCGCGGCCTTCGCTGGCGATCACAGGTGCGTCGCCGAGAAGTTTCGCGACGCGTGCGCCATCGAGCGTCGCGGACATCACAAGAATGCGCAAATCCTCGCGCAACCCCTGTTGCGCGTCGCGCGCTAATGCGAGCCCCAAATCCGCATCCAGCGAGCGTTCGTGAAATTCGTCGAACAGCACGGCGGCAACGCCGCCCAATTCAGGGTCGCCAAGAATCTGCCGCGAGAAGATTCCCTCGGTGACGACTTCGATTCGCGTGGCGCGCGAGATTTTAGAACCGAAACGCACACGATAGCCGACGGTGTCGCCTGCTTTTTCACCGAGCGTCTGCGCCATGCGTTCGGCGGCGGCGCGCGCGACGATGCGGCGCGGCTCCAGCACGATGATTTTTTTGCCTTTGGCCCATTCGGCATCGAGCAGCGCCAGCGGCACGCGCGTGGTCTTGCCGGCACCGGGAGGGGCGACGAGGACGGCAGTATTGCTGCGAACAAGAGTCGACGTGATCTCGCCGAGAACGTCGTCGATGGGAAGCGGGGTATCGAATGTGCGCACGGGTTACACCGCGCCACGGCCGACGCTCTCATATGTAAAGCCGAGCGCTTCCATGTCCTCGCGGCGATAGATGTTGCGCAAGTCCACGATCACCGGCCGCGCCATTTCGCGTTTCAGCCGCGTCAGATCGAGCGCGCGGAACTGGACCCATTCGGTGACGATCACCAGCGCATCGGCACCCTTGGCGCAGTCATACGCATCCCTGGCATATTCGATGTTCGGCAGTTCGTGCTTCGCGGCATCCATGCCGACCGGATCGTAGGCGCGGACTTTCGCGCCGAGATCGAGCAGGCCCGTCACCAGCGGAATCGACGGCGCCTCGCGCATGTCGTCGGTGTCCGGCTTGAAGGTCAGCCCCAGCACCGCGATATTTTTACCGCGCAAATTTCCGCCGAGCGCGGCGGAGACTTTTCGCGCCATTGCGCGCTTGCGGTTGTCGTTGACAGCCAGCACGGCTTCGACAATACGCAGCGGCACGTCATGATCGAGCGCAGTCTTCACCAGCGCGCGGGTGTCCTTCGGAAAGCATGAGCCGCCGAAGCCGGGGCCGGCGTTGAGAAATTTCGCGCCGATGCGGTTGTCGAGCCCAATGCCGCGCGCGACCTCCTGCACATCGGCGCCGACTTTTTCGGCCAAGTCCGCCATCTCATTGATGAAGGTGATCTTGGTCGCAAGAAAAGCATTCGCCGCATATTTGATAAGCTCGGCGGTACGGCGCTCGGTGAACATGATCGGTGCTTGATTCAAATAAAGCGGGCGATAGACGTCACCGAGGATTTTTCGCGCCCGCTCATCAGTCGTGCCGACCACGATGCGGTCGGGATGTTTGAAATCGCGGATCGCCGCGCCCTCGCGCAGAAATTCCGGATTCGACGCCACCGCAAAATCGGCTTTCGGATTTGTCTCGCGGATGATGCGCTCGACCTCGTCGCCAGTGCCGACCGGCACGGTGGATTTCGTGACGACGACGGTGAAGCCCTTCAGCGCCTTGGCGATATCGCGCGCGGCTGCATGAACGTAGGACAAATCCGCGTGACCGTCGCCGCGCCGCGATGGCGTGCCGACCGCAATGAATACCGCGTCGGCCTCGGCCACCGGCCCCGTAATGTCGGTTGTAAAATCCAGCCGACCGGCCTTGATGGAATCCGCAACCAGCCGGTCGAGATCGGGTTCAAATATCGGGATCGTGCCGCCCTTCAACGCCGCGATCTTGGCGGCGTCGGTATCTACGCACGTCACCTGATGGCCGAAATCGGCAAAGCAGGCGCCGGAAACCAGCCCCACATAACCCGTGCCGATCATGGCAATCCGCATGCAACAACCTGTCCAATATGGTTAACGCGAAAACGCTGTTTTCGCCGCGTCTCTTAGCGCGTTTTCGCCGAAAGGGGCACAACATTTGTATGAATAAAGGAGATTGAAACGCCTGCACCCGACAATGCCGCATCTTCGCGCCGAATTGGAATATTATGAGCAATAACGTCACATCGTCAGTCGGCCTGTCCGCCGCATCCGAGCGGGTGGACTGGGTCGATTACGCCAAGGGCATCTGCATCGTCATGGTGGTAATGATGCATTCGACGCTCGGCGTCGAGGTGGCGGCCGGCCGTCACGGCTTCATGCATCTGGTTGTCGAGTTCGCGCGCCCGTTCCGCATGCCGGATTTTTTCCTGATCTCTGGATTGTTTCTGTCGCGCGTGATCGACCGCGACTGGCGGACCTATCTCGACCGCAAAGTCGTGCATTTCTTCTACTTCTATTTCCTGTGGACCGCGATCCAGTTCGCCTTCAAGGCGTCGAGCTTCGCGGCCGTCGATGGCTGGGCGAATGTCGGGTATCTCTATCTGCAATCCTTCATCGAGCCGTTCGGCACGCTGTGGTTCATCTACATGCTGCCGATTTCCTTCGTGGTGACGAAGCTGACGCGGCGCGCGCCGCCATTACTGATATGGATCATCGCAGCCGCACTAGAGACAGCGCGCATCTCGACCGACTGGACCATCATCGACGAATTCGCGTCGCGCTTCGTCTATTTCTATTCCGGCTATATTCTTGCGAGCTATGTGTTTGCGCTCGCCGATCACACCAAGGAAAACCCGGGCCAGATGATCCTCGGCCTCGCGGCGTGGGCGGTCGCGCACGGAATTCTGGTGTTCGCCGGAATGAGTGACATGCCGGCGATGTCGCTCATTCTCGGATTTGCCGGAGCCTGCGCGGTGATCGTGACTGGCACCTTGCTCGCGCGCATGCACTGGCTCGAGTGGCTGCGCTACCTCGGCGAACATTCCATCGTCGTCTATCTGGCGTTCTTCCTGCCGATGGCGGTGACGCGAATCCTGCTGCTGAAGCTCGGGATCATCCAGGACATCGGCGTGATCTCGATCATCGTCACGATGGCCGGAATTCTCGGCTCGCTCGTGATCTGGTGGTGGGCGCGGCGAACCGGACTGAATTTCCTGTTCGAGCGGCCGCAACGCTACTGGATTGCGCCGCCCCGGCCCCGCGAAACGATGCAGGCGGCGGAATAAACCCGCACATTTTCGGTTCAAATCCCGCCGTCAACGGGTGTCATTCTTGGGGAGAAATCCCTAAGTTGCGGCCATGCCGAAAAAGCCCGCACCTAAAAAATCCGCGCCTGCGAAATCCGCCGCCAAATCCGTCGCAAAGGCTGCCGCTCCCGCGAAGAAGCCTGCCAAGGCATCGGGCAACGGATCAGGAAAGGGCGACCACGTTTTTCTGGTCGACGGGTCGGGTTATATTTTTCGCGCCTATCACGCGCTGCCGCCGCTGAACCGCAAATCCGACGGCCTGCAGGTCAACGCGGTGCTCGGCTTCTGCAACATGCTGTGGAAGCTGATGCGCGATATGCCGCCGGACAATCGCCCCACCCATCTGGCAATCATCTTCGACAAATCCGAAAAAACCTTCCGCAACGATTTCTATCCCGAATACAAGGCGCACCGTCCGCCCGCGCCGGAGGATCTCATTCCGCAATTCGCGCTGATCCGCGAAGCGGTGCTGGCGTTCGATCTGCCATGCATCGAGCAGATCGGATTCGAGGCCGACGATCTGATCGCAACATATGTGCGCGAAGCCGGTGAGCGCGGCGCGACCGCGACCATCGTCTCAAGCGACAAAGACTTGATGCAGCTCGTCACCGATGGCGTGTCGATGTATGACACCATGAAGGACCGCCGCATCGGCATTCCGGAAGTGATCGAAAAATTCGGCGTGCCGCCCGAGAAGGTCGTCGAGGTGCAGGCGCTAGCGGGCGACTCGGTCGATAACGTGCCGGGCGTACCGGGCATCGGCATCAAGACCGCCGCGCAGTTGATCATCGAATACGGCGATCTCGAAACGCTCTTGAAGCGAGCGGGCGAAATCACGCAGCCGAAGCGCCGCGAGTCGCTCATCGAACACGCCGAGAAGGCACGCATCTCCCGCCGTCTCGTGCAGCTCGATGACAAGGTGAAGCTCGACGTGCCGCTCGATGACCTCGCCGTTCATGAGCCGGATTCACGCAAGCTGATTTCATTTTTGAAGGCGATGGAATTCTCCACGCTGACGCGACGTGTTGCCGAGTATGCGCAGATCGATCCGGCGGATGTCGAACCCGACACGAAGATGATGAGCGGTGTGGCAAAAGGCGCGGCAACGGCATCGCGCGCCGAATTCGCCGACACATCGGCCAAATCCGCGCCGCCATCCAAAGCGAAGGGCGACGCCGCCACGGCGACGCCCCAAGCCCTCGCCGCTTCGCGCGCCGAGATTGCGCGCAAGACTAAAATCGACCGCAGTAAATACGTCACCATCCGCAAGCTGGACGAACTGAAAAAGTGGATCGCGCGCGCGCACGAGATCGGTCACTTCGCGATCGACACCGAGACCACCAGCCTCGATCCGATGCAGGCGGAGCTGTGCGGCATCTCGCTGGCGCTGTCGCCGAATGAAGCCTGCTACATTCCGCTGATTCATAAAGAGGGCGGCGACGGCGCGGGATTGTTCGCAGGCGGCCCAGCACCCGACCAGATGAAGACTGCCGATGCCATCAAGGCGATCAAGCCGCTGCTGGAAGATGAGAGTATTCTCAAAGTCGGGCAAAATCTGAAATTCGACGCGCTGGTGTTCGCGCAGTACGGCATCGCGCTTCATTGCATCGACGACACCATGCTGATGTCGTACATCCTCGACGCTGGTCGCTCCTCGCACGGCATGGACGCGATGAGCGAAAGATATCTCGGCCATGTGCCGGTGAGTTTTTCCGAAGTTGCAGGCACCGGCAAGAACCAGATCACGTTCGATCATGTCGCCATCGACAAGGCCACAGAATACGCCGCCGAGGACGCCGACGTGACGCTGCGGCTGTGGAATGTGCTGAAGCCGCGCCTTGTCGCCGAACGCATGAACACGCCTTACGAGACGCTGGAGCGTCCGATGGCCGGCGTGCTGGCGCGCATGGAAGGCCGCGGCATTTCTGTCGATCGACAAGTCTTGTCGCGTCTGTCGGGCGAATTCGCACAAACCGCCGCGCGGTTGGAGGCGGACATTCGCGAGATGGCGGGCGAGCCGGTCAATCCCGGCAGCCCAAAGCAACTCGGCGACATCATGTTCGGCAAGATGGCACTCCCGGGCGGCACAAAGACCAAGACCGGCGCGTGGTCCACCTCGGCCTCCATTCTCGAAGACCTCGCCGAAGAAGGCCATGAATTCCCGCGCCGCATTCTCGACTGGCGTCAGGTGTCGAAACTGAAATCGACCTACACGGACGCGCTGCCGGAATATATCAATCCGCGCACCAAGCGCGTTCACACATCCTATTCGCTGGCGGCCACCACCACGGGGCGCCTGTCGTCGTCGGAGCCGAACC
>JAYVYQ010000327.1:0-2182 GCA_043784125.1 Afipia sp.
GCTAGTGGATCGTCTCTAACAAACATTGACAATAACGATTCGCGCAATAATGTGAGGCGTGTTCACTCCAGCGGCGGCCTTGAATCTGACCTTCGAAGAACGTGGCGAGCTCGATCGGCTGGTGGCGAGTGGACAAACACCGCAGAGACTTGCCCGCCGAGCGCGAATCATTCTGTTGGCGGCCGATGGCGTTCCTAACATGCACATCGCGGCGCGGCTCGGCGTGAGTCGACCGACGGTGATTTCGCAACGGCAACGATTCACCCAATTGGGCCTTCGCGGTTTGGTAAAAGATCGCACGCGCCCGCCCGGCATCCATCCGATTGCGGCGGCGACAGTGAAAAAGATTGTCGATGCAACCCGCAACGAAACGCCGCCGGATGCCACGCAATGGACGACTCGTTCGATGGCGAAATGGGCCGACGTCTCGCGTGCAACCGTGCATCGGACGTGGAGACAGCACGGACTGCAGCCGCATCGCATCGAGACATTCAAGGTCTCCAACGATCCGCAGCTTGCCGAAAAGGTGCGCGACGTTGTCGGGCTGTATCTCAATCCGCCAGACAAAGCCCTGGTGTTGTCAGTCGACGAGAAGACATCGATCCAGGCTCTGGATCGGACCCAGCCCGGATTGCCGCTGAAGAAGGGCCGCTGTCAGACGATGACGCACGACTACAAACGGCACGGAACGACAACGCTTTTCGCAGCGCTCAACGTTGTCGACGGCAAAGTCATCGGGCAGTGCGTTGCACGACACAGAGCCAAGGAGTTCATCGCCTTTCTTGCCAAGATCGATCGAGAGACCTCGCCCGAGTTGGCTCTACACGTCATCGTCGACAACTACAGCGCGCACAAAACGGACGAAGTGAAACGATGGTTGCGACGACATCCGCGGTTCCATCTGCACTTCACGCCCACCAGCGCTTCGTGGCTCAATTTGGTCGAGAGCTGGTTCGCAACGTTAACCAAACAGCGACTGCGACGCGGTGTCTTTCGCAGCCTCGATGAGCTGTTGCGTGCGCTCGAAGACTACGTGCTTCGATACAATGCGACGCCCACCAGATTTGTCTGGACCAAAGACGCTGATCTTATCCTGGGCAAAATCGACAGGGCGCGGCGCGCACTCAGCCGAAAGGTTGGCAAGTAATGTTAGAGACGATCCACTAGGTCAGATGCCAGTCGAAAAGGGGTGCACGATGAAAGCAGTATTCGCGGCCGCGACTCTTCTTGTGACATCGCCGGCGTGGGCAATACCGTCACCACCCTGTCCGGTCTTCACCACCAACTCAACAGCTGACGTTGCGCTGAGTCCGACTGCAACGGCTGGCACGTGCGACACGGGCCGCCCCGTGCCAGCGCTCGCGCCACCGGAGTGCACGCTGCGCGCGGCAGTTCAGGCGGCAAACCTGACAGCATCGTGCACGGCCTCCTCGAGCTTCGCCGGACCCGTCATCCTGGTCACTGCGGGCACCTACGTGCTCTCACTGGCTGAGCCGCTCGGCGCGCCGCTCGACGCGGGTGGCGATTTGAATATCGAGAATGCCGTCAACCCCATCACCATCATCGGGCACACACCGCTCGACACGATTATCGATGGCAGCGGCTTTCCAAGCTCTGGCTCGCGTGGCCCCTATGCGATTTTCAACGCCACAGCGCCACTGACGATTGCCAACGTCACCATTACTGGCGGCAAACATGCGGGCATTTGGACCACCCACCCTCTCAACCTCAGTCACGTGGCGGTCGTTGGCAACGACAACACCATCGATGACGGCGGCGGCATCCACGCCGAAACCTCGATCTCCATTCGCAGCACTCTCATCGCCAACAACATGACGACGAACAAGGGCGGCGGGCTCGCAGTCACGGGCGTTTGCTCAGGCCATGGTCTCATCTTCGGGACAGTGACTGGCAACACCGCCGCCGACGTCGGGGGCGGCGTCTATTCCTCCGGCTGTGACCTCACGCTCGATCGCGAGACGATCACCGGCAACGTCGGCGGAAGCAACTCGCGCGGCATCTACCTCGACACGGGCGCCGGCATCATCAGTTTTGGCTTGTCAGTGATCGCATCGAACGACCCCACCAACACCACTGATTTCGACATTGACTGTTCCACCGGCGTGACCGCGCCTTCCGTCTCGACCTCGTGTGTCTACAATAATGTGGCCGCCACGTGCGC
>JAYVYQ010000328.1:0-3472 GCA_043784125.1 Afipia sp.
CCGCCGGCGGTCCGACGGCGATGGTCGCGCCGCGCGCCAGCACCTGTACACGATCGCAGAGCTTCATGATGAGCTGCATATTGTGCTCGATGACCAGCACGCCGCACCCGTAGCGTTCGCGCAACGCGCCGATGCGTTCGAGCAGGTCGTGCGCCTCGACGGGACTCATGCCGGCGGCGGGCTCATCAAGCAGCAGAAATTTCGGCCGCAGCGCTAGCGCGCGGGCGATGCCGACAAGCCGCTGCTCACCGTAAGACAGGGCGGCGGCCTTTACCTCGGCGCGACCGGCAACGCCCATGAAATCCAGCGCTTTGAGTGCGCGCTCGCGCGCCTCCGCGCGCTTGAGCCCAAGAGCGAAGCCGGGCATTTCCACATTTTCGAGCGCACTCATGTCAAGAAACAGCCGCGCCGCCTGAAAAGTGCGCGCCACCCCTCGGTGCGCGAAATTGCGCGCATTCCATGAAGTCGCGTCGACGCCATCGACGAGCACCTTGCCCTCGTTCGGTCGTTGCAACCCCGTCAAGACATTAACCAGCGTCGTCTTGCCTGCACCGTTCGGCCCGATGAGACCGAGAATCTCTCCCTTCTCGAGTCGAAGATTGACACTCTCGACCGCCCTTAGACCCTCGAAATGCACGCCGACGCCCTCAGCCATCAGTCTGTCGGCGAAGGGCGCGGCGCGTGTCAGAGCTTGTTGCAACTTAGTGGCCGGGGACTTTCACAGGCGTATGCAGTTCAACCGCGCTGTGCTTGCCGTTCTCGACTGTTAAGATCAACATAGGCCGCAGGAAGTTGATATGCGTCTGCGCATCGAATGAGGTCGGTCCGACGAGCAACGGCACGTCCTTGAACTTCTCGAACTCAGCCTTGAGCGCATCTGAGTCGACAGAGCCCGCGCGCTCTGCAGCGATCTTGATCGCTTGGATCACGGAATAGCCGGTCAGCGTATGCGCCGTAGAGGGATGCGCGCCGGTCTTCGCCTTGAAATCGGCGATGAACTTATTAACCTCGGGCCGGGGATCGTCGCCAAACACCGAACCCATGGCGGCGTAAAAGAAGTTGCTGAGATTGGGCACGCTTTCCGCCCAATAGTCGCCGTCCATATCCTCTGCGGAAAGAATCGGCATGGTGAGACCTGCGGCGCGGAGTTGCCTCAGCGCGCCCGGGCCGGCCGGCGCGAACGATGACAGCAGCAGCGCGTCGGGCTGCGGGCTTATCGCCTTGATGCGGGTGATATGCGTCGCAATGCTCGCGTCATCCATCGAGAACGTATCTGTCCCGACGATGCCGTTCGCGCCGTTCAACTCCTTGAAACGGGTCTGGAAAGCGGCGCTGACTGACTTGTCGTATTGGATGTTTGTTTGGAGCAAAACATAGGCCGTTTTCCAACCTTTAGACGCCGCGAATTCGGCGAGCACCGCGCCGACGGTCGGCGTGGCGGTGGAGAAGGTGAACGCATAGGGGCCGATGCCCTGCACGCCGAACTTCGGATCGGCGGCGAAGGGCGCGATGGCGATCTTGCGCTGGCCGTTTGCGGCGCGGGCAGCCCCGCCACCGAAGTCGAAATCACCTGTCACGATGAGGAGATCGGCACCTTGATCCATGACCTCCATCGCGGCCGCCGCGCCGCGCGCGATATCGCTCTTGGTGTCGGCATAAACCATCTTGAGCGGACGCTTCAAAACGCCGCCGGCTGCATTGAGGTCCTTGATCGCCATTTCGGCGGCCTTGGCCGGATCGGCGTCATAGGCTGCAATGAAGCCGCTCTGCGCGATAGCGGCACCGATCATAATCGGCTTGGCGTCTTGGGCGTAAGCTCCGCCGGCGAGCAAAGTCACGGCGCTTGCGGCCAGGACCGAAGCCAAATTTCTCATCTTTATCATCCTCTACTCCCCTCAATGTGTAGCATCATGCAGGACCGCGACGATTGAGCCCTGAGCGTTGCGGCGATAGTCTCTCGGCGTCGACACCGAGCGCCACGACGTCGCTTGGCAGTTCCCCACCTGTCGCGAGCGCCGCCGCGACGCGGCCCAATGCGGGCGCCGTCTGTATGCCGTAGCCGCCTTGTGCAGCGAGCCAAAAGAAGCCCCGTGCGGCATCATCGAAGCCAACGACCGGCGACTTGTCTTCAACAAAACTGCGCAGGCCAGCCCAACGGCTCTTTAGCGAAGTCACTTTCAACTTGGTTGCTCGTGTTATGCGGTCTATCGCGACCGCGATGTCATACTCATCGGCCTGTGCGTCGCAGGGCGCAACGGGTGTTTCATCAGCAGGAGAGCCGAGCAGCCGACCAGAGTCTGGCTTGAAGTAGAACTCCTCGTCGATGTCGATCACCGTCGGCAACGAACGCACGTCCATTTCCGGCTCGAAAGCGAATAAGAACGCAGTTCGGCGCTTTGGCGTGAGGCCAATGCCGGGAACGCCGGCAATTCGTGCGATTTCGTCAGCCCAGGCGCCGGCGGCGTCAATCACGACCCGAGCGGCAAAGTCGCCCGCGCTCGTGCTCACCCGCCAACCCGAGGCCGACCTGTCGATCGCCCGCACCTCCGCGTTCACGACGAGTTGCGCGCCCATTTCGCGCGCGCCACGCAGGAAGCCGACATGGATTGCGTTCACATCGAGATCGTAGGAATCCGGTTCAACCAGAGCGCAATCGACATAACTCTCGTCGAGTATCGGCGCCGCGCGCAGGACTTCATCGCGCTCGAGAATGCGAAGATTGGGAACGAGCGAGATCGTTTCGGCAAGCAACGACTCGACCTTGCCGCGTTGATCTGCGCGGCCAATCATAAGCATCGGTCGCGGTGACCAAAGCGGCACCTCGGAAAAGTTTGATGGCGGCGCGCCATAGAGCCCAGCGCTTGCGACGCTCAGGGCGCGGATGACGTCATTGCCGTAAATTTCCGTAAAGACAGCGGCGGATCTGCCGGTCGAATGATACCCCGGCTGGCTCTCTCGCTCGAGCATGATCACGCGATGACCCCGTGCCAAGTTATAGGCTGCGGAAGCGCCCGCTATGCCCGCGCCGACGATAAGAAATTCGGTCTCACGGTCCATCCCGTCAATGTGACGGCCTTTTTCTCACATGACAAGAGTCTTTTTCACATATGACAAAGTCCAGAGACTACCTTGCGCCATTCAGCGCCTTGGGTCCGGTGAACGCCACTGCCGACAGCCGCGACTAATTCTACTGAGTCACGAACTCATTTTGCGGATTCGCTGAGCGTAAAGCTTTGATATTCTGCTGATTCGCATTTTCGGCGGAGTTTGCGGCGATGGAGAGCGAAGCTCGGTTTACGCAGTACATTGAAAGCCTGACCAGCGTGCTCGGGCATGTGGATCGGGCGGAGCCGCTGAAGGACTACTGCACGGGCTTGCTGATGCCTGTCGAACGCAAGAGCGTGGAGCCGATGGCGGCGATGGTTTCGCCCACGCGCGCATCGGCGGCGCATCAGTCGCTGCTTCATTTTGT
>JAYVYQ010000329.1:0-12983 GCA_043784125.1 Afipia sp.
TCCCGCCGCTGGTTCATCGAGCAGCAACAGGATCGGGTCGATGCACAGCGCGCGCGCGATCTCCACAATGCGTTGCTGACCCAGTGACAGATTGCCCGCGAGTTGATGCATCTGCTCGCCAAGGCCGACGCGCTCGATCTGCCGCGCCGCTTCGGCAAGAAGTTTGGCCTCGTCGGCGCGGTCGAGCCGCAGCATGCTGGCAACCGCCCCGGCGTGGCCGCGCAGATGCGCGCCGATGGCGACATTCTCCAGCACGCTCATGTCGGGCACCAGTTTGACGTGCTGAAAGGTACGGCCGACGCCAAGCTGCGCGACTTTCTGCGGCGGCGTGTTGTTGATGTTTTGCCCAAGCAGAGAAAACGTTCCGGCGGTCGCCGAGAGAATTCCGGTAATCAGATTGAAGGTTGTGCTTTTGCCCGCGCCGTTCGGGCCGATCAGTGCGACGATTTCCTGCCGCTGCACTTTGAAGCTGACATCGTTGACCGCGACCACGCCGCCGAATTGCTTGCGCGCGGATTCGACCTGCAGCAGCGCGCCGGTGCCGGTCGGCCTGTCACGCGGCGTCAGCATTGAGGCGGCCTGCGGCTTTCGGCCTTTGTCCTTGGCCGGGAAACGAGCAGCGAGGCGCGGCCATATGCCACCCGGTGCGATCTGAAGCAACCCGACCAGAAGAATGCCGAAGATGATGTTTTCAAGCTGCGCCTGCCCTTTGAAAACATAAGGCAGATAACTCTGCAGAATTTCCTTGAGTACTACGACGATGCCGGCGCCGAGAACCGAACCCCACACGTAACCGGCGCCGCCAACCACCGCGATAAAAAGATATTCGATGCTGGCGGTGAGACCGAATGGTGTCGGATTCACCGCGCGCTGGAAATGCGCATAGAGCCAGCCGGACAGGCCCGCAAGCACGGCGGCATGGATAAAGACGAGGAGCTTTGCGCGCGCGGTCTGCACGCCGAAGGCTTCGGCGGCGATGTGACCCCGGCGCAAGGCGCGGATGGCGCGGCCGACGCGCGAATCCAGCAGGTTCAAGGTGACGAGGGCTGCGATCACGACCGCAAGCCAGATAATGAAATAGATCTTGCCGGGATCGTTGAGGGGAATGGACCCGACGTGCAGCGGTGGAATGCCTCCGATGCCGTCATTGCGGCCGAGGAATTCGAGTTTGCTGAACAGATAAAAAAGACTGAGGCCCCAGGCGATGGTGCCGAGCGGCAGATAATGTCCTGAGAGTCTCACCGTCATCAGGCCGAGGACGACCGCAGCGAGGCCGCTTGCGAGCAGCGACAGCGGCAGCGAGAGCCAGGGCGACATTCCGTATGTGGTGGTGAGGATGGCGGTGACATAACCGCCGAAGCCGCAGAACGCGGCCTGGCCGAACGATGTCAGTCCGCCGACGCCAGTGAGAATGACGAGACCCATCGCCACCAGCGATGCGAGGCCGATATTGTCGAGCAGCACGATCCAGAACGGCGGCATGCCGGGAATGAACGGGATTGCCGCCATCACCAACGCAAATACCAAGATGGCCCATCGCTGCGTCATTAGTCCTCCTCGTCTTCTTCGACGACCGGTGAGGCCAGCGAGCGAAGGATGAGAACCGGCAGCAGCAGCGTGAAAACGATGACCTCTTTGAAGTTGCTGGCATAGAAAGACGAGAACGCCTCGACGGTGCCGACCACGATGGCGGCCAGTGCGGTGAGGGGATAGCTCACAAGTCCCCCAATGATGGCGGCGACAAATCCTTTCAGCCCGACGAGGAATCCCGTGTCGTAGTAGATCGTCGTGATCGGCACGATCAGGATTCCGGAGATCGCGCCGATGATGGCGGCCAACAGAAACGCCATCTGGCCGGACAAAGAGGTGCGGATGCCGACGATACGAGCGCCGAGGCGATTGACCGCGGTGGCCCGCAACGCCTTGCCATAGAGTGTATAGCCGAATAGCAGCCAGAGACCCGCGATCAGCGCGATGGTGATGCCATAAATGCCGATGCTCTGGCCGGTGATGCGCAACGGGCCGACCGAGAATGCCGTGGACGTCATCGCTGGAGCGCGAAGCCCTTCGGGTCCGAAAAACACCAGCCCCAATCCCTGCAAGGCAAAGTGGACTCCCACCGATGCGATCAGCAGCACCAGCACCGACGCATGCGCGATGGGCTGAAATGCGATCCGGTAAACGTAGAGACCGATCGGCGCCACGATGGCGACCGACAGGGCGAAATTCACCGCGACGCTGTGGGACTGCCCCGAAAGTGCGAAGGTGACGGCGTAGATCGCAAGCGGCAGCAGAATGTTCACGGCGATCGAGCGCAGCAGACGGCGCACATGCATGGCGTTGCGGCCGCCGACCATGTCGAAACCAAAGGCCACAATTCCCAATGCGAGCGCCAGCATCGCGGTGCCGGGCATATTGCCGCTCGACAGCGTCGCGTAGGTCAGCGCCCCATAGGTGACGAATTCACCTTGCGGAATGAGGATGACGCGCGTCACCGCGAACACCAGCACAAGCGCGAGACCCAGCAACGCATAGATCGCGCCGCTGGTGATTCCGTCCTGAAGCAGGAACAGAAATATCGTGCTGTTCAAGGCCGTCCGCTCCCCTCAAGCGTCGGATACGATGCTGGCGTTTGCGGCCTCGCGTCGTCGCCGAAAATAGCGGTTGAATTCCGCTCTGGCTATTTGATATACTTAATAACGATTATCTAATATAACCGCAACACTGGATCGTTCCAACCCTTACAGCAATCGACCGCGAGAAGCACAAGATGGCTGTTTCGAGGACTATGGGTGCTGGCGCCGCAAAGGGAAAGCGGCTCGCAATCGCGTCTCGCACGAGCGAGGTGGATGCGTCGCTCGAAGTGGATCAATTGTCCCAATATCTCGGCTACTCGCTCAAGCGCGCACAACTGCGGATCTTCGACGACTTCATTCATTGCGTCGCACCGCTCCAGCTGATGCCTGCGCAGTTTGCGGTGCTGCTGCTGCTGGAGAAAAATCCGGGCCGCAACCAGACCGAGGTCGCCCGGACGCTTGGAATTCTGCGCCCGAATTTCGTCGCCATGCTCGACGAACTGGAGAGCCGCGATCTGTGCCTTCGCGTTCGCTCCGACAACGACCGCCGCTCTCATATTCTCGCATTGACCGAGAAAGGCGCCGCCATTCTGGCGCGCGCCAAGAAACTGATCGGCGCCAAGCATGAGGCGCGGCTTCGCGAATTGCTCGGAGACGACAATCGGGAATTGCTGCTGGTGATGCTCGAGAAGATCGCGCGAGAATTCTGAAAGCACGCCGCGCATGCAGGCGGCCACAATCACGCATCGATCAGAATAACGCGGATGTCGTTGACGTTGGTCAGCGTCGGCCCGGTCTTGAGAAGGTCGCCCGTGGCTTCAAAGAACGCCGTGGCGTCATTATTGGCCAGCATGGCTTTCGGGTCGAGCTTGAGTTCGCGCATTTTTGCGAAAGTGCGCCCGTCGGCGAGTGCGCCCGCAGGATCGGTCGGCGCGCCCGCCCCGCCGTCCGCGCCGTCGGTGTCGCCGGCCAGAATGGAAATCCCCGTCGCGTCCGCGAGCAGGTCTGCCAGTGCCAGCACATATTCCTGATTGGGGCCGCCGCGTCCGGTGCCGCGCACTGTCACGGTCAGTTCTCCTCCTGAGAGAATGGCCAGCCGCCGTCCGTCGGCGCGTGCCTTCAAGGCGAGTTTCGCGTGAGCCGCCGCTACCTCGCGTGCTTCGCCCTCAAGGTCCGCGCCGAGATCGAGAACCTCGTATCCGGCGCTCTTTGCCACCGCAACCGCAGCATCGAGCGAATCCTTCGGTCGCGCGATCAATCCGAAGCGGGCATTGGCAAACGCAGCGTCGCCGGGCTTGCAGCTTTCGTTGCGCGGATCGTCGAGCGCACGGCGCACGGCGTCATCGACCTGAAGTTTGTAGCGCGCAACAATTTCACGCGCCTCCGCAAGCGTCGTGGTATCGGGCACTGTCGGCCCCGACGCGATCGTTGCAGGATCGTCGCGCGGCACGTCCGAAATCGCCAGCGTCACGACGGTTGCGGGCATTGCGGCGCGCGCGAGCCGCCCGCCTTTGATGCGCGACAAATGTTTGCGCACGGTGTTCATCTCGCCGATAGGGGCGCCGGAGCGCAGCAGGCTTCTGTTGACCTGCTGTTTCTGCGCAAAGCTCACGCCCTCGACCGGCGCAATCCAGTTTGCCGAACCGCCGCCGGTTAGAAGCACCAGCACAAGGTCGTCCGCGCCCGCATCCTGCGCCAGCGCAAGGCTGCGATCCGCGCCTCGTAAGCCCGCTTGGTCCGGCACCGGATGCCCGGCCTCGATGATTTCGATCCGCCGCGTCGGCACGCCATAGCCATGACGCGTGGTGGCAAGGCCCGACAGCCGCGCCGGATCGATTTTCAGATCGTCGAGGTAGTGTCGCTCGGCTGCGGCCGCCATTGCGGCTGCACCCTTGCCGGCGGCAAGACATATGATGCGTCCGCGCGGCGGCGTTGGCAGATGCGGCGCGAGAATGCTTTTCGGATGGGCTGCTGCGACTGCGGCATCGAAAATGGCGCGCAGCAAAGGGCGTCTATCGGTCATCCGCTTACCTTAAAGATTTGTTCCGGGCTTCACAAATCGAATGCGGATATTGCTGTCCATGTGCCGGCGGCCCAAACGAAAACCCTCCGCGATGTCTCGCGGAGGGTGATTTTTCAGGCTTCCCTATCGGGGGATTGCCGCCGCCGATCAGCCGCCGACTTCGGCGCTGACGACCGGGCCGAACAGTTCGTAGCGATCACCCTTGAACTTCTGCAGCTGCATCTGCTCGAACGGCGCAAAGTCGGTCGCGCTGGTGTTGATCTTGACGTTCGGCAGCGCACCTTCAAGCTGCAGGTCCTTGATGCTAGCGGCCTGCTTCATGATGTTCTCGCGGGTGAGATTGTCACCGCAGGCTTTCAGCACATAGACCATGGTTTGCGCGACGCTGTAGCCGACGATCACCGATCCGTCCGCACGATTGGCTTCGGGGATCCACTTGGCGAGGAAGGCGTCGAAGTTCTTGATGCCGGCATCGTCTTTCCACTGTGGATCGGTGGTGTCCTTGAGATAAGCGACCGAAATGATGTCCTGCGAGTTTTCAAAACCCGCCGGCTTCAGCACGCTTCCAATCGACGCGCCGACATTGTTGAGAAGGAACAGCGGCTTCCATTGCAGCTCGGCGACCTTCTTGATCGACTGCGCGGCGAACTTCGGTGTGGTGACGCTGAAGAACACGTCCGCGCCCTTCGACTTCAGGTTGACGACGTGAGAGTCGATGGTCGGCTCGGCAGTCTCGTAGCTTTCTTCGGCGACGATCATCGAGGCGGCTTTCGCGCCGAGGCCGTCCTTGAGGCCCTTGAGATAGTCTTTGCCGTAGTCGTCATTCTGATAGAGCACGCCGATCTTTGCGTCCGGCTTTTCCTTCAGAATGTATTTGGCGTAGATGCGGGCTTCGGCCTGGTAGTTTGGCTGCCATCCCATCGTCCATGGGAAGTTCTTCGGGTCGTTCCATTTCGTCGCGCCCGTAGCGACGAACAGCTGCGGTACCTTCTTCTCGTTCATATATTTCTGAATGGCCGAGTTCGACGGTGTGCCGAGCGAGTTGAAGATGAAAAGCACTTCGTCGCTCTCGACCAGCTTGCGAGCCTGCTCGACGGCTTTTGGCGGGCTGTAGCCGTCGTCGTAGGAGATGAAGTTGATCTTGCGGCCGTTGATGCCGCCTTCGGAATTGATCTTGTTGAAGTAGGCGGCCTCGGTTTTGCCGATGATGCCGTAGGCGGAAGCAGGTCCGCTGTAGGGCATGATGTTGCCGATCTTGATTTCGGTATCGGTCGCGCCGGTGTCGTATTTCTTTTGCGCGAACGCGCCGGTGCTTGTCGCGGCCAGCACGGCGAATGCAGCCGAAGCGACTGCAAGTCGGGAAGCAATCCTGAACATTGATGACTCCTTGGTCCTGTTTGTGTCCTCACTGTTTTTTGGATTGGGGGCTCTTGGGCGGCCCGACGTTATTCAATACCCTTTATCGGAGCGGTTCAACGAAAAGCCCCCTGCGAAAGTCTCGCAGGGGGCTGATTTAACGTGCAGGTTCCGCAGGGCGGAAATGACTAGTTGCTGAGCTGACCGTCGATGATCTGGCCCTGCAACTCGTACTTGTCACCCTTGAACTGCATGATCTGCAACTGCTGGATCGGATAGAAATCCGACGCGCTGGTGTTGATCTTCACGCCCGGCAGCAATGTGTCCGGCGTAAAATCCTTGAGGCTTGCAGCCTGCTTCATGATGTTCTCGCGGGTGAGGTTGTCACCGGCTGCCTTCAGAACCGCCACCATGGTCTGTGCCTGGCCGTAGCCGTACACAACCGAGCCGTCGGTCTTGTTTGCATCCGGAGCGTATTTGGCGAGGAAGGCGTAGAATTTCTTCATGCCTTCATCGTTGTCCCACTGCGGATCAGCGCCGTCCTTGGCGTAAGCTGCGGAGAGAATGCCTTGCGCATTTTCAAAGCCGGCTGGCTTGAGAACGCTGCCGACCGACGCGCCGACGTTGCTCTGGTAGTAAACCGGCTTCCAGCCGATTTCCGCGACCTTCTTGAGCGCCTGCGCGGCGAACTTCGGCGTGGTGAAGCTGAAGAACACGTCCGCGCCCGTCGCTTTCAGATTGACGATGTGCGAGTCGATCGTCGGCTCGGAGACTTCATAGCTTTCTTCGGCCACGATCATCGACGCGGCCTTTGCACCGAGGCCGTCCTTCAGGCCCTTGAGCATGTCCTTACCGAAGTCGTCGTTCTGGTACATGATCGCGATCTTCGCGCCAGGCTTCGTGTTCATCAGATGCGTTGCGTAAACACGGCTTTCGCTCTGGTATGGCGGCTGCCAGCCCATCGTCCATGGGAATTCCTTGGGGTCGCCGAACTTGGTCGCGCCGGTGGCGACGAACAACTGAGGCACCTTCTTTGAATTCAGATACTTCTGGATCGCCGAATTCGACGGCGTTCCGAGCGGCCCGAACAAGAGAAGAACTTCATCGCTCTCGACAAGCTTGCGGGCCTGCTCGACGGCTTTGGGTGGGCTGTAGCCGTCGTCATAGGAGATGAAGTTGATCTTGCGGCCGTTGATGCCGCCCTGTTCGTTGATCATCTTGAAGTAGGCTTCTTCCATCTTGCCGATCACGCCATAGGCCGAAGCCGGGCCTGAGTAAGGCATGATGTTGCCGATCTTGATTTCGGTATCGGATGCACCGGTATCGTATTTCTTCTGTGCGAGCGCGCTGCCGCTCGTCATGGCGAGTGCGACCACTGCCGACACCACTGCTACATTGAGCTTGAGTTTGGTCGATAGCATTTTCTCTCCTTAGGATTTTATCAGTTTTTTGAACATGTGTTCGAGGTAGTACGCGACTTGCCTTGCGCCGTGAGGAACAAGGAAGATGACGGCGATCAGGAACACGCCGAAAACGGCACCGGAAAGGCCTTTTGAAATGCCCTCCGCGATGTTGGGCACGAAAACGATGAACGCCGAGCCGGCCAGCGATCCGGGCAGCCAGCCGACGCCGCCGACGACCATCCCGAGGAAAAGGGCAATCGCCAGCTGAATGGTGAAGCTGTCAGGCGCCACGAACTGCACGACGATGGCGCCGAGCGCTCCGGCGATGCCTGTGATGCCTGCACTGACGCCGAATGCCAATGTTTTATAGAGCGGCAAATCGACGCCCATGGCGGAAGCTGCGATCGGATTGTCGCGGATCGCCATCAGCGCGCGGCCTGAGCGCGAGCGCAGGAGGTTGACGGCGATCACGTAGATCCCGGCCGAAACCGCAAGCGTGAAATAATAGAGCCACATGTCCTGCGACATTTTCAGTCCGAACGGTGCGTCCGGCTTGGTGATGACGAGACCCTGCACGCCACCGGTCCAATGCTCGAACAGGCCGAGCTTCAGCAGTTGCGGCATCGCGACGGCCAGCGCGAAGGTCGCCAGCGCGAGATAGACGCCGCTCAGGCGAAAGGCCGGAAATCCGAACAGGAAGCCGAAGATAAAGCAGACGATGCCGGCAGCAGGCAGCGTCAGCACGTAGTTGATGCCCATGTGTTCCATCATGATGCCGGCTGTGTAAGCACCGACCGCATAGAACGCGCTTTGGCCGAGCGAGAACTGGCCGCTGGCGCCGGTCAGGATGTTCAATGCCAGAATGGCGAGGCCGTAGATCAGCCACACCGTCATCTGGAAGATGATGAAGTTCTTCACGAACAGCGGCACGATCATAAGCAGCGCGAGGACGATGAGCGTCGACGCCAGACCGAGTGTCATCGATTTTCTCGACGGCACCGAAACCGCGCCGGGCTTCTCGACGGAATCCTGAACTGTGCTCATGTTAAACTCGCTGTACGATGGCTCGGCCGAACAGGCCGGACGGCTTGATGACAAGCACGGTGATGATGAGCGCCAGTGCAATCGGCAATTTCAACTCGTTGCCGACGCCCGGAATGTAAGTGCCGACGAGATTCTCGAAGATGCCGACCAGAAATCCGCCGACGACGGCGCCTAACGGGCTGGTCAGTCCGCCGAGGACGGCTGCGGCAAATCCGTAAAGAAGAATGCCGCCCATCATGTTGGGTTCGAGGAACACAACAGGCGCAATCATCATGCCGGCGATGGCGCCGATGGCGCTCGCCATGCCCCAGCCGAGCGCGATCATCCAGCTGGTGTTGATGCCGACCAGCCTCGCGGATTCCGGCAACGATGCGGCGGCGCGCATGGCCAGACCGACGCGGGTGTAGCGGAAGAAAACAAACAGCAGCAGCAGAAGGCCGAGGGTCACGCCGATCATGCCGGCCTGATGGGTGCTGATGAGGCGGCTTCCGAGAAATCCCGACGATCCGAACGGCGAGGGGAATTGCTTGATGGTGAAGTCCCA
Organism: Afipia sp.; assembly: GCA_043784125.1. Taxonomy (GTDB): domain Bacteria; phylum Pseudomonadota; class Alphaproteobacteria; order Rhizobiales; family Xanthobacteraceae; genus Afipia. Next base: position 8,947 of record JAYVYQ010000329.1, read on the forward strand.
GGTGAGGCCCGCCACGCTGTTGAGAATGGCGAACAAAGCGATAAAGCCCGCGACATGGACCAGAATGGGCGCGTTGGTCAGCGGCTTGAACAGCGTGCGTTCGATGACGATGCCGGCGACGAACGAGATCACGAGAGTGAGCAGAAAGGCGGGCCAGAAGCTCAAGCCCCATTGCATCAGCTGCCAGGCGATGAAGGTGGAGAACATCGCCATCTCGCCCTGCGCGAAATTCAGATGATCGATGGCCTGATAGATCATGACGACCGCAAGCGCCATGCAGGCGTAGATCGCCCCATTGGCGATGCCCGACAAAATCTGGTTGGTGAACAGTTCCATAGCGCCCTCAGTATCCGAGATAGGATTTTCGGATGTCTTCGTTGTTCGCGATCTCTTTCGCGCTTCCCGACATCACGATGCGTCCGGTTTCGATGACGAATGCCTTCTCTGCGAGTTCGAGCGCGAGCTGGGCGTTCTGCTCGACCACCAGAATGGTAACCTTGTCTTCGCGGTTGATCTTGCCGAGAATCCCGAACAGATCGCGCACGATCAGCGGCGCGAGACCGAACGAGGGTTCATCCAGCAGCATCAGGCGCGGACGCAGCATCAGCGCACGGGCAACCGCAAGCATCTGCTGCTCGCCGCCGGACAGCGTTCCGGCCTGTTGGGTGTGACGCTTTTCCAGCACCGGGAAATGCGCATACATGCGCCCGATGTCGTCCTTGATCTGCTGCTTGTCGCTGCGCGAAATGCCGCCGAGCTCAAGATTTTCCTCGACCGTCATGTTGGTGAAGGTGCCGCGTCCCTGCGGCACATGCGCGATGCCGAGACGCACGATGTTCTCGGTCGACATGCCGGTGAGGGATTTGCCTTCAAATGCGATGTTGCCGGTGGAGCGCAGCATGTTGCAGATCGCCCGCAGCGTTGTGGTCTTGCCGGCGCCGTTGGCGCCCAGAAGCGTCGTCACGCTGCCTTCGTTGAGCGCGAGGTCCAGTCCGTGCAACGCCTGCACCTGGCCGTAATAGGCGCGCAGATCCTTGATCGTCAGCATCGCGGTCATGAATCCTTGCTCCCGAGATAAGCCTTGATGACATCGGGGTCGGACTGCACGGCGGCAGGTGTGCCTTCAGCGAGCTTCTTGCCAAAATTGAGGGCAACGACGTGATCGGCGATCGACATCACCAGACCCATGTGATGCTCGACGAGCAGCACCGTCATCTTGCGTTCGTCGCGGATGCGGCGGATCAGCGTGCCGAGGCCATGGACTTCTTCGTGGTTGAGACCGGCGGCCGGCTCGTCCAGCAGCAGGATCTTCGGCTCGGCGGCAAGCGCGCGGCCGAGTTCGACGCGCTTTTGCGTGCCGAACGGCAGACCCGCGACGTCGCGGTCCGCGACACTGTGCAGGTCAAGATAGGTCAGGATTTCATCGACCTTCTCGTTCAGCGCGTGTTCCTCGCGCCGGACCCAAGGCAATTTCAAAGCGTCGCTGATAAAATCGCTCTTGGTGCGCGAATGGCCGCCGATGCGGATGTTGTCGCGCACCGTGAGGCGGGAAAACAACGCGACGTTCTGGAAGGTGCGGCCGATGCCGCATTCTGCGATCTGCGACGCCTGACTCGTCAAAATGCTCGTCCCATCCATCAGGATCTCGCCCTTGCTCGGCTGATACAGCCTGCTCAGGCAGTTAAAGAGGGTGGTTTTGCCGGCGCCGTTCGGTCCGATCAATCCAAGGATTTGTCCTTGCTTCATGTTGAACGAAACGCCGTTCAACGCGACGATACCCCCGAACACGACACTGATGTCGCGGACGGCGAGCAAGGGATAATTCCCCCGATTAAGCTGTGCCTGCATCATTCGCTGACGTCTTTGCCCGCCCGGTTTTTTCCCGGCGCTTTCAGCAAACGGTCGCGATGACGGCTATCCGATCCCCTCAACAACACGCGCAACTTTCCCTCCAGATGATTTTATTTGTGTTTTCGTTTTTTTGCCGTCGGCATTTTCTTTGATTTGCGATCGGCGTGACATGCTTCCATTCAGCGCAGCCTCGATGTTTCTCACAATCGAGACCAGACGCGGGCCGATATCGTTCTTCAGACGATCTTCGGTGAATTTGAACGCGGGCGCGCCGCAATTGAGCGCGAACGGGCCTGTGCCGTCGTTCAGCTTGAGTGCGACGCCGACGGCATGAATGTCGTTGTGCCATTCGCCGGTCGACATGGCGAAGCCGTGCTTGTCGACAGTCTCGCCCGCGCGGTCGATGCCTTCGCGAATTTTTGGCCAGCGGCTTCCGACATGGTCCTTGATGTCGTGCAGCAGCTTTTCGCGCTCTTGCGGCTCCAACGCCCAGATGTAGGCGCGTCCCATCGCGGTCGTCGCAATCGGAACGCGCGAGCCGACATCGAGCAACACGCCGACCGTCAACTCGCTGCGGCTTTGTCCGAAGTAAATCATGTTGAGGCGATCGCGCGCACCGATGGCGACCGCGCCGCCGGTCTCGCGCATCAATTGATCGCGAAACGGATCGGAGAGATGACGCACACCCATGTTAGCGAGCGCAGCATATCCCAGCGCCATCGCGGCGGGCGCGAGCTGATACTTCTCGAACCTTGGAACCTGTGTAAGATAACCAAGCTTAGTCAGCGTATATGTCAGCCGCGAAATCGTCGGCTTCGGCAAATTCGTACGGGCCGCGATCTCCTGATTGCCAAGTAGCCCGTCGTTGGGACGAAATGCACGCAGAACATCGAGACCACGCGACAGCGCGACAACAAAACTGCGATCGGTCGCGGGTTTCTTGGCTGGCCGTTTCATTCTCGCCGCGCGTCTCACTGCATGGGTGGTCTTCGTTGACAAGGGACGTGCTTCAAAATATGCCTCCGTGTCAAGATGTGGAATTAAATTCCGCACTGCGAAACAATTGAATTGTAGCGTTTAGGGAGAAGTTGCGTGAGCCAAGTGGTCAAGATGGAACGTCATGACGCAGTCGCCGTCGTCACAATCGACAGCCCTCCGGTCAATGCGCTGAGTGCTGCGGTGCGAAAAGGTATTGTCGACGGCGTGAACAGCGCGGTCGCGGATGCGGGCGTGAAGGCCATCGTGATCGTATGTGCAGGACGCACTTTCATCGCGGGCGCCGACATCACCGAATTCGGCAAGCCGCCGCAGTCGCCATCGCTTCATGATGTCATCGACACCATCGAGAATTCTCCGAAGCCGGTGATCGCAGCCATTCACGGCACCGCGCTCGGCGGCGGTCTTGAGCTTGCGCTCGGCTGTCATTATCGCGTCGCGACCAAAGACGCGAAGATCGGTCTGCCGGAAGTCAAACTCGGTCTGCTTCCCGGCGCCGGCGGTACGCAGCGTTTGCCGCGCGCGGTGGGTCCTGAACTCGCCGTCAAGATGATCGTCAGCGGAGAATTTATCGGAGCGGCTGAAGCTCTGAACGCGGGCGCAATCGACGAGATCGTCGATGCGCAGGTCGCGGGCGGAGAAGCGTTCGCCAAGAAGGTGATCGCCGAGAAGAAGCCGCTGCGTAAATTGCGCGACGACGATTCAAAATTGGCGGCGGCGAAAGCCGACAAATCCATCTTCACCAACGCGGCTGCGGCAGCGAACAAGAAGAATCGCGGTCTTGAAGCGCCGCTCGCCGCCGCCGAAGCTGTGAGCCATTCGCTCGATCAGCCGTTCGAGCAGGCGCTGAAATCCGAGCGCGAACTTTTCACGAAGCTGATGAACGGCGAACAGTCCAAGGCGCAGCGTTATGCGTTTTTCGCCGAGCGTGAAGCGGCGAAAGTCGCGGGCGTGCCCGACGGCACCAAGGGCCGCGACGTCAAAAGCGTCGCGATCATCGGCGCCGGCACGATGGGCGGCGGCATCGCGATGTCGTTTGCCAATGCGGGCATTCCCGTCACGCTGATCGAGACCGGCGAGGAACAGCTCAAGCGCGGCCTCGGCATCATGCAGAAGAATTACGATGCGACCGCAGCGCGCGGCGGCATTCCCGCCGATGCACCGGCCAAGCGTATGGGCCTCATCACCGG
>JAYVYQ010000330.1:0-16640 GCA_043784125.1 Afipia sp.
CTCGATCTCGATCTGCCGGAGCGCAAGATTCTGCTTAAACCCGACGGCACCGTGGATCGCGTCGCCACCGCAGAGCGGCTCGATGCGCACCGGCTGATCGAGGAATGCATGATCCTCGCCAATGTCGCCGCCGCCGAGACGCTTGAGAAGAAAGCGCTGCCGCTGATCTACCGCGTGCATGACGAGCCCACCGTCGAGAAGGTTCACAACCTGAAAGAGTTTTTGAAAACGCTCGACATGCCGTTCGCCGCCACCGGCGCGTTGCGGCCGAGCGTCTTCAATCGCATCCTGGTTCAGGTGAAGGGCCGCGATCACGAGCCGCTGGTGAACGAAGTTGTGCTGCGTTCACAAGCGCAGGCCGAATATTCGGCGGACAATTACGGTCACTTCGGATTGAACCTGAGACGTTACGCACATTTCACGTCGCCGATCAGGCGATACGCAGACTTGATCGTGCATCGCGCGCTGATCCGCGCATTGGGACTAGGCGAAGGCGCGCTTCCCGAAACCGAAACTTTCGAGACACTGAGCGAAGTGGCCGCGGCAATTTCGCTCACCGAGCGCCGCGCCATGAAAGCCGAGCGCGAGACTGCGGATCGGCTGATCGCGCACCATCTCGCCGACCGCATCGGCGCGACCTTCACCGGGCGCATTTCCGGCGTGACCCGTGCGGGTTTATTCGTAAAACTGAACGAGACCGGCGCCGACGGGCTCATTCCGGTGCGCACGCTTGGCAGCGAATACTATAATTACGACGAAACGCGCCACGCCTTGATCGGCTCGCGCAGCGGTGCCATGCATCGTTTAGGTGACGTGGTCGAGGTTCGTCTGGTAGAAGCAGCCCCAGTCGCTGGCGCGTTACGATTTGAACTCCTATCTGAAGGTCAGGTCGCCCCGCGCGGCGGCCGAATGCGCGAAGGCCAGCGCAGTTCAAAGCCGAAATTCGCGCGCAGCGAAGACAAGGCCCAGCCGGGCCGCCACAAGGCAAAATCGCGCAAGCCTTCTCGCAAGGCGCGCAAATCGAAGAAGGGTTGATCCCTTCACTGGAGCCACGATGGACAGCCGCAGGACGACGACGCCCGCAAAAACATGGACAGCAGATCTGGGTTCGCTGCCAAAGCGTGACGTGTGGCAGGCCATGGCGCGTGGCCTTCGGTGCCGCTGCCCGAGATGCGGCGAAGGCAAACTGTTTCGCGCCTTCCTCAAGACCGCAGACTCCTGCTCGGTCTGCGGCCAGGACTTTACCCACCATCGCGCCGACGACCTGCCCGCTTATCTTGTGATCGTTATCGTCGGTCATATCGTCGTCCCGGCGGCGTTGTGGATCGAGACCAATTATTCGCCGGCGGTCGCGCTGCAACTCTCGATCTATCTGCCGTTCACACTGGCGGCATCTTTGCTTCTGCTGCAGCCCGTAAAAGGCGCGGTCGTCGGATTGCAATGGGCGTTCCGCATGCACGGCTTCGACGAAAATTATCGCGGCGACGACGAAATGCCTGCCGCCTGACATGACGGCCCCGGACAAAGAGGACAAGGAAGACGACAGTCATCCTTACCGGCGGCCGAAAGATGCCGCCACGCTCATTCTGGTCGACCGCAGCGGCAGGGTTCCCAAAGTCCTCATCGGCAGGCGGCACGACAAGGTCGTTTTCATGCCGGGGAAATTTGTATTCCCCGGTGGCCGCGTCGATGCGACCGACAGCAAAATTCCTGTTGCGGCAAACATCCCGAAAGCGCTGGAGAAGAAACTCACCGGCGGCAGTCCTAAGATCGCGCCTTCGCGCGCCCGCGCGCTTGCGGTGGCTGCAATCCGCGAGGCCTGCGAGGAAACCGGTCTTTGCCTCGGCAAACCCATGACAGTTTCAAGGAAAACTTCAAAGGCAGGTTCAAGCAGCGACGCTGCGAAACTGACCGGAGAATGGAAACCGTTTGCGGACGCAAACCTGCTCCCCGATCCTTCGGGGCTTTATCTGATCGCGCGCGCCATCACGCCGCCCGGCCGCGTGCGTCGCTTCGACACCCGTTTTTTCACTGCGGATGTCTCCGCCATCGCCCATCGCGTCGAAGGCGTGGTGCATGCCGACGCTGAGTTGGTCGAGCTGGTCTGGGTCAAACTCGGATCGGAATCGCTGGCCGATCTCCACGGCATGACGCGGCTTGTGCTTCGCGAACTCGATGCGCGATTGGCCACAGGGCCACTGTCCCACTCTGCGACAGTGCCGTTTTTCCACCACTACGGCGGCAAGATGCAACGCGACACGATATAATCGGGCGATTTTCAGCGTCGCCAAATCCCCTCCATTGTGCAAAAAAGGATGACCCGGCAGGTCCCGGGCAAAGATGGCGTAAAGCCTCTCATTCCTGTGTTGTGTGCGACATTTTTCATGCGTATCGGCGCCGCCATATCGGTTCTGTTTCACCTTTCGCTGGTGGCGATTGCCCTCGTGCTGGGAGAAGCGAACCTATTACAAACGACTCCGGCCGAGGCGATCACCGTCGATATCGTGTCATCGAAGGACGCGCCGCCGGTGGATTACACGCTTCCCACTTTGACCGACAAGCCGACCGACAATTCAGATTTAAAGTCCGCTGAATCGAAATCGGAATCTAAACCTGCTGAATCCAAGCCTTCAGAAAACAAGCCTCCGGAAAACAAGCCTCCCGAAAAGAAGCCGCCAGAAACCAAACCTGCTGACGCCAAACCGCCTGAGAAAAAGCCGGCTCAAACCGCAGCACAGGCCCCGCAACAAGTGCAGCCACCGGCGCCCGTAACCAGCCCACCGCCTGCCGCTGAGCAAGCGAAACCAATCGATGAAGCGCCCCCGCAAGCAGCGCCTATTCCCTATACCGACGTCACGCAGAAATTCGCCAAACTGGTTGGCGAAAAGCAGGGCGATTTCGATGCGCCTGCCGCAAGCTCTGCAAACATCTCGATCGACTCGGCCAAGGCACTGCGCGAACACCTCAAGAGCTGTTCGATTCTGCCGGCGTCCATTTCACCGAACGACAATGTCAAACTCGTGCTGCGCGTGGCGCTGCTGCCGAACGGCAAGCTTGCCAAGGAGCCTCTTTTGATTTCGGGCAGCGCATCCGAGAAAGGGCCCGCACTGCTCAAAAGCGCAACCGATGCGCTGCTTGCCTGTCAGCCCTATAGCGAACTGCCGGCCAACAAATACAACGAATGGAAGATGCTCGATCTGAGCTTTACCCCGAAGGATTTCAAAACGCCCTAGCAGCTCAAATCCCGGAATTTACGGGCATTTCGGGGGCAAAAATCGACCCTAAAACCTTGACTTTAAGGGGTGCGAAGCTAGGTTGCCGCCAAATCCGGGCCGACGTTAGGCCTGCTGCCGATTCCCACATTTCGAGGTTCTGTTCATGGCCAAAGCGGTCACCATCAAGGTCAAGCTGGTTTCCAGCGCCGACACCGGCTTCTATTATGTCGCGAAGAAGAACTCGCGCACCATGACCGATAAGCTCGTGAAGAAGAAATACGACCCGGTCGCGAAGAAGCATGTCGAGTTTCGCGAAGCGAAGATCAAGTAACAAAATCAGTATATTAGCAGATCAAATCGCGATAAATTAGCGGAGCCTTGCGGCTCCGTTTTGTATTTGACGTGCTAGAACGCCCATGAACGGGGAACTTGCTTTATGGCGGATCAGCATCGCATCGTGATCGTCGGCGCCGGTTTCGGCGGACTGGAGGCAGTGCATCGCCTCGCCGGAACGCCGGTCAACATCACCATGATCGACCGACGCAATCACCACCTGTTCCAGCCGTTGCTCTACCAGGTGGCGACCGCATCGCTGGCCACGTCGGAAATTGCTTGGCCGATCCGCCATCTCCTGCGCAATCGCCCCGAAGTCACGACGCTGCTCGCCACCGTGACGGGCGTGGACGCCAACGCGCGACGCGTTTTGCTCGAAGGCGGAGACTCATCGCCTTACGATACGCTCATTCTCGCAACCGGCGCGCGTCACGCCTATTTCGGTCACGACGAGTGGGAGCCGTTCGCACCCGGTCTGAAGACGCTTGAGGACGGGACGACAATCCGCCGCCGTCTCCTGCTCGCCTTTGAGCGTGCCGAACGTGAAACCGATCCGCAGCGGCGCGCGGCACAACTCACTTTTGTCGTCATCGGCGCAGGCCCGACAGGCGTCGAGCTTGCCGGTACCATTGCTGAACTCGCCAAGGTGACGATGCCGCCGGATTTCCGGAATATCGACACGCGACAAGCGCGTGTTGTCTTGATCGAGGCCGGGCCGCGTGTGCTTGCCGGGTTCGCCGAGGATCTTTCGGCCTACGCACAACGCTCGCTCGAAGAAATCGGCGTCGAGGTTTTCTTAGGCCAAGCTGTTTCCGAATGCAGCGCCGATGGCGTCGTCTATGGCGACAAAAAGCTTGAGGCTAAAACCATTCTCTGGGCCGCAGGCGTGCGGGCATCCCCCGCCGCCGAATGGCTGGGCGTGCCGTCAGACCGTGCCGGCCGGCTGATTGTCTCGCCCGATCTCACCGTGCCGGGACATCCGGACATCTTCGCTGTCGGCGACACTGTGGCGATTACGGCTCCCGATGGCTCGCCCGTGCCGGGGATTGCTCCAGCCGCCAAACAACAAGCCCGCTACATCGCCGATGTCATCAAGGCGCGACTGAGCGGCGCGGCGGCACCCGGCGCGTTCCGTTACAAGCACGATGGAAGTCTGGCGCAGATCGGCAAGCGGCGCGCCGTGATCGATTTCGGATGGATCAAGATGCGCGGCGCGCTGGCATGGTGGATCTGGGGCATCGCCCATATCTATTTTCTGATCGGCGTGCGCAACCGTCTCAGCGTCGCGATCAGCTGGTGGTGGATCTACACACGCGATCAGCGCAGTGCACGCCTGATTACGCAGGGACGCAGCGCTCCGGGTCAAACCGAATCGAGTTGATAATTACGCCGCTGCGGCAACCACGCGGTTGCGGCCATCGTTCTTGGCGCGGTACAGCGCCTGGTCGGCCCGCTTGAGAACATCGGCGATGTCCTCGCCCTTGGTCTCAAGAGTCGATATGCCGATTGAAATCGTGACTTCAAGTTTCTTGGTGCCCTTCTCGATCGCGAAGGGCTCGCCTGCAATCGAGCGCCGCAGCCGTTCTGCAACCATGCCTGCGACATGCAGATCGGTTTCGGGCATCACGATGACGAACTCCTCACCGCCGTAACGGCAAGCGAGATCGATGCCGCGGATCGACTTGCGGATTCGTACCGCGAACTCACGCAGCACGTCGTCGCCGGCGTCGTGGCCGTGATTGTCGTTGATCGATTTGAAATAGTCGATGTCAAGCATCATCAGCGCCAGTGGCTTGGCGCGCGTTGCGGCCTGCTCTGCCAATGTCGCAAGATGGCTTTCCATGTAGCGGCGATTATGCAGCCCGGTGAGCGCGTCGGTGATCGCCATCTCAATGGAGTTCTGCACGTTGTCACGCAGATGGTCGGTATAGCGGCGCTTGCGGATTTGCGTCCGCGCACGCGCCAGCAATTCATTCTTGTCGACCGGGCGCAGCAGATAATCGTTCACGCCAATTTCAAGGCCGCGCAGCAGCCGCGCGTTATTGTCGGCGTCGGCAATCGCGAGAATGGGAACGCTGCGCGTGCGCTCCAGCGAGCGCGCCTGACTGCACAGACGCAGGCCGTCGAAGTTCTCAAGACCCAGCGAGACGATCAACAGATCGTAATTGCCTTCAGCCGCGTGAAACAATCCCTCCGCCGGATTCGGTTCGACATCGACGCTGTGCTCAGTCGCCAGAACCGGCGCGAGGCGCTCATACGACGATGGCCGGTCATCTACCAGCAGAACCCGTCCGCCCTTGCCGGTATCGGCGACCGCTTCTCGCTCCGGCGCGTTGACGCCGATCTCCAACGACGTGATCGCGCGCATGCGCAATTCATCGGTCATCATCTTCAGCCGCGTCAGCGAGCGCACCCGCGCGATCATGACGACGTCTGACACCGGCTTGGTCAGAAAATCATCGGCGCCTGCGTCCAGGCCGCGCACGCGATCAGACGGACTGTCGAGCGCTGTGACCATCACGACCGGAATGAAATGTGTTTTTGGATTCGACTTGAGACGACGGCAGACTTCGAAGCCGTCAATGTCCGGCATCATGACGTCGAGCAGCACAATGTCGCATTCGGCGCGTTCGCAGATTTCCAGCGCCTGCATGCCGCAATTGGCAGTCACGACGTCGAAATATTCGGCCGACAAACGCGCTTCGAGCAACTTGACGTTGGCGAGTACGTCATCGACGACCAGAACGCGGGCAGACATTTGCGTCTCCTAACCGATAAACCGTCGAACGGTTTCGATGAATTTCCCGACTGAGATCGGCTTGGACAAGTAGGCTTCGCAGCCCCCCTCGCGAATTCGTTCTTCGTCGCCCTTCATGGCGAACGCCGTGACGGCAACCACCGGAATGGTGCGCAGCTCGGCGTCGGCCTTGAGCCATCGCGTGACGTCGAGGCCGGAGACCTCGGGAAGCTGAATGTCCATCAGGATGAGAGACGGATGATGCTTGCGGGCGAGATCAAGAGCCTCAACGCCATTTCGCGTGCCGACCGTCTCGTAACCGTGAGCCTCCAGCAGATCGCGAAAGAGCTTCATGTTCAGCTCGTTGTCCTCCACGATCAGGACGGTTTTCGCCATCCTGCCCTCCAATCCCCGTAAAATGCCCGTATCTGGCCGGATCGATACAATTCGCCACGCCAAAGTGACTCGGGCATGATGGTTCCAAAATAGAGACGATAAGTTACGGAAAGGCAAAGATCGACGATGAGAAAGGGCCCCTCAGACCCTCGCGAAGTCGCTGAAATCGTGGCGATTCAGGCGCTTTCCTTCCTCGCCTCGGATCCCGAGCGCTTAGGGTTGTTCCTCTCCGAAAGCGGTATCGGACCGCAGACCCTGCGCACCTCGGCCGCCGACCCGAAATTCCTCGCCGGCGTGCTCGATTTCATCCTGCGGGACGATGCGACCGTCAAAGCGTTCGCCGGCATCTCCCAACTGACGCCGGAGACGGTCGCCAATGCCCGCGAGACGCTCGATCCGCGTTGGGCGTGATGGCGTGAGCGAGGGACCTGCGGCTGACATCCCTGGATTTTGCCGCGACTGCCTGTGCGACGTTGCGGCGGCGGCGTTGCGCTGCGCCGAATGCGGGTCCCCTCGCCTGATCCGCCATCGCGTGCTGAATTCACTCACGCTCGCCCATATCGATTGCGATGCGTTCTACGCCACCGTGGAGAAACGCGACAATCCCGACATTGCCGACAAGCCCGTCATCATCGGCGGCGGCAAGCGCGGCGTGGTGTCGGCGGCCTGCTATATCTCGCGCACCTATGGGGTGCGCTCGGCGATGCCGATGTTCAAGGCGCTGGCGCTGTGTCCATCCGCCGTCGTGGTGCGTCCCGACATGGCGAAATATGTCCGCGTCGGCCGCGAGGTGCGGCAAGCCATGATGACGTTGACGCCGCTGGTCGAACCGCTCTCGATCGACGAAGCCTTTCTCGATCTGTCCGGTACTGAGCGTCTGCACGGCATGAGTGCGGCAAAGACGCTGGCGAAATTTGCTTCGCAGGTTCAGCGCGACATCGGCATCACCGTCTCGGTCGGCCTGTCGGTGAACAAGTTTCTGGCCAAGATCGCCTCCGATCTCGACAAGCCGCGCGGCTTTGCGGCCATCGACCGCGACGATGCGCAGGCACTGATGGCCGAGCGCCCGGTCGGGTTCATCTACGGCGTCGGACCGGCCTCGCAGGAAAAACTGTCGCAGCATGGTTTTCGCGCGATCAAGGATTTGCAGCGCGCCGATGAAATCGAGTTGATGGAACAGTTCGGGCCGGAAGGTCGGCGGCTGTGGCGGCTCGCACGCGGCATCGACGACCGCAAGGTGGTTCCCGACCGCGGCGCCAAAACGATTTCCAACGAAACCACGCTGGAGAACGACGTGCGGGATTTCGCAACGCTGGAGAAAATTCTCTGGCGGCTGTGCGAGAAAGTGTCCTCGCGCCTCAAGAGCGGCGACTTATCAGGATCGACCATCACGCTCAAACTCAAGACCGCCGACTTTCGCCAGCGCACCCGCTCGCAATCGATTCAGGTGCCGACGCAACTCGCCAGCCGTATTTTTGCGACCGTGAAGGAAATGCTGGCCAGAGAAATCGACGGCACCGCGTTTCGCCTGATCGGCGCAGGCGTCAGTGCGTTAAAGCCTGGCGCCGATGCGGACGATCACGATCTGCTGGATCGCCGCTCTGCGCACGCGGAGCGCGCGATGGATGACGTGCGTAAGAAATTCGGAAAAGACGCTGTGATGCGCGGCATTGCGTATGATGGACCGCCGAAGGCGGAGTGAGCTACATCACTTGCAGGGCTTGGCGTCCTTGATGTCGATCTTGCCCATGGCGCCGGCAATGACAAAATCGTTGTAGTCGAGCATCAATGCCCGCGACACGCCATCCTCATACAATTCGAACGACATCGCATAGACCGGCGTCTGTTCGCCGGCATCCGCTTTCGTCGCGGCGTCGTAGTAACTCACCGTCACAGGCCAGCGCGTCAGCGGCTTGAACTGCTCGTGGCTTGTCGTCGGATCGGGCTTGACCGGCGGGCGTGATCCGGGGATCGGCTGACCGATCACCGTCAGCGTATTGTAGACCTTCTCGCCGTTGTCGGAGCCGTCATAGATGACGAGTTCAAGCAGCGATTTTCCCGCACGGGCCGTCTCGATGATGAGTTTCACCTGCTCTGTGGGAAACACCGCGTTCTCAATGGTGAATGTCTTCACCTTCGGCTGCTTCAGCTTCACCGTCACGGTCTTGCCGCTGCGCTCCGCGATGCCGTCGACCGACGTCGAGTCATTGTCGTTCATGCGGGTTTCGATCTTGAAACGGTAATTGTTGCCGTCGCCATCCTCCCAGCTGGTGGAGCGAAGATCGCTGAATGTCGATTTGCTCTCGCCGGTATCGAGCTGCGAGACTTGGCGGAAATCCGTGGTGTAGCCTTCGCAGGCGCTGCCTGTGAAATTGTAGAGGATGCGGCCCGTGGCATTGTTGACCGTCGCATTGCCGCGCGACTTCTGCAGGCTGAGATCGTAAACCGCCTGATGCGGCAGGAAGGCTACGCCGGTGGCGGCCTCCGCCTGCGACGCGCCGACGCCCGCGCAGATCGCCGCGAACGCCAGAGCAAACGTGACAAACGAAAGACGGTTCGCGCGATGCATGGTCACTCCTTCAAATATCGAATCAAACGATAGTAACAGCGCGGCGTTCCGGCAACCGATTGCGCCGCGTCCAATCCTGCACAGTGACGTGAAAAGTGACCGTTTTGAGGGGTTTGCCCCTCATTATCGCAGGTGGACATCACGCTTTCGATAGGCGAAATAAAGCGGCGTGAATGATCGAAAACAGCGGGGACGGACATGGCGGGAACGGTTGAGGAAAAGTTGAGTGCGCTGGGCATCGAATTGCACGAGCCCAAGGCGCCTGCCGCCAACTACGTCGGATTTGTCCGCACCGGCAATCTTCTCATCGTGTCGGGCCAGGTCTGCTACAGCCCCGACGGCAAACTGATCGCCAAGGGCAAGCTGGGTGCCGGCGTCAGCGTCGAGCAAGGTGCTGCAGCGGCACGCGGCTGCGCCATCAATCTCCTCGCGCAGGTCAAGATGGCGCTCGGCGATCTCGACAAGGTCGTGCGTGTCGTGCGCCTCGGCGGCTTCGTCAACTCTGCGCCCGACTTCTTCGAGGGGCCGAAGGTGTTGAACGGCGCATCGGATCTGATGGTCGCCGTATTCGGCGACAAGGGCCGCCATGCGCGCACCACGGTCGGCGTCGCGTCGCTGCCGTCCGATGCTGCTGTCGAGGTCGACGGCATTTTTGAAGTGTCATAGAGCATGATCCCGAAAAGTGGGAACCGGTTTTCGGACAAGATCATGCTCTCGGGAATAAACTAATGTTCTCGCGCGCTCCAGATTGGCTGACGGCACGGCCCGTTGCGCATCGCGGCCTGCATGATCGCGCGCGCGGCATCGTCGAGAACATGCCATCGGCAATCGATGCCGCTGTTGCGAAAAACTTCGGCATTGAGGTTGATTTGCAGCTCACCGCCGATGGCGAGGCGATGGTGCATCACGATTATGAGCTGGGACGTCTCACCGAAGGCGGCGGCGAATTACTTTCCAAAACCGCGGCGGAGCTGAAAACCGTTGCGTTCAAGGATACGCCGGACCGCATGATGACGCTGGGCGATCTTTGCGCCCGCGTCGATGGCCGCGTGCCGCTGGTGCTCGAGGTCAAAAGCCGCTTCAACGGCGACCGCAAACTGGTCACGCGCATGGCGCAGGTGCTGGCGTCCTATCGCGGGCCGGTTGTTGCGATGTCGTTCGATCCCGATCAGGTGCTGGCACTCCGCGATCTCATACCTGATTTGCCACGCGGCATCGTTGCACAGCGGCACTACGACGATGCCGAGTGGAAACTGCTTCCCGCCGAAAAGATCCGCGAGATGACCGGCCTTCGCCACGCCTTTCGCACCCGACCGCATTTCGTGGCGTATTGGGTCAACGAACTGCCCGCCCCGGCGCCCTGGATCGCACGGAATATCTTCGGCTGCGCGTTGCTGACCTGGACAGTGCGGACGGCGGAGCAACGCACGCGCGCATCGCGTTATGCAGACCAGATGATTTTCGAGGGATTTGTGCCGGAGATTTGAGCGGGCGGCAAACTTAGCCCGCACGCGAAACACTTGAAGTCATCCCGGCAAAAGCCGATCTAACACACGACACAGACTCGTTTTTTCACGACCAAGCGGTGTTCGCATCCATTGACGGATTCATCCGACATCACGCTCGAAGCCGTGTCCTCCGTCACGCAGATTTCTGCGGATGACTGGAACGCCTGCGCCAATCCGGATTGCAGCACTATTTCGGCTTCATCCGGCATCGCAAGCGATTCGCGCGTTGATTCCAAAGCCGCCTACAACCCGTTTGTTTCTCACGCATTTTTCAACGCGCTCGAAGCCTCGAAGTCCGCATCGGCACAAACCGGCTGGGGGCCGCGCCATCTTATTGCACGCAGCGGCGGCAAGGTCATGGGCATCGTCCCCTGCTATCTGAAAAATCATTCGCAAGGCGAATATGTTTTCGATCACGGCTGGGCCGATGCATTCGAGCGCGCCGGCGGAAGCTATTATCCGAAACTGCAGGCGGCCGTTCCCTTTACGCCGGCCAGCGGCCCTCGCCTGCTGGTTCGCCCCGCCGCGCGCGCGCCACTCATTCGCGAAGCCCTCGCGGCCGGATTGATCGGACTGTGCGACGCGACGCAGGCGTCGTCGGTGCATGTCACCTTCGCGCGCGAAGACGAATGGGAATTTCTCGCCAGGCATGAATTTCTTCAGCGCACCGATCAGCAGTTTCACTGGCACAATCATGGCTATGCGACGTTCGAGGATTTCCTCAACACGCTCAGCTCGCGCCACCGCAAGGCGATCCGGCGTGAGCGGCGCGATGCGCTGGACAACGGAATCACGATCCATGCGCTTACAGGCGATGCGATCACGCCCGACGCATGGGATGCGTTCTTCGATTTCTACATGGAGACGGGTTCGCGCAAATGGGGCCATCCATATTTGACGCGCGAATTCTACAGCATGATCGGCGAGACCATGCCGGACGACGTCCTGCTGGTGATGGCCAAGCGCGAGGGACGCTGGATCGCGGGCGCGATCAACTTCATCGGCTCGGAAGCGCTGTATGGACGAAACTGGGGCGCCATCGAGCACCACCCGTTTCTGCATTTCGAGGTCTGTTATTATCAGGCCATCGATTTCGCAATCCAGCGCGGCTTGAAGCGCGTCGAGGCCGGCGCGCAGGGCGAACACAAGATCGCGCGCGGCTATCTACCGCAGACAACCTATTCGGCGCATTATATCGCCGACCCGTCGCTGCGCCGCGCGGTCGGCGATTATCTCAAGCGCGAACGACGATACGTTCAGGAAGCCGTTCGCGAATTGACCGATGCGGGACCGTTCCGCAAATCTGCCGACGGCAAATAGCCGCGCTTGACGCTGCAATCTTTCGCAGCAATGGTTACGCCATCGAAATGGACACGCTCATGACCGCTTACGACACCAACAATATCTTCGCCAAAATCCTGCGCGGCGAATTCCCCTGCTACAAGGTTTACGAGGACGACCACACCCTCGCCTTCCTCGACATCATGCCGCGTTGTCCGGGGCATACGCTGGTGATTCCGAAAGCGCCCGCGCGCAACATTCTCGACATCGCCCCTGCCGACCTTTCGCATGTCGTTCTTGCCGCAAAGAAGATTGCGATCGCGGCGAAGGAAGCATTCGACGCCGATGGCATTACGCTGCAACAGTTCAGCGAACATGCCGGCGGTCAGGTGGTGTTCCACCTGCACATGCATGTGATGCCGCGCATCGACGGCGTGGCGCTTCTGCCGCCCGCGTCGCGCAAGGAAGACGTCAAGGTTCTTGAGGATCACGCGACCAGAATCATTTCGGCGCTGAAAGACTAGGCCCGCATCAGCCGAGCCACCACGCTCCCGCCAGCACGACGATCTCGCCGGCAATGACGCCCGCGAACACCGATTTGCGCGTCATCAGATAGACGACAAAACCAACGGCAGCCGCGCCGAAGCGAACGGTTGCTGGAACCGTTGCCAATGCGCCGGGCGGCGAGATCAGGATTTGCGCAATCACGGCCGCCAAAATGGCTGCCGATACCGCCCGCACCCACACCAGCACTTCTGAGTCCTCGCGGACCCTCCCGCCGACGACGAAGCCGATGAAGCGCCATATCTCGTTCGGCAGGAAACCGGCGAGCAGCAACAGAGCAATCGCATGCGAGTCGCCGAAGATCGTCATGCGTTCGACTTTCGCCAGCGATGGAAGCCATAAGCAATCGTGCCCGCCACAACGCCGCTGATGAGAATTTCAACGCCGGTATTGAGGATGGAGAAGAACGGATAAAGCGCGAGGCCGAGCGCAAGCGCGAGCTTGTCCACCAATCGGTGAGCATTGCGGGCCGTGGACAACAGAAACGTCAGCGGCGTCAGCGCCAGAATTCCGGCGGACAGCAGCGGCGGCAGATTGGCCGCAAGGCCATACCCCACTCCGGTGGCGACGGCGCTCATGATGAGCAGCGAGCCACCGAGACCGTTCAGGAACGCCACGCGCGACGGCCGCGGCACATGCGGCAGCAGCCGGAAGCTCTCCACCCACACCGTCACCGCCACCATATGCGCGGGCAAAATCAATTGAGCCGTCTTTGTCTGCGGCGTGCGCAGCATCGGCATCACCGAGACGATCATCGGCAAAAGCCGGATGGCGCTGAGGGTGACGGCGAGCGCAGATTCCAGCAGCGTCGCCCCCGAATGCGCCGTGGTGATGAGAATAACCTGCGCGGGAGCGGCCCAGATCAAAATCGTGGTGGCCAGCGTCCAGCCCAGCGTAAAACCGGAATCATGCGCAAGCGCGCCGACGCCGATGAACGTCCCGCATAGCACCAGCGCGAGCACAGACGAAAGCCCCGACGTGGCGCCGAGAACAAACGCCCCGGATGCCGTTTGCCATCTGGGAGAATCGGACGAAGGAAGCGCCAAGCGAAAATTACCGCGAGAATGACTGGATGAATCGATCACCCCATCTCGCGGGCGGAATGCCGTGCCGTCAAGCCGGTCCGACCGTCATTTGCGGGATGCAGCCAAGCACAACCGCAGCGCAAATCGCGCCGTCAGATCGACGGCTCACGCGCGGTCGATGACAGTGACGCGATCACGCACAACGCGCAAAACGCAATTCCGATCATTCCGAATGTCAACACGGCAGCCTCCTGGCCCATGCGCCAAAGCAATCTCACAGCGCACGTCCAGATGATTGGAAAACGGTTTCGTAAAACTTAATCGAAAATGAGATGAAAAATGTCCTCATTTTTTTATCGATTTGTTGAGCATAGCGGCTTCGGCAAAAAGTGAAGTTAGGCCTGTAAACATTGATCTTCTGAACATGTCATGTCGCTGCCACGCGTTAACCGTGCCGCGCGATAGACCGATCGGCCGCAGCATCGATGGCGCGCGCGTTCAGGTTAATCCGACCTTTCGCGCGACGCGCATGGACGCCCTCTCCCCGCTCGCCTAGGGTTAGCGGAACGTTAATTCCGGGACCGGCGATGTCTGACGACAGAAAAATTCTGCGCGTACTCAGAAAACAGATCGCCAAAGGCGCGCTGCAATATCTTCTGGTGGCAGTATTCGCCGGAGGCGCGGCTGCGACGGTTGCGCATAGCGCGAGCCACGCCATCAACGCAAAATTCAAATCTGTTCTGGTCGCGTTGAAGCGTCACTGAAAAACATCCGGTCAGCAAAAACCCGGCGAGTCGAATGACCGCCGGGCTTTTTATCTGCGGTACCGAGCCGCTTACACTTTCAGAAGCGGCCCCTTGATCGAGCCTTTCGGGCCATCGCTGCCTTTCGGCTTGCGCTTGCGCGAACCCGGCAGCTTCTCCGGCTTCGGCGTGACCGGGCCTTCGACATACTCAAAGCCGATCTTGTCCTTCGCGGTTTCCTCGTCCTTGATGAGCACGACGCGGACATGTCCGCCGCCTTTGAGCTTGCCGAACAGCACTTCATCCGCGAGCGGCTTCTTGACGTGTTCCTGGATGATGCGCGACATCGGACGCGCGCCCATCTGCTCGTCATAACCATGCTCGATCAGCCATGCCTTGGCGGGATCGGACAATTCGATGGTGACGTCGCGATCGGCCAATTGCGCTTCGAGCTGCAGCACGAACTTCTCCACCACCATGCCGATGACATCGTGATTGAGATGCGCGAACGACACGATGGCATCGAGACGGTTGCGGAATTCCGGCGCGAACTGCCGGTTGATCGCCTCGTGGTCGTCGCCTTCCCGCTTGGAGCGCGTAAAGCCGAACGCCGACTTCGCCATGTCGGCGGCACCCGCATTCGTCGTCATGATGAGGATGACGTTGCGGAAGTTGACCGCCTTGCCGTTGTGATCGGTGAGCTTGCCGTGATCCATGATCTGCAGCAGCACGTTGTAGAGATCCGGATGTGCCTTCTCGATTTCATCGAGCAGCACCACGCAATGCGGATGCTGGTCGACGCCGTCGGTGAGCAACCCACCCTGATCGAAGCCGACATAACCCGGAGGCGCGCCGATCAGGCGCGACACGGTATGTCGCTCCATGTATTCCGACATGTCGAAGCGAATGAGTTCGACGCCGAGCGAGGCTGCGAGCTGTTTGGCAACTTCGGTCTTGCCAACGCCGGTCGGGCCGGAGAACAGATAAGAACCAATCGGCTTTTCCGGTTCGCGCAGACCGGCGCGCGCGAGCTTGATCGATGCCGACAACGCCTCGATGGCCTTGTCCTGCCCGAACACAGTTCGCTTCAATGTCGATTCCAGATGCTTAAGCACCTCGGCATCGTCCTTCGACACGCTCTTGGGCGGAATCCGCGCCATCGTCGCGATGGTGACTTCGATTTCCTTGATGCCGATGGTTTTCTTGCGCTTGTTTTCTGGGACCAGCATCTGCGCAGCGCCCGACTCGTCGATCACGTCGATGGCCTTGTCCGGCAGCTTGCGGTCATGGATGTAGCGCGCGGAGAGATTCACCGCGGCCTCGATGGCCTCGTTGGTGTATTTCAGCTTGTGATAGTCCTCGAAATACGGCTTGAGGCCTTTCAGGATTCCAATCGCATCTTCGACCGACGGTTCGTTGACATCGATCTTCTGGAACCGGCGCACCAAAGCGCGGTCCTTCTCGAAGTGCTGGCGATACTCTTTATACGTGGTCGAACCCATGCAGCGGATGCCGCCCGAAGCCAAGGCGGGCTTCAACAGGTTCGACGCATCCATCGCGCCGCCGGACGTGGCTCCTGCGCCGATGACGGTGTGGATTTCGTCGATGAACAGGATCGCATTCGGATGCGCTTCCAGTTCCTTGATGACCTGCTTGAGACGTTCCTCGAAATCGCCGCGATAGCGCGTACCGGCAAGCAACGTGCCCATGTCGAGCGAGAATACGGTCGCCGCGGCAAGCACCTCCGGCACTTCGCTATCGACGATGCGCTTGGCAAGGCCTTCCGCAATCGCGGTCTTGCCGACGCCGGCTTCGCCGACGAACAGCGGATTGTTCTTCTGGCGGCGGCACAGCACCTGAATGGCGCGATTGATTTCGGCATTGCGTCCGATCACCGGATCGATCTTGCCGTCGCGCGCCTTCTTGTTGAGGTTGACGCAATAGGTGTCGAGCGCCTCGCCCTTCTTCTTGGTGTCTTCATTGCCCTTGGTGTCGGCATCTTCATCGACACCGCGCACCGGCCGCGCTTCGGAAACGCCCGGACGCTTGGCAATGCCGTGACTGATATAGTTGACCGCGTCGTAGCGGGTCATGTCCTGCTCCTGCAGGAAATACGCCGCATGGCTTTCGCGCTCCGCGAAGATCGCGATCAGCACATTGGCGCCGGTGACTTCCTCGCGGCCGGATGACTGCACGTGAATGACAGCGCGCTGCACGACGCGCTGGAAGCCCGCGGTCGGCTTCGCATCGTCGGCGCCATCCGCCACGA
>JAYVYQ010000331.1:0-2121 GCA_043784125.1 Afipia sp.
TGCCAAGCGGTGAGGCGCGAGAAGATTTTCGATTCCATCGTTTCAGGTCCAACGAAGCGCAAATTCGCTTCCATGCCGGTGAGGCTGTCCGGCGAGAACGACGTGCGCTCCTCGACAAACACGCGAACCTCGTCATCCCAGTCGATATCGTCGAGCGCAAACGTGATGAGGCCCAACTCCTCGGCGGTCTCGGCGTCGAGCGCCTCGCCGATTCTGGCTTTGGACGTGTCGACATCGGATGGATCGGCCTGAAAACGCGATTCGAGCCGCGTGAGGCCATGGCTCATCGGATAGCGTCCGAAATTCTGCGCGCTCAACACGATCTCGGCAGGCGCGCGGTTGTCGCCGGTCTTCTCGCCGATCAGCATGTAGGAGCGATCCGCCGCGAACACGAGTTCGGCGAGCGTGCCGACAAAGCACGATCCCGGCTCGACCAGCGCGACCAGCGTGCGCGAGGTGACATCGACGCGCTTGAGCACGCGCTTCCAGTAATGATTGATCTCGTTGACGAGCCAGTGTGCCTTGTTGGCTTCGAGAAACGCGTCATAGGCCAGCACGCGAGCGCGTTCGCCGGCCGACTTGAAGACGAACATCGCGGTCTGCAATTCGTTGATGCGCAGATGCAGAATCGCGTCATCGAGTTCGCGCGCGACCTGAAGCGGCCAGAATTTGTCGCCGAGCGCCGCGAGTGCTGCCACATCCTTCGGCGGATCGGTTTCCGGCGCCTTGATGGTGATGGAGGCGACACGCTTGTCGCGATCGATATCGACGCTGACGAAGCCGTAGGTGATACCGTTGTCGGTGAACTCGCGCGACAGCGGATTGAGTTTCAATCCCGCACCCTCGCCTGCGCGTTTCGATTGGCCCGCAAACTCCTTGGCGCGCTCCGCGACTTTGGCTTCGAGCTTGGAATTGGAAACGATCTCATCGACAAGCCGCCACTGCACCGCGCGCTTGCCCTTGATGCCTTCTTCAATCGTGCAGAAAAAATCAGCGTGGTCTCGGCGCACTTTTCGTTTGTCCACCACACGCGTAAGTCCGCCCGTTCCGGGCAGCACCGCCAGCAGCGGCACTTCGGGAAGTGCTACGGCTGCCGCGCCATCGTCCGCCATGATGATGTGATCGGTTGCGAGCGCGAGTTCATAGCCGCCGCCCGCAGCCGTGCCGTTGACGACAGTGATGAAACGCTGGCCGGAATTCTCGCTGGAGTCTTCGAGCCCGTTGCGGGTCTCGTTGGTGAATTTGCAGAAGTTGACTTTATGCGCGTGGGTCGATCCCGCGAGCATGCGGATATTCGCGCCGGCACAAAACACGCGCTTCTTGCCCGAGCGCAACAACACCACCTTCACCTGCGGATGCTCGAAGCGCAGCCGCTGCACAGCGTCGGCGAGTTCAATGTCCACGCCGAGGTCGTAGGAATTCAGCTTGAGCAGATAGCCCTCGAACAGGCCGCCATTCTCATCGACATCCATGGTCAGCGTGGCGACGTCGCCTGCCACGTCGATCTTCCAGTGCCGGTACCTGGACGGCTCGGTCTGGAAATCGATGAAGCGGGCGGAATGGCTAAGTTTTCGGGCTTCAGCGGCCATTTTCAGCTTTCGATGGGCTTTGGAGTTATATGCACAATAATTCCGGTTTTCTGACATGTCCAGCGTTATTAAGCCGAATATGCATTTTATTTCATAAGTCCTGTCGCCCAAATTTCGTCATGGCCGGGCTCGTCCCGGCCATCCCCGTCTTTCGGGGCAACCAAAGTAAGACGTGGATGCCCGGCATAAAGCCGGGCATGACGGTTGAGATATCGCGACTAGGCGGCGTGTCCCAGGACACCCTCGCCATGCTTCTTCAAAAGCCGGTTGGCGAAATCCGCGATGGCCTTCAACGTTATGTCGGCGGCCTCACGATGCGGCGAATGCGCAGCACCCGGAATGATCGACACGTCGACCGGGCAATAGCATTCCTCGCGCGCGATCTCGATATGGCGCAGTGTGCCGTATTGATCGTCCGCGCCCTGCACGATCTGAATCGGCACGCGAATGTAAGCGAGCGATTCCGAAATATTCCAGTCGCGGAATTTCTCGTCGCGCCACACATCGCTCCACCCGGTGAACGCGCAGTCGA
>JAYVYQ010000332.1:0-11809 GCA_043784125.1 Afipia sp.
GTGCTCGGCTCCGAAGGCAACGGGATCGACGGCGCGCATATTCTGACGCCGATGCCCTATTTGATTTCATCCGGCAAGGTGACGCAGAACAACGTGCCGACGCCGATGTACATCATGGCGCGTCTGAACCTGAACGGTCAGTGCATCTCGGTTGCGAAGGAATATGCCGATCTGAAAATCGGCGTCGATACCAAGCCATTCAAGACGGCGCTCGACGCCAAGAAAGCATCCGGCAAATCGGTCAAAGCCGCGATGACATTCCCGGGCGGCACGCATGATTTGTGGATTCGCTACTGGCTCGCTGCTGGCGGCATCGATCCCGACAAGGACATCGAGACCATCGTGGTTCCGCCGCCCCAGATGGTGGCGAATATGAAGGTCGGCACGATGGATGCGTTCTGCGTCTGTGAGCCGTGGAATCTTCAGCTCATCCATCAAGACCTCGGCTACACCGCGATCACGACCGGCGAACTCTGGGACAAGCATCCTGAGAAGTCGTTCGCGCTGCGTGCGGCCTTCGTCGACAAATATCCAAAGGCCGCAAAGGCCCTTACGATGGCTGTGATGGAAGCGCAGCAATGGTGCGAAAAGGCCGAGAACCGCGCCGAAGCCGCAGAGATCTGCGCAAAACGCCAGTGGATCAACGTGCCGGTCGAGGACGTCACCGATCGCATGAAGGGCAAGTTCGACTACGGCACGGGTCGCGTCGTTGAGAATTCACCGCAGCAGATGCGGTTCTGGGCGGATCATGCGTCCTATCCGTTCAAGAGCCATGACCTGTGGTTCATCACAGAGGACATGCGCTGGGGCAAATATGAAGCCGGCTTCGATGCGAAGGCGCTCATCGCAAAGGTTAACCGCGAAGACTTGTGGCGCGAAGCCGCAAAGGATCTTGGCGTTGCGGCTGCCGACATTCCGGCGGCATCCTCGCGCGGCAAGGAAACCTTCTTCGACGGCAAGGTTTTCGATCCGGAAAATCCTGCAGCCTATCTCAAGTCGCTGTCGATCAAGCGCGTCGAAGTCTGACGAAATAGGACCGCCCGGACGCGGGCGGTCCCTTTCATTAAATTCTGGAGACCCGACGATGAACATGCCAGCTCTCAATACCGACTCCGCAATCGCGATCCCGCAGACACCTGCTGCGGCAGAAATCATTTCGATTTCGCCAAAACGCGCGCCATGGCCCGAAGCCGTCGGCAAGAACATGCGTTCGGTTGCGTCGAATGTCGTGCCGCCGGTCATCGTGGTCGCATTGCTGCTGCTGGTATGGGAATTGGTTTGCCGAAAGGCGGGAGCGACATTGCCTCCGCCGTCGCGCGTGCTGAAAGATACCAAGGAGCTGATCCTCGATCCGTTCTTCGATCGCGGCGGTATCGACAAGGGCCTGTTCTGGCATCTGTCGGCGAGTCTGAAACGCGTGGCGCTCGGCTATTCGCTCGCAGCCGTCATCGGCATTGCGCTTGGCACATTGGTCGGTCAATCGATCTGGGCGATGCGCGGCCTCGATCCGATTTTCCAGGTGCTGCGCACCATCCCGCCGCTCGCCTGGTTACCGCTGTCGCTGGCAGCATTCCGCGACGGACAGCCCTCGGCGATCTTTGTGATCTTCATCACCTCGATCTGGCCGATCATCATCAACACCGCCGTCGGCATCCGCAATATTCCGCAGGATTACCGAAATGTCGCGGCCGTCGTGCAGCTCAACCCAATCGAGTTTTTCTGGAAGATCATGATCCCGTCGGCGGCGCCGTACATCTTCACCGGCCTGCGGATCGGCATCGGTCTATCGTGGCTCGCCATTGTCGCCGCCGAAATGCTGATCGGCGGCGTCGGCATCGGCTTCTTCATCTGGGATGCGTGGAATTCATCCCACATCAGCGAAATCATTCTCGCGCTGTTTTACGTCGGCATCATCGGATTCATTCTCGATCGCATGATTGCGCTGCTTGGCAGACTGGCCACGCGCGGCGTGCAGGCGAACTAAGGAGCACATCAATGGCTTATCTTCAGATCGACCACGTCGACAAAATCTTCACCCGGGGTTCGACCCAGAGCGAGGTTTTGAAGGGCATCAACCTCACGGTGGAGAAGGGCGATTACGTCTCCATCATCGGCCATTCGGGTTGCGGCAAGTCAACCTTGCTCAACATCGTCGCCGGTCTCACGGACGCAACGCAGGGCGGCGTTCTGCTTGAAGGACGCGAGGTCAATTCGCCGGGACCGGATCGCGCTGTCGTGTTCCAGAACCACTCGCTGCTGCCTTGGCTGACGGTCTACGACAACGTCCGGCTCGGTGTCGATAAGGTCTTCGGGTCGTCCAAGACACGCGCTGAGCGAAACGAATGGACGATGCACAATCTCAATCTTGTCCAGATGGCGCATGCCAAAGACAAGCGTCCCGCTGAAATCTCCGGCGGCATGAAGCAGCGCGTCGGCATTGCGCGCGCGCTGGCGATGGAGCCGAAAGTCTTGCTGCTCGACGAACCGTTCGGTGCGCTTGACGCGCTGACCCGCGCCCATCTCCAGGATTCGGTGATGGCGCTGCATCAGAAACTCAACAACACGGTGCTGATGATTACGCATGACGTGGACGAGGCGGTTTTGCTCTCGACCCGAATCGTCATGATGACCAACGGTCCCAGCGCGAAAATCGGTGAAGTGCTTGACGTGCAGTTGCCGCATCCGCGCAAGCGCCTCGAACTGGCGTCGAACCCGACCTACCTGAAATGCCGCCAGCGCGTCCTCGAATTCCTGTATGAGCGTCATCGCTTCGTCGAAGCCGCCTGACACAGGAGACAAGGATGAGTGAGCCACTGGTCGTCATCGGTAACGGAATGGCAGCGGCACGTTTTGTCGAGGAACTCGCAAAGCGCTCGCTTGGCCGTTACGCGGTTGCGGTGATCGGTGAAGAGCCGCGGTTGGCCTATAACCGCGTGCTGTTGTCGTCGGTATTGGCAGGAGAGGTCACGTCACAAGACATCGAGTTGCAGTCTGCCGCCTGGTGGCGGGACCGCGGTGTCACCGTCACTTACGGATGCGCCGCAACCGCAATCGATCTTGCAAAGCGCAGCGTGATATTGGCGAACGGCGTTGACGTCGGCTTTTCCAAACTCGTTCTTGCGACTGGATCGAATGCGTTGCGGCTCACTGTGCCCGGTGCGGAATTGCCCGGCGTTCACACGTTTCGCGACAGTCGCGATGTCGTTCAACTTCTCGATCTCGCAGCGCAGAGGAAGCGCGTTGTTGTCGTGGGTGGAGGCTTGCTCGGACTTGAGGCCGCCTACGGACTGGCAAAAGCCGGCGCGCAGGTGACGCTCTTGCATCTTATGGATCGCCTGATGGAGCGGCAACTCGACGACGCAGCAGCGACGCTGCTCAAGCGCCTTGTCGAAGCGAAAGGCGTCGACGTCTGTCTCAGTGCGAATACCGCGCAGATTCTTGGTTTCGATCACGTCGAAGGCGTCCAACTGACGGACGGACAGACGATCACGGCGGACGCGGTGATCTTTGCAGCTGGGATTCGGCCAAACGCATCGCTCGCGAAGGCCGCTGGCATCGACGTCAATCGCGGCGTTCTCGTCGATGATCAAATGAAGACGGCAACCGACGGCGTCTATGCGCTCGGCGAATGCGCGGAGCATCGCGGCACCTGCTATGGCCTCGTCGAGCCGGCTTACGAACAGGCGAGGGTGCTTGCCGGTCATCTTGCAGGACGGCCTTCACATTATTCGGGAAGTGTCGTCTCCACCAATCTCAAAGTCTCCGGCGTCAGTGTCTTTTCAGCAGGCGACTTCCTCGGCGGCGAAGGCACCGAGTCGATCATGTTCAACGACCGGAAATTCGACACTTACAAGAAACTCGTGATCGCAAACGGCGCGTTGACGGGTGCCGTGCTGGTCGGCGATACGCGCGATGCACTCTGGTATCTTGAGTTAATCCGCGCCGGCGGATCGGTCGCGGCGATGCGCGGCGGCCTGATGTTCGGGCGCGAACTTTCCTTTGCCGATGCCGTTCAGCCGAAGGCGGCGTGACGATGTCGAGCGATTTTTCTCCCGACCAGAAGCGTTACCTCGAAGGCTTTGTCTCCGGGATAAATGCGTCGCGTGTCGCCCGGACGAATGCGCCCGCAAAATCAGAGCCGGTCGGGCCAGATGCAATTCATTTCAAGGCGCAGGATCGCACGGTCGCTGCCGGCGGCAAGCTCAACGATCAGGAGAAGATCAAGCGCGACGAGCATCCGTTCGATGCCTATCCGCGTCTGGTCAAGCAGTCGCAGACAAATGAGGCACCGAAACCCGCCGACAATTTCCGCTGGCGCTACTACGGAATCTTCTACGTCGCGCCCACGCAAACGTCCTACATGTGCCGTCTTCGGATTCCGAACGGCATTCTCAAGCATTGGCAATTGGCTGGCGTGGCCGATATCGCCGAAACATTCGGCGGTCCATTTGCCCATGTGACGACGCGTGCGAATTTGCAGTTGCGCGACATCGAACCGAAGAACGCAGTCAATGTGATCGAGGCCATTCAGGATATCGGTCTGTGTTCGCGCGGCTCCGGTGCCGACAACATCCGCAACGTGACGGGTACGGCGACCGCTGGAATCGATTCGCAGGAACTGCTCGATACGCGGCCACATGCGCGTGCGTGGCATCACCATATTCTCAATGAGAGAGCGCTCTACGGCTTGCCCCGAAAATTCAACGTCGCATTCGACGGCGGCGGAAAGATAGCGACGCTCGAGGACACCAACGATATCGCCTTCCAGGCGGTGCAGGTGCTTGACGGACACGGCGTTGAAGCCGGGATATATTATCGCTTGGGTCTTGGCGGCATTACGGGCCATCGCGATCTTGCGCGCGACACCGGCGTGATCCTGCCGCCCACAGACGCCACGCAAATCTCAGACGCGATCGTGCGCGTTTTCATCGAGCACGGCGACCGCACCAATCGCCTCAAGGCCCGATTGAAATACATTCTCGACGCCTGGGGTTTCGAGAAGTTCCTCGGAGCCGTTGAGGAAAAGCTGGGCCGCTCGCTCACGCGCATTCCGGCAGATGCAATTGCGCCCCGACCGAAATTCGACCGCCTTGCGCATATCGGCGTTCACCCACAGAAGCAGACAGGACTGAACTGGATCGGAGTCGCGCTCAAGCTTGGCCGCATGTCGTCGGAACAGATGCGGGGATTGGCAAAACTCTCCGCCGATTTTGGCGACGGCGATATCCGACTGACGGTTTGGCAGAACCTGTTGATCTCAGGTGTCGCCGACGCAGATGTCGCAACCGTCGTCGCGACAATCGATGCGCTCGGGCTCGCAACGACGACGACCGTCATCCGCGCCGGCCTTGTGGCCTGTACGGGCGCGACCGGCTGCAAATTCGGCAACGCGCACACCAAGGAAAGCGCGGACGAAATCGCCGCATGGTGCGAGGAACGTGTGGCGCTCGATTCGCCTGTCAACGTTCATCTCACCGGCTGCCATCATTCCTGCGCGCAGCATTACATCGGTGACATCGGATTGATCGGAGCGCGCGTTGCGGTGAACGAGGAGGGCGACACCACGCCCGGCTACCACGTATTTGTCGGTGGCGGTTTTGGTGCCGACGGAACAATTGCGCGCGAACTCGTTCAAAACGTCAAGGCGGAAGATGCGCCAAAAGCCGTCGAGCAAATTCTAAAAACCTACATTGCCCATCGCGCCTCCGCTGACGAGACCTTTAACAAGTTTGCGCGCCGGCATGACATTGACGCTCTCAAGCGCATGGTCGGATTGGAGACGGCGGCATGAACCAGATTGCACCGCCGCCAAATTTCGACATCGTGCCCGAGACAGCGCCGTTCTCGGAAGAACAGCGCTCGTGGCTTAACGGCTTCTTTGCCGGTCTGGTCTCGCTTGACAATGCCGTGACGCCGTTGTCGGCGGAGCAGAATGCCGCCGAGATGAAAAGCGGCGATGGCGACGATGGTGAAGCTCCGTGGCACGATCAGACCCTCCCGATCGATGATCGCATGAAACTCGCCGAAGGCCGGCCATTGCGGCGCCGTATGATGGCGGCGATGGCGCAACAGGATTGCGGCCAGTGCGGTTATAATTGCAACGACTATTCGGATGTGATTGCGAACAAGAAGGAGCTACGTCTCAATCTTTGCGTGCCGGGCGGCAAAGAGACAGCGCGCATGATCAAGACGCTCTACGCCGAGCTTGAGAGCAGTGCGGCAGTGGCGACCGCATCTGCTGTCTTGCTGTCCGAGATCCCCGTATCACCGGCCGCAGAGGCGGGAGGTTCGCGCGACAATCCGGTTGAAGCCGTTTTCGTGTCGCGTCGTCTGCTCAACAAGGAGGGTTCCGAAAAGCAGACATGGCACATTGAATTCGATCTCTCAGGCCCCGGCCTCGACTACATCGTTGGCGATTCATTCGGAATTTTTGCCCGCAACGATCTGGGTCTGGTCGATCAGATCATCGCAATGCTGGGCGCGCTCCCCACGATGCAGATCAACGGCAAGACGTTGCGCGACGTGTTGCATCAGGATGTTTCGCTGTCTCCTGCGCCCGATAAGCTTTTTGAATTGTTGTCGTTCATTTCAGGCGGTGCGTTACGCGAAAAAGCAACCGCACTCGCGCGGGGCGACGATCCCGATGGCGACGCGGCCAATCTCGACGTGATGGCGACGTTGCAGAAATTTTCTAGCATTCGCCCTCATCCCGAAGCGTTCGTCGAAGCACTGGAGCCGTTGCAGCCGCGTCTTTACTCGATCTCGTCGTCGCACATGGCAACGCCGGGACGTCTTTCACTGACGGTCGATACTGTCCGCTACGTAATCGGCAAACGAAAACGTATTGGTGTTGCATCAACTTATCTCGCCGAACGGATCGCGCCCGGCGACAAGCTGATGGTCTATGTCCAGAAAGCACATGGTTTCGCACTTCCTGCGGATGCAAACACGTCGATCATCATGATCGGACCCGGCACCGGTATCGCGCCGTTCCGCGCTTTTTTGCACGATCGACAGGCCACCAAGGCACCGGGTGGCAACTGGCTGTTCTTCGGCCATCAGCGCAGCGATTACGATTTCTTCTACGCCGACGAATTGAATGCGATGAAGGCCGCCGGCCATCTGACGCGACTCTCTTTGGCATGGTCGCGCGACACCGGCGAAAAATTCTACGTGCAGGATCGCATGCGCGAAGTCGGGCGCGATGTGTGGACGTGGCTCGCTGAAGGCGCGCATGTCTACGTCTGCGGCGACGCCAAGCGCATGGCGAAGGATGTCGAAAGAGCGCTTGTCGATATCGTCGGCCAGCACGGCGCGCGCTCCATCGACGAGGCCGTGAGTTTTGTCGCCGATCTTAAGAAAAAAGGCCGCTACCAACAGGACGTCTATTGATGACGGCTGCCTGTAAGCGCCATTTTGGAGAGACAATTCCTCCGCTGCATAGCAGCCGGAGAGACATTATGTCTCCAAGATCCACGCTGCGTGCAAAATTATCGTCTTTTGTCGGGCGATCTTGCGGCAATCCATCAAAGCGCTTTCATTGGACAAATCGTTATCCGCAGGATGTCCATGATGAGCGACTTGCAAACCCGAGCCCCTCAATCTTCTCAGCCGCGATCCGCTGCGGCCAATCCGGATTCGCGCCTGCAAATGCTCGCAACCTATGGGGCATTCTTGCTGATAGCGGGCATTGTGTTCGGCACGTTGCCCTTCCGTCCCTTCTAAATTCATTTTTCGATGTCGTGCGGGCGTCCGCATGACTCACATGAACGCTGCGCGGCCTGCGATCCGCACTGCTTGTCCTTATTGCGGGGTCGGTTGCGGGGTTCTCGCAACACCGGACGGCAATGGCGGCGCAGCGATTGCGGGCGATCCCGAACATCCTGCAAATTTCGGACGGCTTTGCTCCAAAGGCTCGGCGCTCGGCGAAACGCTTGGTCTGAACGAGCGGCTGCTGCATCCGATGGTGCGCGTCTCGAACGGTACGATGGAGCGTGTCGCATGGACGGACGCGCTCGATCATGTGGCAAACCGCCTTCAGCACATCATGGCCAAGCACGGACGCGATTCTGTTGCGTTTTATCTTTCTGGACAGCTTCTCACCGAGGACTACTACGTCGCCAACAAGCTGATGAAGGGATTCATCGGCACCGCGAACGTCGACACCAACTCGCGGCTTTGCATGTCGTCGTCCGTCGCCGGACATCGCCGTGCCTTCGGCTCCGATACCGTTCCGGGAAATTACGAAGATCTCGACCAAGCCGATTTGCTGGTGCTCGTCGGCTCGAACGCCGCGTGGTGCCATCCGGTGCTGTTTCAGCGTATGATCGCCAACAAACAAAAACGTGGCGCGCGCATTGTCGTCATCGACCCGCGGCGCACGGATACAGTCGGTGACGCCGATCTGTTTCTTGGGCTGAAGCCTGGCACGGACAGCGCGCTGTTTTGCGGTCTGCTGGTCCATCTCGCTGATAGTGGGGCGCTTGATAAATCCTACATCGCTGCTCACACCAATGGGTTTGACGAGACACTTGCGCGCGCACGCGGCATGGCTGGAAGCACAGCTGCAACAGTATTGGCGACGGGATTGAGCGAACCCGATGTTGTGGCATTCTTCCAGATGTTTGCGACCACGCAGCGCGTCGTGACGCTCTATTCGCAAGGCGTCAATCAATCAGCGCAGGGCACCGACAAGGTCAACGCGATTATCAATTGCCATTTGGCGACCGGGCGCATCGGCAAGCCCGGCATGTCACCATTCTCGTTGACGGGGCAGCCGAATGCGATGGGTGGTCGTGAGGTCAGCGGATTGTCGAACCAGCTCGCGGCGCACATGAACTTCACGCCGCCGGATATCGATCGCGTGCGTAGGTTCTGGAGCGCGCCACACATCGCCACACATGAAGGTCTCAAGGCTGTGCAGATGTTTCAGGCCATCGGCCGAGGCGACATCAAGGCGCTGTGGGTAATGGGGACCAATCCCGCGGTATCGCTGCCAAACGCCGACGCCGTCCGTGTCGCAATGCGCAAGCTCGACCTGCTGGTGATTTCGGAAAACGTCAGCTCCAACGACAGCGTCGCTTCGGGTGCGCATGTCGTGTTGCCTGCGCAAGCCTGGGGCGAGAAGTCAGGCACCGTCACCAACTCGGAACGGCGCATCTCACGCCAGCGTGCTTTTCTGCCGCCGCCCGGCGAAGCCAGGCCGGACTGGTGGATGGTCAGCGAAGTCGCCAAGCGGCTTGGGCACGGTGCCGCGTTCTCTTACAATTCCGCCGCCGATATCTTTCGCGAACATGCGCGGCTTTCGGCATTTGAAAACCACGGCAGCCGCGATTTTGATATTGGCAGCGCTGCGAACATGGCCGATGACGAATTCGACGCGATGACACCTTTCATGTGGCCGTCGCCAGCCGGCCAAACGCAATCGGGCGAACGATTTTTCGGAAATGGTGGCTTCTTCACATCCGATGGAAAAGCGCGTTTCGTCGCCCCCGATGTCCCGATGCTGCGGGGTGAAACCTCATCGGCGCGGCCGCTACGGCTCAACACCGGACGCATTCGCGATCAATGGCATACGATGACGCGGACAGGCCTAAGCCCGCGTCTTGGCGCACACCTGCCCGAGCCTTACATTGAAATTCATCCGGACGACGCTGCGCAAGCTAGCGTTACCGATGGAGGCTTTGCGCGCGTAGCGACGGAGACGGGTCAATGCATTCTCAAAGTCGTCGTCAGCGAACGCCAGCAACGCGGAATGGTGTTCGCGCCGATCCACTGGAGCGCGGAGAATTCTTCATCCGCCCGCGTTGGCGCTTTGGTCGCACCCTTTACCGATCCCTTTTCAGGGCAGCCTGAGAATAAGGCGACACCGGCTGCTATCGAAGCCGTTAATTTTGCGCAACGCGGATTCGTATTGGCGCGTGAACCGCTCGTGTTTCCAAAAGGCGTATGGTGGACACGCGTCGCAGTCACGGGCGGATACGGCTATCTGTTGGCCGGCAACCTCGCCATCGCCGATTGGAAATTGCTTGCTTCGCCACACGACGAGGACGGTGCGTTCTCGGAATACGTAGACAGCGGTGCCGGCGTCTACCGTGCAGCGGCGTACAAGGATGGACGGCTTGATCGATGCTTATTCATCGAGCCGTCCCACGACGTTCCCGATTGGGAATCGGTGAAAGTAATCTTCGCATCGGATACAGTCACAGACGATCAACGGCGATTGTTGCTGTCGGGCAAATCGGCAGACGGGCTGGCTGGCAACGGCCCCGTGGTCTGCGCGTGTTTCGGAATTGGACGCACTACCATTTGCAACGCCATCGCGTCGGGCGCCGCGCGTTCGACGACCGACATCGGCGCGCAACTCAAGGCGGGGACCAATTGCGGATCGTGTATTCCAGAACTGAAGCGGTTGATCGCGCAAACGCCGATCGAGGGAGCAAGGTCCGGTTCGTTGGCGCTGCCTGCAGCTAGCGTTGCAAACTGAACGGCGCGACGTCGATCCCGCTGCGTTTGAGTTCAGCGCGGATGCTTTGCGCGATCTCGACCGCCCCTGGCGTATCGCCATGAATGCAGACCGTGTCGATTTTTACTTTAATGATCTTTCCAGACGCAGCGACAATCGAGCCGTCCTGAACCATGCGCACCACGCGCTGCGCGATCATGCTGCCATCGTGCAAAACCGCGCCGGGCTTGCTGCGTGCAACAAGTTGCGCGTCATCTTCATAAGCACGGTCGGCGAACACTTCGTGGATCAGCTTTAACCCTGCGGCTTCACCTGCGCGCACCAATGCCGAATTCGGCAGCACCACAAAATAAAGGTTTGGATCGACAGCCTTGATGGCAGCCGCGATGGCACGCGCCGTTATGTCATCGACGCATCCGACATTCGACAACGCGCCATGCGCCTTCACATGCGTGACCTTGTGGCCGGCGAGAGCCGCGATCGCTTGCAGCGCGCCGATCTGGTAGGCAACCATCGTCTCGATTTCGGATGATTTCAGTCCGGGTATCGGCCGCCGTCCGAAGCCATGAAGATCGCGGAAGCCGGGATGCGCGCCGATGCTGACGCCGCGTTGCTCGGCGAGTTTTGCTGTCTTGAGCATGATGTCGGAATCGCCAGCATGAAATCCGCAAGCGATATTGACGCTGCTGGCAACATTCAGCATTGCATCGTCATTGCCCATATCCCACGCGCCGAAACCTTCGCCGAGATCGCTGTTGAGATCGATTTTCATAAATTGTCGTGCCCGTCGATTGCATTCACCGCCGCACCCGCGACATTGGCGCGCTGAAGCTCGTCAAGATTAAGGTTCGCGCTTCCAGCCGGACTTATGAGACTGGGTAGCGAAACCAGAAATGTCGAAAGCTTTCTGGCCTCAACCTGCGCATCTTCCACCGAAATTGCGGCGAAACGGAATTTCGATCCTGCCGGCATTTGTGCGAAGCGTCCAAGATCGGCACCGATGACAGTCGCAATCTTGGGATAGCCGCCTGTCGTGCCACGATCCATCATGAGAACAATGGGCTGGCCCGATCCCGGTACCTGAATGCTGCCGTTGACTGTGCCGTCGGAGACAATGTTATGCCCCTTTGTGTGGGCGATCTTCGGTCCTTCGAGACGATAGCCCATGCGGTCGCTGGTTGCGGAAATGACCCAGTCGCTCGTGAGAAACAAATCCCGCGCCTCACCAAACTCGTCGTCCTGCGGACCCATTACGATGCGGATGGCACCCTTTGCCGGTTCCGGGCGCTCGAGCTGCCGTTCATGCGGCGCAAGCGATGCGTTTCCAACAATGATTTCGTCGTT
>JAYVYQ010000333.1:0-2745 GCA_043784125.1 Afipia sp.
AGGGCAATTGGCTGGCGCGGTTTGTGTTTC
This sequence comes from Afipia sp., assembly GCA_043784125.1. Lineage (GTDB taxonomy): Bacteria > Pseudomonadota > Alphaproteobacteria > Rhizobiales > Xanthobacteraceae > Afipia. Next base: position 31 of record JAYVYQ010000333.1, read on the forward strand.
CAGAACCGACGCGCGAATTCAAGATCGAGGTGGATTTCATTGCCGACATGGCGGTTGTGAATCCGTTCGATTTCTTCGTTGAACCTTACGCCGAGAAATTTCCGTTCGCGTATCCGCCCGATCTCGCAGCAGAACTTGCGCCGTATCTCACGACGGATACGCCGACGCCGTTGTTCGCCGATTATCTTGCGGCGATGCCGCGCGAAGCGCCCAACACCGTCAATTTTCTTGTCGATCTGAACGCGAAACTGCGCGAGAAGATCAACTACATCATTCGCATGGAGCCCGGCGTGTGGACGCCGGAAGAAACGCTGAAAGCCAATTCAGGCTCGTGCCGCGATTCTGCTTGGCTGTTGATTCAGACATTGCGTCATCTCGGATTGGCTGCGCGCTTCGTGTCGGGGTATCTCATTCAGCTTGTGCCCGACATCGATCCGCTCGAGGGGCCACGCGAAGTTGCAGCGGATTTCACGGACTTGCATGCGTGGGCAGAAGTCTATCTGCCGGGCGCCGGCTGGATCGGGTTTGACGTCACATCGGGCATGCTGACGGGTGAGGGGCATATCCCGGTGGCGGCGGCACCGCATTATCGGACAGCCGCGCCGATCAGCGGCGCGGTGAGTGCAGGCAATGCGGATTTCGGTTTCGAGATGAGCGTGACGCGCATCAACGAAGCGCCGCGTATCACCAAGCCGTTTTCCGACGAGTCATGGAAACGCCTCGACGCGCTCGGCGAAAAGGTCGATGCCGATCTCAAAGCCGACGACGTGCGTCTTACCATGGGCGGTGAGCCGACATTCGTGTCCATCGACGATCTGGAATCCGCCGAGTGGAATATCGCCGCGGTCGGTCCGACCAAGCGCGGCATCGCCGACACGTTGATCCGCCGCTTGCGAACGCGCTTTGCGCCGGGGGGTCTGCTGCATTACGGGCAGGGCAAGTGGTATCCAGGCGAGAGCCTGCCGCGCTGGGCGTTCGGTCTGTATTGGCGGAAGGACGGCGTGCCGATCTGGAAAAACCCAGACCTCATCGCGCCCATCGAAGGCCCGCGCAGCGCGAAGATCGAACAGGCGGAAAAATTCGCAACGGGAATTGCAGCGAAACTCGGCGTCGATGCGGATCATGTGCTGCCCGCGTATGAAGATCAGACGCATTGGCTGGTGAAGGAAAATGGCCTTCCCGGCAATGTCGATCCAAGCGATTCCAAGCTCGCCGATCCCGAAGAACGCTCACGCATGGCGCAAGTGTTTCAGCAGGGACTGAATGTGCCGCGCGGTTATGTCTTGCCGGTGCAGCGCTGGAACGCCGAGGCGAAAAGCCGCTGGCGCAGCGAGAAATGGAAGCTGCGCCGCGGCAATCTGTTTCTGATGCCGGGTGACTCGCCGCTTGGTCTGCGGCTGCCGATGAATTCGCTGCAATGGATTGCGCCGGAGGATTATCCCTATATTGTCGAACAGGACCCGCTCGAGCCGCGCGAGGAGTTGCCGGTGTTCGATGGTGGCGGACAGGCCGATGCAGCGCCTCGCCAGTTCGTGCAAGAGCAGCAGATTGGCGGCGGCGGCGTTCGCACCGCTTTGTCGATTGAAATCCGTGACGGCATTTTATGCGCGTTCATGCCGCCGGTTGAAAAACTGGAAGATTATCTTGAGTTGATCGCGATCGTTGAATCGACCGCCGAGGAGATGAAGCTTCAGGTTCATGTCGAAGGCTACGCACCGCCTTACGATCCGCGCGTCGAAGTCATTAAGGTGACGCCTGATCCGGGCGTCATTGAAATCAACATTCATCCGGCATCGGATTGGCGCGGCATCGTCGATACCACGATGAGTCTTTATCAGGAGGCCGCGCATGTGCGTCTCGGCGCCAACCGTTTTCTGGTGGATGGGCGGCACACCGGCACAGGCGGTGGCAACCATGTCGTGGTCGGGGGAGCGAAGTCTGCGGACTCGCCGTTTTTGCGCCGACCGGACGTTCTGAAAAGCATTGTGCTCTATTGGCAGCGCCATCCGTCGCTGTCGTATCTGTTTTCGGGGATGTTTATCGGTCCGACGAGCCAAGCGCCGCGCATCGACGAAGCACGCCACGATGCGCTTTACGAGTTGGAAATCGCAATGGCGCAAATCCCGGCGCAAGGCGAGAAGGTGCCGTTGTGGCTGGTCGATCGCGTGTTCAGACATCTCCTCGTCGACATCACCGGCAACACTCATCGCGCGGAAATCTGCATCGACAAACTTTATTCGCCCGACGGCCCGACCGGACGGCTGGGCCTCGTTGAGTTTCGCGCACTCGAAATGCCGCCCGATGCGCGGATGAGTCTCGCGCAGCAACTCATCATCCGGGCACTGATCGCAAAGTTCTGGCGCGAACCGCAGGACGGCAACTTCGTGCGCTGGGGCACCACGCTGCACGATCGCTTTATGCTGCCGCATTTCATCTGGGAAGACTTCAAGAGCGTATTGTCCGACCTGAAGCAATCGGGCTACGACTTCGAGCCTGAATGGTACGCGGCGCAACTCGAATTTCGCTTTCCGGCGTTCGGCCGCGTGCAACATGGCGGCGTGTCGCTGGAACTGCGTCAGGCGCTGGAGCCTTGGCATGTGCTGGGCGAAGAAAGCTCCGCCGGCGGCACGGTGCGCTACGTGGATTCGTCCGTTGAGCGGCTTCAGGTCAAGGTCAGTGATTTTGTTGAAGGCAGGCACGTCATCACATGCAATG
>JAYVYQ010000334.1:0-2962 GCA_043784125.1 Afipia sp.
GACATCAAACGGTTGCGCGCGGCGGTCGAAGCGCAGGGCTTTTCCGGCTATTCCGAGATCGAGATTTTCTCTGACGACTGGTGGAGCAAGCCGATGGACGAGGTTTTGCAAACCTGCATCGCGCGGCACCGCACGGTGGTTTAGCGCAGGCGCCATCACGCGTGTCTCATGTTCGTTCAGGCGCTGCGTTCGCTGTGCCAATGATGGGCGATGTTGTCTCGCAATCGAACTGCTTGACTGCGCGCACTCGAATTTCCGGTTCCAGATTTAACACTTTTCCGGGGTATTCAGCTTAACAAAGGGTTATCATTGTGCGCTCGCCGGCTACGGCGTTAGTGATTTCGTAAGGATGATTTTTCCTTAGCGAAGAGCGTCAACATGAAACTTCTTTACGCGACTGCAACTCTCGCCCTTTTGTCCACATCGGCCTTGGCTGAGGGATGGGACGTCGTCGAGCGATGCACCTACAGCAAGTTCTTCGGCAGGATGTGCACGACGTCCTATCGCGACGTGCCGGCGCGCAATCTCGCCCAGGAACAGGAAGACGAAAAAGCAAGGCGCGCCTCGATCGAGAAATGGGAAGCGTTCTGCAAGCCGACACGCAACATCGACAGTGAAGGCGTCGGCCGTCTGGTCTACGCCAAGAAGGGCTGCGAATTCGGCCGCAGCGAGTAGTCGATCTCTCGCGCCTGCGAATTTTGTGCGGCGGGCGTGGACGAATTTCGACATCCATCGTGTGAGCTCGCACCGCGTTTGCGGTGCCGCCGAAACGACTAAATTTCTAACGAAAAAATTGCACTGCGGTTAGTTACGCTGCTTTACCGCGCCTCAATGCCTGTCCGTCATTGCTGACGGGCAGTGCTCATTTCATGAGGCAACTAACATGCGTATCGTCTTCGCCATCTCGATTGTCGTAGCGTCGATCTTGGCTTCGATCTCGTCGGCGTCAGCCCAGTTCGCGATGGATCACGGGCATGCCGCGGATGCGGTCAAGGCCAGCTACGACAGGCAGGCAGCGGCCGATGCCAGGCGTCGCGCCATCGCCAACGGCGATCCGCTTCTCCCCAGCCAAAACACCGACTTCGCCGTCGGCGGTCGCACGACGATCAAGGTCGCGCCGCGGACGGAGGAAGAGCTCAAGGCCGACAGGCTGGCGGAAGAAGCCTGGACCGCGCGCTGCAAGCCGACCGTCGAGGAAGACGCCGAAGGCCTGCGCCGAACCAGATATGCCGAGAAGGATTGCGATCTTTCCCGCTTCAACACGGCCGGAAACTAAAGACCATCCAGCCCGATCGGGCGCGCACCTGCGCGCCGTCCGCTATTCGATCCGGTGATCCCGGCGGCGGCGATGTTGCCGATCCGCCGGCTTCCCGGGCATGACGCTATTTCTTGTTGCCGTAGCCTGACTGCACGGCTCCGACGCCCTTCTGGCTCGGCGCCGCAGCGATCGACTTGACCTTGTCCTTCTTCGGCTTCTTCTTTTCCCGGTTGCTCTTCTGCTCGCCCTTGGCCATGCCGTCTCTCCCCGCGGTTGATAGTGTCCGGTGTCTGCGTCGAACCATGCGAAGGTAGCAATCTGCCGCGCAATGGAAAGAGCCGGTTGAGCCAAAGCGGATTTAATTTCGACCGGCCGGGCTTGCCATGTCGTAAGGTCGCCCGGCGATTCTCCCCACGAGCAGGCTGATGAAGCCCACCGGACCCTGATGGTGGCGCGTTCGCCCGATTCGGCGGATTTTGGAACAGGCAAAGCGAGCATCCCATGAGCGAACGGCTGGACACGCTAAAGCAGGCAAGGGAGCGCATGGTCGGGGAACGTGACGCGCATGCAAAAGTTCTCGCGGCTGCGTTTGATCGCGACAAGGCGGAACGGGCGCGCGCCAAGTTCGTGGAGACGCAAACGTTGATTGATGCGATCGACCGCGCCATCGCCGGCGACCAGCCTGACGCTTAGTCTAACTCCACTGATTTAGGCCCGCGGCCTCAGCTAACCTGGCACGGCACGCTCAGGAATCCGCGGAAGCGAACCCGGCCGCCGCGCACCGGTTCGCCGCTGAGCGCGTAGTTCGGAAACCGCGCCAGGAAGCGCGAGATCGCGATCGCGCCTTCGAGCCGCGCCAGCGCCATGCCGGCGCATTGATGCGCACCGGTGCCGAAAGCGAGATGCCGGTTCGGGGTGCGGCCGATGTCGAGGTTTTCGGGATCGGCGAACTGGGCCGGATCGCGGTTGGCAGCACCAATGCACAGCGTGACCGGCGTGCCCGCCGGCATCGCGATGCCGCCGAGTTCGACCGGCTCGACCGTCATGCGATTGCCGAGCTGGTTGGAGCTTTCGAAGCGCAGCATTTCCTCGACAGCGGTCTTGATCAGCGCGGGGGTGTCGATCAGCCGCCGCTTTTCGGCCGGATGGCCCTGCAGCGCCACCAGCCCGTTGCCGATCAGGTTGGTGGTGGTCTCATGGCCGGCGTTGAGCAGGAAAATGCAGTTGTGCAGCAGTTCCTTTTCCGTCAGCCGCTCGCCATTGTCTTCGCCCTGAATCAATCGCGTCAGCACGTCGCGCTCGGGGTTGCCGGGTCTGGCGCGGCGGCGCGCCACCAGACCTTCGAGGTAGGCGAGAAAATCCTTCACCGCCGTGTTGCCGCGCGCAAATACGTCGGGCGCGACGACGGGCTCCAGGGCGCCGAGGATCGCCAGCGACCACTCGCGCAGCGGTTCGCGTTCGTCCTGGGGCACGTCGAGCAGATTGCCGATCACCTCGATCGGGATCGCCGACGCAAAGTCCTCGATCAGGTCGACCTTGCCTTTGTCGGCGATGGTATCGAGCAGCCGGTCCACCAGGGCAGTCAGGTCAGGCTCCATGCCCGATATCGCGCGCGGCGACAGCGCGCCCATGATCAGCCGCCGCACCCTTGTGTGGGCCGGGGGATCGTTGAAGACGAGGCTGGTGGTGTGGTGCTCGTAGAGC
>JAYVYQ010000335.1:0-5187 GCA_043784125.1 Afipia sp.
CCCAAATCCCATTTTCGGCCGGTCGAGCAATTGCTTCGGCACCATTCGTTCGGCCACTCGCCGGAGCAGCCATTTGGCCTCGCCGTCACGAATTTTGAAACGTCTCGGCAACCGCCACGCGAATTCCACAACGCGGTGGTCGAGCAGCGGCGGCCGCGCCTCGAGCGCGACCGCCATCGATGCACGATCGATCTTCTGAAGGATATCGTCCGGCAAATACGTTGTCGTATCCAGCAACTGCATCCGGTCCAGAAACGTGGGTAGCGCCGCGATGGCCCCCGTGGACCATGATGTCATCGGATATTCGCGCGCCATCGGTGCAAGCTCGGCGGGATCTTCGCATTGGCTCACAAGGCGTCGATAAATGCCTTCCGGATCGAGAGTCATGATGCTGGCGAATTTGCGCAGCTTGTCGGCCGTCTGCGATGGCCGCAACCTGCGCGGAATCATCGATGCCAGACCATCCACCCATTCCATCGGAATCGCTTGCAGCGCACCTGCGGCCAGACGCCGCGCGCCGAGTGGCAACCGCGACAGATTTTGCGAAAGACCCTCGGACAGGCGGTAGCGATTGTAGCCGCCGAACAATTCGTCGCCGCCATCGCCGGACAGCGCGACTGTGACGTATTGCCTTGTCAGCTTTGAGACGAGATGAGTCGGTATCTGAGAGGAATCAGCGAACGGTTCGTCGTACATGTCCGCAAGCTGCGGCACGACGCCAAGCGCGTCGGATGCCGACACGACAAGTTCGGTATGCTCGGTGCCGAGATGCCGCGCGACTGCAGCCGCGTCCTTCGATTCATCGAAACCGAATTCGGGAAATCCTATCGAAAAAGTACGAACCGTTCCGCGTTTTGCAGCGACCATAAAGCCTGCCACTGTAGATGAATCGATGCCGCCCGACAGGAAGGCGCCGAGCGGCACGTCCGCGAGCATCTGGCGCGACACTGCATCGGCGAGCAAACCGGACAGTTCGCCGATGGCCTGTTCGTCCGAAATCTCGCGCGGCGACGCAACACCGCGCAGCGCAACGTCTTCAGCAGACCAGTAACGCCGGCTAGTGGACTGGCCACCGACCGAAACCGTCATATGCTCGCCGGGCATCAACTTTTTAACGTCGCGATAAATGGAATGCGGCGCGGGCACATAGCCAAAGCGCAGAAAACTTGCGACCGAGGACGGGTCGATATCAAAGGCAACCGCTTGAGCCGCATGAAGGCTTTTCAGCTCGGAGGAAAAGAACAGTCGCCCACTTTGGCACGCCACGAATAGCGGCTTGATTCCCATGCGGTCGCGAACGAGATGAAGCTTTTGCTCCTTGCGATCCCACAATGCGATCGCGAACATTCCGTTGATAGCGTCGAGCGTCGCAGCGACGCCGCGGATCGCCACCGATTCGAGAATGGTTTCGGTGTCGGAATGGCCACGCCATTTGACCGATTGCAAATCAGGCAACCCGCGCAGATCGTCGCTGTTGTAGATTTCGCCGTTATAACAAATCACCCAGCGGCCATCGGTCGACACCATCGGCTGCGCGCCGGCCTCCGATAGATCGACAATCGACAATCGGCGATGGGATAGCGCCGTGCCCACGGCTTCGTCGATCCAGATTCCGCTTGCGTCAGGACCACGATTGGCGATGGCATCGCCCATCGCGCGCGCGCGCTGCAACATCGTCTCGCCGTTTCCGGAGAGACGCGGATCAATAAAGCCGGCAATGCCGCACATTATTTCGGCCTGCTTCGGTAAGAAAATTTCAACGGAGACCCGCCGCCGACAATAGCTTTTTCGCAATCCGGTAAAGCAAGAGCTTCGGACGCCCGATCAGCGCATATCGCAATGCCTTGGTCTGAAAGCCGAGGCGTATGAGATGCGGATAGACTCGCGGTAGCTGCGCGCTCCCCGCTCGGGCGGCGATATAAATGCTTCCGCCTTTCCGCCAGTGAAGCACTGTCACGAAGCCCGCACTTGCGAGCGCATATCGCAGCGGCCCGGCCGTGGGCAGAAAACTGTGTGCATATCCAGGCAGCCCGGCATCTTCCGGCGCGAGAAAATTCGAAACGACGATACAGAGGAGACCGCCGGGCCGCAGCAAAGAGCGCAAGCGATTCAAAAAATCGGAGGGCCCCGGAATGAAGTATATCGCGTGCGAGATCAGAATGACATCGTATTGCCCTTCGAATCTCGCAGTTTCGATGTTTGCTATTTCAGATTCGATACCAATCTCGTCGTGAAATCGTTTGAGAGCCGGGTCAACGTCGACACCTTTTGCATCCCATCCGCGATCGGAAAAGTACTTCACCGTCTCGCCGAGACCGCAGGCGATGTCGAGAAATTTCCCCGGCGCGCCGATATACAACGGCACAAAGAGACCGTATGTCCGAGCAGCGTTCTTGCGCGCGGCTGCACGTCGTATGGTCCAGACGCCGTCCTTCGCGAGATCAATCGCAAGCTCGTCTTGCCGGTCACGATTCCAGTAGAAGGACAGCAATTCGGCTGACGGTTGGAATGAAGGATAGCCGTTGCCGCAATGCGAACAGAGATTCCATCCATACGCACGCGAATCGCCATGATTTGCGCGCCAGGGCTCCATCGCCGAATCGGATGTCCAGCGCATTGGCCAATTCTGCGAGGAATTGCAGATCGGACAGTTTGTCAAACTACTGCTCCAAGGCTTTCGCCCGCGGCAACCGCACGGCACATCGTATCGAAGACCGGCGCGACGCGCGCAATCTCATAGTTCAAGGAAGAAGGTAGAGGCGAACGTTGAAAGCCGCTCGCTCTCTCAAGACGAACCGCAGCAATTTCATCGCGCAGCAAGGAAGCAATCGCTTGCGCGGGCGCATCCGGCGAGACGGATGACCCGCCGCATTCGGCGATGATGCGCGCCGCCGCACCGGGCGGAACGATTCCGGCAAGCCGCCTTCCCGCGCCGATATAATCCACCAGCTTGCTCGGGAAAAACACACTCTCCCGCGCCGGGGCATCGATCGTCAAAAGAATGTCGGATGTCGTCATGAGTTCGAGCGATTTCGCATAGGAAACGCCGCCGCGATGAACCAGTAAATCTGGCGGCAGGCTTTTCCATCCACGTGAATACATGCGTGACGGAACACTACCGACAAGTTCGATATGAACGTCGTGGAGCGCTTTCGGATCGTTGTGTGACAGCCATGCGAGTGCCTCGATCAGCGGACGCGGCGTGCGGTGGCCGTAAAAATTGCCGATGTAGCGCAAGATGACCGGTTTCGACGGATCGTTCGCGCCCTGTTTCGGATAGGCCTGCGGATCGAAAGCATGGGGAAGCACCGCTGCGCGGGTATGGACTGATGCGTCGTATCTTCGGCAAACCAGATCGAGCGTTTCATGCGAGGTAAATACGATGGCGTCGGCGTGCTCGATCACCCGCCGCTCCAGTATACGGTTTGCGAGCTTAGACAGCGGCTGAATATTCCGAAACGGATTGTCGGACCACGGATCGCTGAAATGCGCGAGCCAGCAAACGCCAAGCTCTTTCTGCAAACGAAGACCCAGAAGATGGTCGCTCATCGGTTCGCCGAAGGTGACCAGCAAGTCCGGCTTTCCTTCCTTGCCAACCATCTCGCTGATCGCCCGATAGGCGGAATTCGTCCACGCGAGAAACGGATCCGGCATTGCCCCGTAAAACGGAACAAGCCGAAGGGCGACGGAGTTCAGAAAGCCTTCCGGTTCATTGGTGAAAGGTACGACATGGTGCTTCACGCGACGGCCGAACTGCCCGGCGTCCTCGCCCTCACCGGCTGATATCGCAGTGACATCCAGTCCGCTGTGAGACAGCAGTCGCCCGATCTGGATCGCCTGCGGATATAACATAGGCGGCAGCGCGTATGAAATAGCAAGCAGCTTCATCGCGTGTCTTTGAGACGATCCACGATGCGCTGCGATGCCAAACCGTCTCCGAAGATATCGAGCGGTTTGCGAGCCGCCTTGTCGCCAACCGCAGCAGTCACAGCCTCGACGATCGTCCGCCGATCCGTTCCGACCATGCTTACTCCGAGTAGACCGACAAGTTCGGTGCGCTCGGTCGAGTCGCGCAGCACCACGAGCCGCTTGCCCAAAGCGATGGCCTCTTCCTGGATGCCGCCCGAGTCGCTGATGATAAGGCGCGCGGCCCTCAGAAGATAAGTGAACGGAAGATAATCGAGCGGCGCGATGGTAAAGACATTCGGCTTTCTCGCAGCCTTGATTATGCGGTCGACCGGACCAATCACTTCGGGATTCGGATGAACCGGGAAAATAAACTTGAGGGCGGGATATTTTTCAGCAAGCTCGACGATGGCTTCGCAGATCGATGCAATGCCAGCGCCAAAATTTTCGCGCCGATGCGCGGTTACAACGACCATACCGTCCGGCGTATCATTTTCGGAAAGGAACGGCAGCCCGTGTGCGATGAGGTCGCGGACGATTTCCCGTTTCAGTTTCAGATTTTTGTCGAACATCCGGCCAACTTGAAATAGAGCGTCGATGCCGGTGTTTCCCGTGACGACAATGCTGTCGCCGGCGACGCCTTCCGCGAGCAAATTCGATCGGCTGCGCTCGGTCGGCGCGAAATGGAGCGTTGCGAGCGCGGTATTCAATCGTCGATTGATTTCTTCGGGCCAGGGCGAATACCTGTCGCCGGTGCGAAGACCCGCTTCAATATGCGCGACTGGAATCTTTTGGTAGAAGGCTGCGAGCGCCGCAGCGAAGCTCGTCGTGGTGTCGCCCTGAACAACGATCCAATGCGGCCGGATTTCCTTCAGCGGGCCTTCGATCGAGCGCAGGATGTTCGTGGTGATGTCCGTCAACGACTGCCCAGGGCGCATGATGTCGAGATCGATTTCGGCGTCGATTCCGAATGCGCCGAGCATGTCGCGGGCCATCGACTTGTGCTGACCCGTGTTGCACACCGTCACGTCGATGCTGGCCGCATGCCGGCAGCACAGAATAAGCGGCGCGAGCTTGATCGCTTCCGGCCGCGTGCCGAGGGCGAAGAAGAGTTTCAAGATTTTCTCAATCTCTCGATGTGATCAAGCACGCCGTGCAACAACCGCCGAATGTTTTCAGGCCTGTTGCTGTAAAGCCCTGGTTCGTCTGCGGGGCGCGCAATGCATTCATATCGCGTGCTGTAGATTTCGGCCAAGCTGCCGATGATAACCTCGTCGGTCG
>JAYVYQ010000336.1:0-2615 GCA_043784125.1 Afipia sp.
AGTTCGAATCCCGATACGGTCGGCAGGTTGATGTCGATCACGCAGACATGGGGATATCTGGCGGCGAAAACCCGCTCGCCGGTTTCCGCATCCGGGGCCTCCAGGATCACGATTTCGAGGTCGTCGGCGAACAGCGCGCGACAGCCGGAGGCAACGATAGGATGATCATCAACGATCAGAACGCGCATGGGCATGGGTCCCGAATACCGGCGTCAGTCGCGATGCTGCACCGCGTCACATTACAAGGGGGACGTGGCTGCCCTCGACCGCGTATGCAACCTGAGAGATGTTGCTGTACGCTTCAATTAGATAGCCGCCTCTTTTATCTGTCAACGCTGCTCTTTGCGGAACTGAAGGCGACGCGCTCGCGGACAAACATCATGTGGCAGAAACTATCGCTACGCGCCCGGATCAATTTGCTTCTCGCGCTGGTGCTCGCGCTCGGCCTTGGCATCAACATCACGCGGCTGGTGCTTGAGGCCGCGCCCCGGGTGCAGGCCGAGGATCAGAGCGTGGTGCGGCTGGCGCGTGAATTCATCGAGACCATCGTCGCCGGGCTAAACGAGGCGCGCGACCCGGATGCGAGGTTGAACCAGGTCGTTCGCGATCTCAGCCGCTTACGTCACGTCAGCATCACGCGGCAGAGCGGTGCCGGCGAGATATCTCGGGACGCTCCGAGCGTAGGCGGCAGTGACGATCCGCGCTCGCCGCCGGCCTGGTTCGTCGCAATGGTTCACCCGGAAAAGACCTCGATCAGCGTGCCTATTTCCATTCACGGCAAGCCAGAATCGCTGGTGATCACGTCGCATCCGGACGACGAGATGGCCGAAATCAGGGACGGCATTCTCACCCAGCTCGAGGTCGGTTCTGCGATCGCCATCATTCTGTTTCTGATCACGATGGTGGTCGTCAGCCGCGCATTGATGCCGCTTGGAGCGCTTTCACAGGCGATGACGAATATCGGGGCCGGATTCTACGATGCACGTGTCGAACCCGGCGGCGCGCCTGAACTCGCCGAGATCTGTACCAAGCTGAACCATCTTGCGGTTACTCTCGGCAAAGCCGTGGAGGACAAGCGGCAGCTCGCCGAACGCGCGGTGTCGCTGCAGGATCTGGAACGCAAGGAAATTGCGCGCGAACTGCATGACGAGTTCGGGCCTTATCTGTTTGCGATGCGCGCGCATGCCAGTGCCCTGGTGCGGCTGCCGGACGTTGGTGAACCCGGCCCGGATGCCGTGCGCAAGCATGGCGGCGCTATTCTGGAGCAGGTCAACGCACTTCAGCAATTCAATCGCAGGATTCTCGAAAAGCTGCGGCCGGTCGGACTGGCGGAACTCGGGCTTCGCGAAGCACTTGGCGCCTTGTTGCGGCTGTGGAGTGAGTCTCATCCCGACGTGGCGATCGAAACGACGATTTCGCGCACGCTGGGTGAGACCGGCGAAACCGCAGATTTGACCATTTACCGTATCGTTCAGGAGGCCCTGACCAATGTGTTCCGCCACGCCGGCGCGACCGCGGTCAATGTCAGCATCGAACCTGCCCAACAACAGACGGGAATGCACGGCAGTCGCGGTTGTGCATTGGTGCGGATTCGCGACAATGGCCGCGGGCTCAATCCGGATCACAGACTGGGCCTCGGTTTGATCGGGATGCGCGAGAGGATCCTTGCATTGGGGGGCACGCTCGTCGTTGCGTCCGATGCTGGCGGTGTGACGGTTGAAGCCCTGGTTCCCAAAGGCTCGGCCGCCTGATGTGTACCGCGGTGCAGTTTCGGGAATTATTCCCGAATTCTTCCAGACGTTTTGAATGGTGCGCACCTTTACCGACGCCCTAATATCATCCGCTCCTAACCGGCAGGCGCCAATGCCGTCGGAACGGAATGGGGACAAGGCAAGTGGGTGCTCGCTTCCTGTTTATCGGGACAATGTCGTTAGGCCTGATTTTCGGGAATGATGGTGTTCACGCCCAGAGCGCGACCGGCAGCTCCGAAATCCTGCCCGCCATCGAAGTGTCGCCGCCGGAGACAAATGCCAAACGCGGTCGGGCGCCAAACGCGCGTCGGGTCTCGCAAAACTTGAGGAGAGTCCCGATCTATCCGACCGCGCCTACGCCCACGGCGAGCTCGGGAATCGACGTCGACAAGGTGCCGGCCAGCATCAACGCGTTTGGCGCGGGGCAAATCCAGCGCACCGGATCGCTGAACATTGCGGATGCGCTGCAGCAACAGGTACCGGGCGTCATTGTCAACGAAGTGAGCGGCAATCCATTTCAGCCGAACGTCGAATTCCGCGGCTTCGTCGCATCCCCGGTCAGCGGCACTCCCCAGGGACTTGCGGTTTACCAAAACGGAGTGCGCGTCAACGAAGCATTCGGCGACACCGTCAACTGGGATCTGATTCCGACCGCTGCGATAAGATCGGTCACGGTGGTGACCAACAATCCCGCTTTCGGGCTCAATGCGCTGGGCGGAGCCGTTAACGTTCTGATGAAGGATGGCTTCAATTATCACGGCGCCGAGATCGATACGATGGGGGGCTCATTTGGACGCATCCAGAGTTCGGCGCAGTGGGGCAAGCAAATCGATAATTTTGCCGTCTATGGCGCCCTTGAAGGGC
>JAYVYQ010000337.1:0-2058 GCA_043784125.1 Afipia sp.
ACCAGACCTTCGGAATCGTCGTCGACGGCGTGTTCCACACCGAGGAAATCGTCGTCAAGCCGATGTCGACCAAGCTCCGCCACATCGGTATGTTCTCCGGCAACACCATTCTCGGTGATGGCGCGGTGATCATGATCATCGATCCGAACGGCATCGCGCAGGAACTGGGCGCCGCGGCGTCGAGCCAGGGCGAGATCGCCGAAGAGAATGCCGCCGCCCGCGCGATGGCCGCCGAACAGCTCACCTCACTGCTGGTGTTCCGCGCCGGTTCGTCGCAGCCGAAGGCGGTACCACTTGGGCTGGTGACGCGTCTCGAAGAGATCAGCGTCGAGAAGATCGAACTGTCGAACGGTCGCTTCATGGTTCAGTACCGTGACCAGTTGATGCCGTTGGTGCAGATGGAAAACGTAACGGTGCGCACCTCTGGAACCCAGCCGATCCTGGTGTTCGCCGACGACGGCCGCTCGATGGGCCTCGTGGTCGACGAGATCGTCGATATTGTCGAGGAGCGTCTTCACATTGAAGTCGCGAGCGGCCGTGAAGGCATTCTTGGCTCCGCTGTCATCAAGGGTCTTGCCACCGAAGTCATCGATGTCGGCCACTTCCTGCCGATGGCGTTCTCTGACTGGTTTACCCGCAAGGAGATGCGTGTCTCCGCCACGGCGCAGTCGATCCTGCTGGTTGATGACTCGGCGTTCTTCCGTAACATGCTCTCCCCGGTCCTCAAGGCCGCCGGCTACCGTGTGCGGGTCGCCACCAACGCCCAGGAAGGCCTCGTCGTGCTGCGCTCCGGCCAGGAATTCGATGCGATCCTGACCGACATCGAAATGCCCGACATGAACGGCTTCGAATTCGCCGAAACCATTCGCGCCGACACCAAGCTTGCCCACACGCCGATCATCGCGCTGTCGTCGATGGTTTCTCCCGCGGCCATCGAGCGCGGTCGCCTCGCCGGCTTCCACGATTATGTCGCCAAGTTCGACCGGCCCGGCCTGATTGCCGCGCTGAAAGAGCAGACCACTGACATTCACCAGGCGGCATGAGGGACATGACGATGACCACCACGACCACTAACACCAAGCACAGCGCCGACGGCGCGATTACCGAATTCGTCACCACCATGATCGGGGGCCAGTTGTTCGGTATGCCGATTTCTCGCGTGCAGGACGTCTTCATGCCGGAGCGGCTGACCCGTGTGCCGCTGTCGTCCAGCGACGTTGCCGGCGTACTAAATCTGCGCGGTCGCATTGTCACGGCGATCGATATGCGCTCCCGTCTGGGCTTGCCGAAAAACGAGGATGGCAAGCCGCCGATGGCGGTCGGCGTTGACCTTCGCGGTGAATCCTATGGTCTGCTGATCGACTCTATCGGCGAGGTTCTGAAGCTCGCCGACGACAGTCGGGAAGTTAACCCGGTCAATCTCGACCCGCGCATGGCGAAGATGGCCTCGGGTGTCCATCGTCTCGAAGGGCAGCTCATGGTCGTTCTCGACGTCGATAAAATCCTTGAAATTTCGCCCGACAAATTGGCCGCATAAGGCTCTCGACCGTCGGGATATTAGTGTCCTTTAGGACAACAACTGCAGAGGCCAAAATGAAGACTTGTTTGGTAGTCGATGACTCCAGCGTCATCCGTAAAGTGGCACGACGTATTTTAGAAGGTCTGGATTTCGAAATAACGGAAGCCGAAAACGGCGAGAAGGCTCTCGAGGTCTGCAAGAGCGGATTTCCCGACGCCATCCTGCTCGACTGGAACATGCCCGTCATGGACGGCTACGAGTTCCTGCACAATTTGCGCCGCCTGCCCGGTGGCGATGCACCAAAGGTGGTGTTCTGCACGACGGAAAATGACGTCGCGCATATCGCACGCGCGCTGCATGCCGGCGCCAACGAATACATCATGAAGCCATTCGACAAGGAAATCGTGTCGGCGAAGTTTCATGAAGTCGGTCTGATCTGACGATCGCCCCGGAAACGGGGCGTTCGCGCCTCCGATCGTTAAAGTAATATTTAATTTTTATTGTTGCGTTCTGTTGCGTTGGTGATTCCATGAGTACAG
>JAYVYQ010000338.1:0-14220 GCA_043784125.1 Afipia sp.
TTGAAGGAAGTGCGACGCGTCGACAACGACAAGGCACGATTCACGCTGGTGTTTCTTTGCGCTCCCGAAGACGAAGGGTTGCTGAAGCAAGTCAAGGGACGCGGCGCGCCGCTCATCGAACTCACCTACAATTGGGATGAGGAGAAGTACGGCGAAGATCGTTATTTCGGCCATCTCGCCTATGAGGTCGACGACATTTATGCCACCTGCGATCGCCTGATGAAACTCGGCATCACGATCAATCGCCCGCCGCGCGATGGCCAGATGGCGTTCATCCGGTCGCCGGATTTGCATTCGATCGAATTGCTGCAAAAAGGCGATGCGAAAGCACCCGCCGAGCCTTGGACGTCAATGCCAAATACTGGACATTGGTAAAGCCCTGCTTCATTCCGGCACGGGAACATGTTCGACCCATCGACGTTGTCGCATCGATTAATGCAAACGTGGATGGAGGATAAAATGGGTCGCGGATTGTTACTGTGGTTGATAGGCGTGCCTATTCCAGTCATCATTTTGCTCTGGCTGTTCTTCGGACGCTGAGCATTTTTGGAAAACAAAAGCCCCGCTCACGCGGGGCTTTTTTGTCTTCACGGTCCGCTCAGAGTTTTCTGCAGTCGCCCAATCCCTCGACAACTTTCAGCAGCTTGTTGCCGGCAGCCTTCACGATGCACATCTCAACCTTCTTGCCGGCAGGAACGGGCTTGGCGCAGATGATCTGCGGGTTGTCGTCATAGACCGCGGTCGAGAACTTGCAGTTCGCCATGCATGACGCCGGATAATCCAGCGTGTTGGTGAGCGACGCACTTGCAGTCTCGGCGCCTTCCAAAATCGTGCAGGTCACATCGACCGATGCAGCGCGAAGCGGCGATAGCAACGCCAGAAAAACGATAAGCGCGGAGACCCAAATCTTCAGTGTGTGCATGTCGCAACCGGTCTGATTTCACTCCCATCCTATCGCCGCCCACCCGATTTGGCGACGAAGCTGTGATTTGTGCGACGCAACAACGCTGGAATTGTCATAACGGTGCGAGAAATCGGCAAGAAATCGGTTAGTTATGAGTTCCCGTTGATACGAAGACTCGTTGAATTAAACGTGCCTTTTCGGTACTTGTGTGGCCATCGCGGAGCCGTAAGGACCGCAAGTAAAGGTCCGCGTCCATGCTCCGCCGGAATCTAGATTCCCGAGGGTCGATAAGCGCCGCTGCGTTCTGCGCGGCGCTTGGAGTCAGTTCGCTGTTCGCGGCACCCTCGGCTGCCCAGCCACTATCCTCGACAACCATTTCTACCCCGGCGGCGGCCGAAGATCTCGACGCCGTATTTGCCAGCCAAAGCTGCGCCGTCACCAAGGCATTGAGCCAATTCGACGCTCCGATCGCCCGCATGACGAAACGCCTCGCCGCCCACGAGCCTGTCACCATCGTCGCACTTGGCTCGTCATCGACGGCAGGCGCAGGTGCCAGTGCCGCTGCGTATTCTTATCCGAGCCGGCTTGCCCGTGAATTGAAGCATCGCTTCCCGCGCGAGTCGTTCAACGTCATCAACCTCGGCGCCAACGGCGAAGAAGCGTCCGACATGATGGTACGGATGAACACCGCGCTTGAGCATAAGCCTGATCTCATTCTATGGCAGGTCGGCACCAATGCGATCCTGCGCGACAAGAGCGTCCCGGATGTCGGCAACTCAATTGAAGCCGGCATCGAGCGGATCAAGGACAGCGGGTCCGATGTGCTGTTGATCGATCCGCAATTCGCGCCGGCCGTGAATGCCAAACCAGCCATCAACGACATGGTCGGATTGATCGGATGGGTCGCCAAGCGCGCCCACGTGCGTCTGTTCCGGCGTTACGTCGCGATGCGGCACTGGCACGACGAACAGGCTATTTCCTTCGAGCACTTCATCTCGCCCGACGGAATTCACATGAACGACTGGGGCTATTCCTGTTTTGCCCGGTTGCTGGCCGACAACATGGCAACAGCCGTCGCGCGTTCTCGCGCGGTTGCGGACGTCAAGCCGCCCGTTCAATAACCCGCCGTTTCAAAAATGACCTCGTTGCCGGCTTGCGGATCGAGGCCGCCTTGCGCATCGGCAAGGAAATGGCGCTCCCTAGCGGCAGTTGCACCACGCGCACCGTTCAACGACGATGAATTTGCCTAACTAGTAATCAATTTCCCTTCTTTGTATGCAATTCAACAAATGGCCCACTCGCGGCTAAATTGAGCTGTTTTGAAAAATACCGATTAAACAAGGGCTTTACGGCAACGCAGCCGGGTGAACTGATCTGGCACAAACTTTGCGATGCACAATCCAACCGATCACTCATGTTGGAGAGCATCACCATGAAACGTCGCGACTTTCTCAAGACCGTCACCGGAGCCGCAGCAGGCACGATGGTGTCTGCGCCCGCGATTTTCTCACAGGCTAAAGCAGACGCCCGCAGCGAAACGCTGCTGATCGTATCGGAAAGTGGCCCGAACAATCTCGACATTCACGGCGTCGGCACCAACGTGCCTGGCTACGAAGTATCCTGGAATTGCTACGACCGCCTCATCACGCATGAAATGAAGGATGGCCCGACCGGCGTTCCGTATTACGACCGCGACAAGTTCAAGCCTGAACTCGCCGAGGACATGAATATCGGCGACATGTCGGTGACGTTCAAGCTGAAGAAGAACGCGACCTTCCACGACGGCGCGCCGGTGACGGCGAAGGACGTGAAGTGGTCGCTCGACCGCGCCGTCAGCGTCGGCGGCTTCCCGACCTTCCAGATGGGCGCGGGCTCGCTCACCAAGCCCGAGCAGTTTGTCGTCGTCGATGACAACACCGTGCGTATCGATTTTGCAAAGAAGGATCGCCTCACGGTCCCCGATCTCGCGGTGATCGTGCCGTGCATCGTCAACTCCGAACTGGTGAAGAAGAACATCACCGAAAAAGACCCTTGGGGTCTCGAATACACCAAACAAAATACCGCAGGCTCCGGCGCCTATAAGGTGACAAGCTGGACCGCCGGCACCGAAGTGGTGATGGAGCGCAACGAGAATTGGGTCGGCGGCAAGATGCCGGCGATCAAGCGCGTGATCTGGCGCATGGTGCCGCAGTCCGGCAACCGCCGCGCGCTGCTCGAACGCGGCGACGCGGATATTTCATACGATCTTCCCAACAAGGATTTCGTCGAGCTGAAGGATTCCGGCAAACTCAATATTGTCTCGACACCCTACTCCAACGGCGTCCAGTACCTTGGCATGAACGTGACCCAGCCGCCCTTCGACAATCCGAAGGTGCGTCAGGCGGTGGCTTACGCCGTGCCGTATCAGAAGATCATGGACGCGGTGTTGTTCGGTCTTGCCAAGCCGATGTTCGGCGGAACCGGCGAAACGCAGGTCGCGTGGCCGCAGCCGCACAAATTCAATACCGACATTGCGAAGGCGAAGGCGCTTCTGACGGAGGCAGGCTATCCCGACGGCTTCGAGACCACGCTGTCGTTCGATCTTGGCTTTGCCGGCGTCAACGAGCCGCTCTGTATTCTGGTTCAGGAAAGCCTTGGTCAGATCGGCATCAAATGCACGATCAATAAAATTCCGGGTGCCAATTGGCGCACCGAACTCAACAAGAAAGTTCTTCCACTCTACACCAACGTGTTTTCAGGCTGGCTCGACTATCCCGAATACTTCTTCATCTGGTGCTACAGCGGAAAGAATTCGATTTTCAACACCATGAGCTACAAGTCGCCCGAGATGGACAAATTTATCTTCGGCGCCGTGGATGCTGCCGCCATCGGTGACAAGCCGGACTACGACAAAGATGTGAAAGGCTTCGTCGATCTCGCCTTCGCCGACATTCCGCGCATCCCGCTCTATCAGCCTTACGTCAACGTCGCGATGCAGAAGAACGTGTCGGGGTATCAATACTGGTTTCACCGCCGGCTCGACTATCGCTCACTTGTTAAAGCTTGATGGCGAAATAGGGAGCGATCGATGCTCGGCATGATCGGCAAGAGACTGGCGTTCGCGATTCCAAGTTTAATCGGAGTCGTGATCGTCACGTTCCTGCTGACCCGCGCGCTGCCCGGCGATCCGGCAGCGTATTTCGCAGGGCCTGCCGCAACCAAGGAAGCCGTCGAACAAATCCGCAAACAACTCGGTCTCGACCAGCCTTTGATCACGCAATTCTTCCGTTACACCGTCGATCTGTCCAAAGGCGACTTCGGCAATTCGCTGACGACTGGCCAACCGGTCGCGACAGAAATCCGCAATCGCCTTCCCGCTTCCGCCGAATTGACGCTGCTTGGACTGATGATCGCGGTATCGATTGCGATCCCGCTGGGCATTCTTGCCGCAACGCGGCCCGGCTCCTGGATCGATCATTTGTGCCGCGTGCTGACGACTGCGGGCGTGTCGCTGCCGGTGTTCTTCACAGGACTCGTGCTGGTCTATGTTTTCTATTTCAAGCTCGGCTGGTCGCCGGCGCCGCTGGGACGGCTCGACGTGTTCTACAGCGTGCCGGCGCGCGTCACGGGCTTTTATCTGATTGACAGCTTGCTTGTCGGCAATCTGGAGACATTCCGTTCCGCGCTGAACCGACTTATTTTGCCTGCTGCAACGCTCGCGATATTTTCGCTCGCGCCAATCGCGCGCATGACGCGCGCATCGATGCTTGCGGTTCTCACGTCAGACTTCGTCCGCACTGCGCGCGCCAGCGGTCTCTCGCCGCACAAGGTCATTGTCACCTACGCATTCCGCAACGCGATGCTGCCGGTCATCACAAAGCTCAGCATGGTGTTCTCGTTTCTGCTCGGCGCCAATGTGCTGGTCGAAAAGGTTTTCGCATGGCCCGGTATCGGCTCCTACGCGGTCGAAGCGCTGATCTCGTCGGACTTCGCACCGGTGCAGGGCTTCGTACTGACGATGGCCGTGATGTACGTCATGCTCAATTTGATTATCGACATTCTCTACGGCGTGATTGACCCGCGTGTGAGGCTTGAAGGATGAGTTCTGTCGCACCAGCGGTTGAGACGCCTTCGCCGCAATCTTCCGGCATCAGCGCCACGCTCTCGCACGCGCGCTATATCCTCGGCGAAAACCTCGTCACCGCCTTCGCGTTCGGACTTCTCGTGCTCATCGTCTTCCTCGCGGTGTTCGGCCCCTCAATCGTTCCCTACGATCCGCTCGCGAGCAACACCGCGCAGGCGCTGAAGCCGCCATCGTGGGCGCACTGGTGCGGCACCGATCAACTCGGCCGCGATATTCTTAGCCGTGTCGTCGTTGCCACGCGGCTCGATTTTTTCATCGCTGCGGCATCGGTACTGCTGGTGTTTCTCATGGGTGGCATCGCGGGCATCGCCGCCGGATATTTCGGCGGCTGGACCGGTCGCATTGTCGGGCGCATCTCCGACACCATCATGGCGTTCCCGCTGTTTGTGCTCGCGATGGGCATCGTCGCGGCTCTCGGCAACACCGTTCAGAACATCATCATCGCGACAGCCATCGTGAACTTCCCGCTGTATGTGCGCGTCGCGCGCGCCGAAGCGAATGTCCGCCGCGACGCCGGCTTCGTGCAGGCTGCGCGGCTCTCCGGCAACAGCGAGTACCGCATCCTGCTCGGACATATCCTGCCGAACATCATGCCGATCATGATCGTGCAGATGTCGCTGACCATGGGCTACGCCATTCTCAATGCAGCAGGCCTTTCGTTCATCGGTCTCGGTGTACGTCCGCCGACGGCTGAATGGGGCATCATGGTCGCAGAAGGCGCGACCTTCATGGTGTCCGGTGAATGGTGGATCGCATTTTTCCCAGGCCTCGCGCTGATGATCGCGGTGTTCTGTTTTAACCTGCTCGGCGACGGATTGCGCGACATCGTCGATCTGCAGCGGAGGACGTAACCATGTCAACGCTCCTCGATATCAAAGACCTCACCGTTGTATTCGCGACCCGGCGCGGCATCGTGCAAGCCGTCAAGCATGTCAACATTTCGCTCGCCAAAGGCGAGACACTCGGCATCGTCGGCGAGTCCGGCTCCGGCAAATCCGTCACGTCCTACGTGGTGATGCGAATTCTTGATCGTGCCGGCAAGATCGCCGAAGGCTCGATCACGTTCTCCGGTATCGACGTCAAGGACGCGACCGAGAGCGCGATGCGCGATCTGCGCGGCCTTGAAATGTCGATGATCTTCCAGAATCCCCGCGCCGCGCTCAATCCGATCCGCAAAGTCGGCGACCAGATCGAGGACGTGCTGCGCCAGCATGTCCAGACGGCCGACATGGACCGTGGCGAAAAGGCCATCGAAGCTCTGGAACAGGTCAAGATCGCCCGACCCCGTGAACGCTATCACGCCTATCCGTTCGAACTGTCCGGCGGCATGTGCCAGCGTGTCGTGATCGCGCTGGCACTCGCCTGCAATCCTCAGCTTTTGATCGCCGACGAGCCAACCACTGGCCTCGACGTCACGACACAGAAGGCTGTGATGGACCTGATCGTCGAGCTTACGAAGAGCCGCGGCATGTCCACCATTCTCATCACGCACGATCTTGGACTTGCGGCGGCGTACTGCGACCGCGTGGTCGTCATGGAAAAAGGCAATGTGGTGGAGACTGCGCTGTCGAAAGACATCTTCGCCAAGCCCGAACACCCTTATACGCGCAAGCTGATGCGCGCGACGCCGCGGCTCGGCATCTCGCTGCGCGATCTGCTGTCGGACGAAGACAAGGCCGCCATTCCGGTAACGCCGCCGACCGCGCCGGTCGATAAGGCTGCGCCGCCTCTGTTGATCGTCGATAAACTCATCAAGGAATATCCGCGCCAAGGCGTAACCAGCACACTGGCGACGCTGTTCGGACGCAAGCCGCCGGTTGAGCCGGAGCAATTCCGCGCTGTGGACGGCATCTCGTTTAGCATCGCGCGCGGCGAAAGCGTCGGTCTGGTCGGAGAATCCGGCTGCGGAAAATCCACCACGTCGATGATGGTGATGCGCCTGCTCGACCAAACCTCAGGCCGCATTTCCTTCGACGGTCAGGAAATTGGCGAAATCCCAGCAAATGAATTTGCACGATTGCCGCTGCGCAAACGAATCCAGATGGTGTTTCAGGATCCGACCGACAGCCTCAATCCTCGCTTCACAGCGGCACGCGCGATTGCCGATCCGATCCTGCAACTCGGCGACAAGATGAACCGCGACGCATTGCGTGCCCGTTGCGAGGATCTGGCGAAGCAAGTGGGTTTGCCGCTGTCGTTGCTGGATCGGTTCCCGCACCAGATGTCGGGCGGCCAGAAAGCCCGCGTCGGCATCGCGCGCGCCATTGCGCTGAAACCCGATCTGATTATTCTCGACGAGCCGACGGCGGCACTCGACGTATCGGATCAGGCGGTGGTGCTCAATCTGTTGCAGGATCTCAAACAGTCGATGGGCATGAGTTATCTGTTCGTCTCGCACGACCTGAACGTGGTGCGCCTGCTGTGCGATCGTGTCATTGTCATGCGCTCGGGACGAATCGTGGAACAGGGCGAGACCGAGACAGTGCTGGACGCGCCGCAGGACGCTTACACACGAGAGTTACTGTCGGCGATCCCGCATCCGCCGCTTCCGGCGCATTGAGGATACAATTCTGCGTTGACGGAGACATTTCATGCCGGCCGATCCGTTGGACGACTACATAGACACCGTCGCGGCGGCATTGGCGCTGCCTATCGCCTCAGCGGACAAGCCCGCCGTCCGCCTGAACCTCGACATCACGCTGCGCATGGCGCGGCTGGTGCAGGAATTCCCGCTGCCCGATGAAATCGAGCCGGCGAGCATCTATGAAGCCTGACAGCGGTATTCCATCTGCGGCGTCGATTGCTGACGGTGTTGCAAGTGGCAGGCTATCTGCGCTCGACGTCACGAATGCCGCGCTGACACGGATCGCCAAGTACGACCCGCAGTTGAATTCCTTTACGGATATCGTTGCCGATCGCGCCCGCGCGACCGCGACGAAGATCGACGCAGCCATCGCGAAGGGCGAGAGACCCGGCTCCCTCGCGGGTGTGCCGTTTGCAGTGAAAAATCTTTTTGACGTGAAAGGGCTGCCGACGCGGGCGGGGTCGAAGATCAATCGCGAACGGACGCCCTCACCGCACGACGCGACGCTGATTGAACGGCTTGAGGCCGCAGGAGCCGTTCTGGTCGGTGCGCTCAACATGGGCGAATACGCCTACGACTTCACCGGCGAAAACATTCATGACGGCGCGTCGAAAAATCCGCACGACCTCACCCGCATGTCAGGTGGATCGTCGGGCGGATCCGGCAGCGCCGTCGGCGGCGGTCTTGTGTCGCTTGCGCTCGGCTCCGATACCAATGGATCGATCCGCGTGCCGTCGTCGTTCTGCGGCATCTTCGGATTGAAACCGACCTACGGGCGGCTGTCGCGCGCACGATCATTTCCGTTCGTCGCGAGTTTCGACCATTTAGGCCCGTTCGCGCGCAACGTGCGCGATCTCGCGCTATCCTACGATGCGATGCAAGGACCGGACGAGGACGACGCAGCCTGCGTCGATCGCGGCACTGAACCGGTGACGCAAGATATTGCGAAGGGTGCGGACGGACTTCGCATTGCCGTCGCCGGAGGTTATTTCAAGACAAATTTGCTTCCCGAAGCGCAGGAAGCCGTCGCGCGTGTCGCAAAGGCACTTTCGGCGACGCGAGAGATCGAAATTCCGGAAGCCGCCCGCGCCCGCGCCGCCGCTTACGTCATTTCGACCTGCGAGGGTGCGTCACTGCATCTGGATCGCCTCCGAACCCGGCCCAACGATTTCGATCCCGCCGTTCGTGACAGGTTGATGGCAGGCGCGATGATTCCCGCCGTGTATGTGGATCGCGCACAGAAATTCCGGCGATGGTATCGCGCGCAGGTACTTGAGTTGTTCAAATCCGTCGACGTCATTGTCGCGCCAGCCACGCCCTGCATCGCGCCAAAGCTGGGTCAGAAGATGTTCGTGCTCGACGGTGTCGAACTGCCAGTTCGCGCCAATATCGGCATTCATACGCAGCCGATCTCGTTTATCGGTCTTCCCGTCGTCGCGGTTCCAGTGCCGCTCGATCCTATGCCCATTGGTGTGCAGATCATCGCAGCTCCGTGGCGCGAGGACATCGCATTGCGGGTGGCTTACGAGCTTGAGAAGATGGGCATCGCGTCAGCACCTCCTGCGAGAGGATTTCAATTGTGAGTGTCGAAATCGATCTGCCGGATGTCATTGTCGAGGTGCGCGCGGCTTTCGAGCGTTACGAGACCGCGCTCACGACAAACGATGTGGCGGCGCTCGATGAATTGTTTCGCAAGAATCCACGGACGCTGCGCTACGGCATCGGCGAGAACCTTTACGGTTACGACGCGATTGCAGCCTTTCGCGCAGCGCGAAATCCTGCAGGCTTGATGCGAGAAATTTCAGAGACTGTCATCACGACATACGGCCGCGATACCGCCGTTGCATCAACACTGTTCAATCGCGCCGCGATGCCCCGAAAGGTGGGCCGCCAGATGCAGACTTGGGTGAGGTTCGCGGAAGGCTGGCGCATCGTCGCCGCTCACGTCAGCATCATCGATCTGCCGCAGGACAATCCCGGATGACGATAGCCGATCCGACATTGAAGGGGTCTGACGGCCACTTTCCGGCCAACGAGCAGAGCCGTATCCTGCTGCGCGGGTCGGAGACAGCAGAAAAAACCACACTCGCCGAAGAATTGCGATTGCAGCTTGCCGACGACATCGTCTGCGGCGCGTTGCCACCCGGCACACCCCTCGATGAAAGCGATGTTGCGCGCCGCTTCGGCGTATCGCGAACGCCTGTTCGCGAAGCCATCCGTCAACTCACGGCGAGCGGGCTTGTCGATTCACGCGCCCATCGTGGCGCAATCGTCGCACGTCCGAACATCGAACGACTCAACAGCATGTTCGAGGCGATGGCCGAGCTTGAAGCTTTATGTGCAGGATTGTCCGCCGAACGCATGACGGCCGCCGACCGTCACGGCCTTGAAGCATTGCATGAGCAGCTTCGCGCTATGATTCAGGCCGGCAATCCGCAACGCTTTCATGAGGTCAACGAAGCATTCCACAACGCAATCTATGCGGGTTCACAAAACACTTACATTGCCGAAATGACGCTCGCGACGCGCGTTCGCGTCCAGCCGTTCCGCCGCGCGCAATTCAGAAATCTCGGACGGCTTTCCAAATCGCATGCCGAACACGATCGCGTTGTTGTTGCGATCATGCGCGGCGATCGAGTGGAAGCCGCAGCCGCGATGCGCGACCACATCCACACCGTGCGCGGCGAATACGAATTGTACGCAGTGTCACTTTGAAGATCAGGCGGGCGCTGTTGCGGCGGCCATGAATGCACGCCAACCGCCGAACGATGTGATGTCGCGCGCATCACGCACGGCTTCGGCCTCGACCAGAAATCCCTTCGTGATCGAACCGTCCGCCAGCTTCACGGTGCCGATCGACAACGGAGACGGAACGCCTGCGACGAAGGCACCGAAATTCTTCAGCGGCAGCGCCCAGACTTCGATCTTGATGCCGGCGCCTGTCTTTTCCGCAACACGCAGCATGCCGGGCTTCGGTGGCGTTGTCCCCTTCAGCGCGTAGAGCTTGTAGTCGGGCGCGGTTGTTGTCGCCTCGATCAAGCGTCCGCCAAGCGAAGTTAGCTCATGGTTGAGCGCCATGCCTGACATATGTGCACCCACCGCGACAACGGCGACTTCATTCTTCGCAAGCGTTTTCGAAATCGCCGCGAGCGGCGGTTGAGTGAACCCTTTCGCGCCGACTTTCAATTTGGTATCGGCGTGGAAGGTGCGACCAACGCTAGCGAGCATCGCATCGTTATTCGCGGGCGCTAGCAGTGTTATCCCGAACGGAATTCCGTCAGCGCGCATCGACGCCGGAACGGCCAGGCCGCACAGATCGAGCAGATTGACGAAGTTGGTGTAAGTGCCGAGACGGCTATTGAGTTCGATCGGGTTAGCAAGAACCTCCGCAACCGTGTAAGCGGTCGGCACCGTCGGCAGCACAAGCGTATCGATTTGCGCGAAAGTCTTCCGCGCGACTTGGCGCAGCGCCTCAAGGCGATAGAGCGCAGCAAATGTATCCGCAGCAGTAACTTTCGCGCCCGCCATCGTGATTTCGCGCGTCACGGAATGAACAGCGTCTGGATTCGACGCCAGCAGATCGCGGATCACGAGATAGCGCTCCGCCACCCATGGCCCTTCGTAAAGAAGCCGCGCGGTTTCATATAGCGGTTCGATATCGACTTCGACTGTCGTCGCGCCAACTGCAACGAGCCGCGCAACCGCAGCATTGTAATCTCGCTCGGATTGTTCGTCGCCGAAGAACTTCAACTGCCCCTTGCGTGGTACACCTAACTTCAGGCCCAACGGAAAGCCCGTCATCGCCGCGACGGTGCGATCGCGCGAATACGGATCGGCGGGATCGTAACCCGTCATGGCGTTCAGCGCGGTCATGGCGTCATCGACGGTGAGCGAAAATATCGACACGCAATCGAGCGTGCGGCATGCGGGTACGACGCCGAATGTCGACATCAGACCGAGACTTGGCTTGAGGCCGACGATGTTATTGAGCATCGCAGGCACGCGGCCCGAACCGGCAGTATCCGTGCCAAGCGAAAACGGCACCAGCCCCGCCGACACTGCGACCGCCGATCCGGAACTCGACCCGCCGGGAACAAGATCGTCGCGCACCGGGTTTTTCGGAATTCCGTAAGGCGAACGCACACCGACCAGACCCGTCGCGAATTGATCGAGATTGGTCTTGCCGATGACGATGGCGCCCGCCGCGCGTAGCCGCGCAACCGTGTTGGCATCATGTGCCGGCATGTATGAAAAGGCGGGACATGCAGCCGTCGTCGCAAGGCCCGCAACGTCGATATTGTCCTTGACGGCGAACGGCACGCCGAACAGCGGAAGCAGTGTTGCGTCCTTCTTGGAAAGCGCCTCGGCTTCGGCAAGAGTTTCGCCCTCGTCGCGCAGACTGATGAAGATGGCGGGATCGCCGTGATCGCGGATACGCTTAAAACTGCGCGCGACAGTTTCCGCAGGTGACATCGTCTTCGAACGATGCTGGCCGACAATGGCAGCGATGGTCTCGGTCACGGCGGCTTCCGGTTACAGATGGTCTATATTGGAAAAGCAAAGCCTATGCCACCGAGCCAACGGTGCGGTCGATACTTAGGGGTGTTGAGTCGGCAGCGTGCCCCGGTACGATTCCACAACCGACGAGCGGGGCAAGTCGAACGAAAATCTCATCGATATCAACGTCGTTTGAAATGTTTGGCGCTCCCTAGCGGAATCGAACCGCTCTCTCCACCGTGAAAGAGATGATTTCCTGCCTACCGGTGTCTACAGCCGTTTCAAGTTAGGCAATAACCACAGCAATAATAATCATGCGAGTGCATGAGTATCCATTGACGCACACCCACATATATTGGACATTCATTGGACACAACCCGCGATTTGGTGCGGGTTGCGTCCGCCTCACGGTGGCAAAAGATACGAAAACATATTGGACATATTGGACATGGCGCGCACAGTTAGAGATACAAACCTCGATAACCGCACGAAGCGCAGCCTTCTTAAAGCGCGCGGTAAACCGTACTTCCGCACGATCGAGCCAGGCTTACATCTCGGCTACCGAAAGCCGGTTAGCGGCCCGGGAAAGTGGGTAGCTCGTCATTACGTCGGCGCGCAAAGTTACGAGGTCGAAACGCTTGCAACTGCCGACGACTATTCTGACGCCGATGGCGTTGCCATTCTGAGCTATCATCAGGCCCAAACGTTAGCTCGCTCACGAATGGTCGCCCGGGCCCATGCCGCCGTTGGCAAGACCGGTCCGTTGACCGTTTCCAACGCACTCGAGTCCTACATCGAACTCCTTGCTGCGAACCGAAAGTCAGCACCTTTCGCGCGATACGCTGCTGATGCTTTCATTCACCCGCAACTCGGCACAATCGAGGTTGATGCACTAACAACTGATCGGCTTCGTTCGTGGCATACAAAAATTGCGAAAACTGCAGCAAGAATTCGAACGAAGGCCGGTGAAAAGCAACAGTTCAAAGCCGGCGATAACGACCCGGAGCAAGCGCGACGGCGCAAATCTAGCGCAAATCGAATATTGACGATTTTAAAGGGAGCTCTTAATCGCGCGTGGCGGGACGGTAAAACGCCATCAGATAGCGCCTGGCGGCGTGTCGAGCCATTCGAGAGCGTAGACGCAGCGCGTGTGCGATACCTAACTTTGGATGAGGCACGACGGCTGATCAACGCGAGCGATCCTGACTTTAAAAAGCTAGTTCGCGGAGCACTAGAGACCGGCGCGCGGTATGGCGAGCTATGTGCGCTTCTTGTTTCTGATTTTAACAACGACAGCGGGACGGTAGCAGTCCGACAATCTAAGTCTGGTCATCCGCGTCACATAATTCTCACGTCGGATGGAGTTGATTTTTGCAGAACAGTTACGGCGGGTCGGTCTGGAAACGCATTTTTATTTTTGAAAGCTAATGGTGAAGCATGGCGGCCGTCTCATCAGGCAGAGCCAATGGCGCTCGCGAACAATCGCGCGCGGATTGAACCGCCTATCAATTTTCACGGCCTTCGGCATACGTGGGCAAGTCACGCCGTAATGAACGGCGTTCCGCTGCTTGTAGTTGCAAAAAATCTAGGCCACTCCGACACTCGCATGGTCGAACGTCACTACGGGCATTTGACAGCTTCATACCTTGCCGATGCAATTCGGGCGCACGCTCCGCGGTTTGGAGTTGCGACGGAAAGCAACATCACAGCCATTGGCCGCTGATATGCCGCGAGAAATAATTACCCTCGATTTATCTGCACCCGCATATGAGGTGGGTGCGAAATTTCTAGCCGTGCTGGCCTATCCGGCTATCGAGGACGAGCATCTACGTCTTATTTTTTGGAAAGCACTTTGCCGCCAAACCATTGTAGAGACTTCCGCGGCTGACGGTGCGTGGGCTTCCAATCACCAAGACATCAAGCCTGAATTTTTTATTGAAATGTCGGAAAAGACAGCAAAAAGCAAAGTGGCCAAGGGCTTCATCAAAATCAATGAACGCATGGTTGCGGGAAATTGGTACGCCGCGCCGGTGCTTGCTCAGCACCAAACTTCGCATGAAATTACTGTTAGAGGAAGCTACCCGGGCGTCAATGAGATGGCTCTTGAAGCAC
>JAYVYQ010000339.1:0-3351 GCA_043784125.1 Afipia sp.
ACATGGCACCCGCCAATGCAGATTCAACTTAACGTTCGGAAAGACGGGGCTGTCTTACAAAAATGTAATGCAGCGCCGTTCATCCCCCATACAGCATGCCGAGCTGGCGCGGCAGCCACAGCGACAGTTCCGGAATGAATGTCACCGCCACGAGGAAGCCCAGCATGGTCAAGAGCCACGGCCACACCGCTATCGTGAGTTCCGTGATGCCCATCTTGGCGATGCCGGACGCAACGTAGAGGTTGAGACCGACAGGCGGGTGGCACATGCCGACTTCCATGTTCACCACCATCAGGATGCCCAGATGCACCGGATGAATGCCGAGCTTGACCGCAATCGGAAATAATATCGGCGCGGTAATCAGCACGATGGAGCTTGCTTCCATCACGTTGCCGGCGACCAGCAGCAGGACGTTGACGAAGATCAGGAATGTGACCCAGTTGACGCCCTTGTCCACCATCCATGCGGTCAGTTGCTGCGGAATCTGTTCGCTCGTCATCAGGAACGAGAACAGCACCGCGTTGGTGATGATGTAGAGGATCATCGCACTCATGCTGGCTGAGCCGAGCAGCACACGCGGCACGTCCTTGAGTGTCAGATCCTTGTAGACGAACACCGCGATCACGAAAGCATAGACCGCACTCATCGCGGCCGCTTCGGTCGGCGTGAACAGGCCCGCATAGATGCCGCCGAGCACGATCACGATCAGAAGAAGGCCCCAGATGCATTCGCGGAATGCCTTGATCCGCTGCCCCCAGGACGCGCGCGGCAGCCGCGGATAGTCGAATTTCCATGCACGATAGACGGTCGTCAGACCCAGCAACGTCGCCAGCATCAATCCGGGAATGACGCCGGCCATGAACAACTGTCCGACAGAGGCGGACGTGACACGTTCGCCCGTGGGACCGAGAGCCACGCTGCCGCCGGTCGCAACCGCGTAGATCACCATCACGATGGACGGCGGAATGAGAATTCCGAGTGCGCCCGATGTGGTGATGACGCCCGCGCCGAAACGCTTGGGGAATCCCTGCGCGACCATCGCCGGCATCAGGATCGAGCCAATCGCGATCACGGTCGCCGGAGACGAGCCGGAAATTGCGGCGAACAGCGCGCAGGCCATGACGCCGGCAAGGCCGAGGCCGCCATACCAATGCCCGACCATCGAGGTCGCAAAATTGATCATGCGTTTGGCGACGCCGCCATGGGTCAGAAAGTTTCCGGCGAGAATGAAAAACGGGATCGCCATGATCTCGAAATTCTCAATGCCGGTGAACAGCTTCAGTGCGACCGCTTCAATCGGCACGCTGGTGAGAAGGAAAAGGAAGGTCAGAACGGTCAGGCCGAGCGCGATCGAAATCGGCATGCCGGTCAGCATCAGCGCAATGAGAAGCGCGAAGATGAATAATGTTGTCATCGCGCGCCCTCCGGAGTTGGGCCAATCGCGGTGTCGACATCGATGCCTTCAACATGCGTGTGATCGTGATGCGGCAGATCGCCGGTGCGCCAATACGACCACGCAACCTGAAGGAAACGGAAGCACATCAGATAAGAGCCGAGCGGAATGCAGAGATAGACAATCCAGCTCGGGACTTCGAGGTCCGGCGATGTCTGACTGGTTTGCGACAGACCGATCACGAATTTCGCGCCCATGGTGCCGATCACGCCGGTAAACAGCGCCCCGCACAGCAGCCCGAACAGGATCGTGACTTTGCGAATATTCGGCTTCAAAGCCAACACGAGCACGTCAACGCCGACGTGAATGCCTGTGCGAACGCCATAGGCCGCGCCGAACTTCGCCATCCACACGAACATGTAGATGCAAAGTTCCTGCGCCCAGGAGAGATGAATGGAGGCGAGAAATTTATAGGCCGCGAGCGCGCCCGGCCAGCTGC
The DNA here is from genome assembly GCA_043784125.1 of Afipia sp. Classification (GTDB taxonomy): domain Bacteria; phylum Pseudomonadota; class Alphaproteobacteria; order Rhizobiales; family Xanthobacteraceae; genus Afipia. The sequence continues at coordinate 1,893 of JAYVYQ010000339.1, forward strand.
GATGCGCAACAACGAAGTCGGTCGTGTAGCGATGCGCCACCGCGATGAAAATCACAATGGTCGCAGCCGCGATCAGCGTCGCGATCAGAATCTCCTCGAGTCGATCGAGGATGCGCATAAACAGCTTCAAGGCTCGTCCCCTGCCCGCTAACCGCGTCTTTGCGCGGCTTATTTTTTATAACGTAACATACGAAAGTGGCCCGGGTCGAATCCCGGACCACTTCAACTTGCGTCTGTCTTAGTTGGTCTTGACGTTGGCTTCCTTCTGGAAAGCTTCGATCAGATCCTTGCCGACGCGCGAGGCCATGTCGTCCACGACTGGCTGCATGGCCTTCATCCATTCGGCCTTTTCCGCAGGCGTCTGGTCATGGAAGGTCGTCGTTCCGGCCTTCTTCATGGCCGTCAGCGCGTCGTCGTTTTCGGTCTGGGAGATGCTGTTGGCAAAATCGGTCGCCTCAGCCATCGCCTTTTCGACCTGCGGCTTCACGTCGGCCGGAAGATCGTCCCAGAATTTCTTGTTCACGATCACCGCGTAACCGATGTAGCCATGGTTCGAGACGGTGGCGTGCTTCTGCACTTCATGCATCTTCTGGGTGTAGCAATTCGACGGCGTGTTCTCGTTGCCGTCGACAACGCCGGTCTGCATCGCCTGATAGACTTCGGAGAATGCGAGAACCTGCGGGATCGCGCCGAGCGCGCGCATTTCCGCCTCAAGCACCTTCGAGGACTGAATGCGCATCTTCATGCCCTGAAAATCGGCGACATGGATCATCGGCTTGTTCGACGTCATGATCTTGAAGCCGTTGTCCCAGTAAGCGAGACCCTTGATGCCCTTCGGCTCAAGCTTGGCCAGCAGACCCTTGCCGATTGGGCCCTTGGTGATGCGCGCGAGCGCGGCTTTGTCCGGCAGGATGTAGGGAAGATCGAAAACTTCAAATTCCTTGACGCCGAGCGGGCCGAACTTGGCAAGCGACGGTGCGAGCATCTGCACAGCGCCGAGCTGAAGCGCTTCGACCTCTTCCTTGTCCTTGTAGAGCTGCGAGTTCGGATAGACTTCGACCTTCACCTTGCCGTTGGTGTATTTCTCGGCAAGTTCCTTGAATTTTTCAGCGCCCTGTCCCTTGGGAGTGTTCGGCGCAACAACGTGGCTGAACTTGATGACGATCGGCGTCTGCGCGGATGCAGGCCCGACGAGCGCGAAAGCTGCGATAGACGCTGCAGCGAGAATTATTTTTTTCATGATTCCTCCGATAGCTGGCGCAGTCTGGCTTCGATGCCGATGCTTATGAATTCCGGCCAGACCGGACCATCGCAGGTGGCACGGGTCAAGACCATTCGCCGTTCGCAGGGGTTTCGGATAAACGATGCTGCAACGCAAAACGCGGTGCACCTTTTGAATGCACCGCGCCTATTGAAGGTTGCGACAAATGGAAGCGCCTAGTGTGGTGGTTGAGAAGTT
>JAYVYQ010000340.1:0-3067 GCA_043784125.1 Afipia sp.
CGGCGCATCCGCCAGCAGCTCGGCCTGTCGCAGACCCAGATCGCCGAAGGGCTCGGGATTTCGCCGAGCTATATCAACCTCATAGAACGCAACCAGCGCCCTGTGACGGCGCAAATCCTGCTGCGCCTCGCCGAGACCTACGACCTCGATCTGCGCGACCTGGCCACCGCCGACGAGGATCGTTTCTTCGCCGAGCTGAACGAGATTTTCTCCGATCCGCTGTTCCGGCAGATCGATCTGCCCAAGCAGGAATTGCGCGACCTCGCCGAACTCTGCCCCGGTGTGACTCATTCATTACAACGTCTCTACGCCGCCTACACCGAAGCGCGGCGCAGCGAGACCATGGTGGCGGCGCAGTTCGCCGGCCGCGACGAGGACGGCGGCGCGCGCTATGAGGGCAACCCGATCGAGCGCGTCCGCGATCTGATCGAGGCCAACCGCAACTATTTTCCCGAGCTGGAAACCGCCGCCGAAACACTTCGCGACGAGATTGATGTCACGTCGCAGGATGTTTTCGCCGCGCTCTCCACGCGGCTGCGCGAAAAGCATTCGACCGTGGTGCGCATCATGCCGGTGGATGTGATGCGCGAAACGCTACGGCGCTGGGATCGCCATCGGCGGCAATTGCTGATCTCCGAACTGGTCGATGGACCGGGCCGCGCGTTTCAGCTTGCCATCCAGATTGGCCTGTCCGAGGGAAGCGCTGCCATCGACGGCATTGTCGCCCGTGCCGGCCCGCTCGACGACACGCCGCGCAAACTCTACCGCATTACACTGGCGAATTATTTCGCCGCTGCCGTCATGATGCCCTATCAGGCATTTCACTCAGCAGCCGAAACACTCGGCTACGATCTGCAGGTGGTGGGCCAGCGCTTCAATGTCGGCTTCGAGCAAGTCTGCCATCGCCTCACGACGCTGCAACGCCCCAACGCGCGCGGCGTGCCGTTCTTCATGCTGCGCGTCGATAATGCCGGCAACGTCTCGAAACGTTTCTCGTCCGGCACATTTCCGTTCTCGAAATTCGGCGGCACCTGTCCATTGTGGAACGTGCATTCGACCTTCGACACGCCCGACCGGATGCTGCAGCAGGTGGTCGAACTGCCGGACGGCAGCCGGTATTTCTCCATCGCGCAGATGGTGCGGCGTCCTGCCGCGCCATACCCGCAGCCGCAACCGCGCTTCGCCATCGGGCTCGGCTGTGAAATCCGCCACGCCTCAAAACTGGTCTATGCCAGCGGGCTCGATCTTGAGAAAATTCAAGGCACGCCGATTGGTGTCAATTGCCGGTTGTGCGAGCGGGAGAATTGCAGCCAGCGCGCCGAGCCGCCGTTGACCCGCACCTTGATCCTCGACGAGAATACGCGCCGCGTATCGTCGTTCTCGTTCAGCAGTGCGCGGGAATTGTAAACAACATCCGATTCGCCATTGCCGGGCTTGACCCGGCAATCCATCGCCGCACAAATCGAACAGCAGTTTTTAAGATGGATGGCCGGGGTAAGCACGGCCATGACATTCCGGAGAAATTCTCATGCGGCGGTTTCCTGCTTTATCCGGCATCTTGCTCATCGGTGTTGCGGCGTCACTCTTGTCCTTCCCCGCCCTCGCGCAACAACAGGCCTGCCGCGCGGGGACGAGCTTCGATAAATTTCTCGCGCAGTTGAAACAGGACGCCGCGGCCGAGGGCGTGTCGCAACGAGCCATCGCCAGCGCATCGCCGTTTCTGGTTTACGATCCCTCCATCGTCAATCGCGACCGTGGCCAGCGGGTGTTCGGTCAGATCTTCAGCGAGTTTGCCGGGCGCATGGCCTCCGAAGGCCGCCGCGTGAAGGGACAACAGCTCATCGCCCAATACGCGCAGGCGTTCGCACGCGCCGAGAAGGAATACGGCGTTCCGCCAGCGGTGATTACCGCGTTCTGGGCGCTGGAGAGCGACTTCGGCGCCGTGCAGGGCAAGCTCTCGACGCTGCGCTCATTGGTGACACTCGCCTATGACTGCCGCCGCTCGCAGATGTTTCACGACGAGACGATTGCGGCCTTGAAGATTGTCGATCGCGGCGACCTTGCACCCGACCAGATGATCGGCTCTTGGGCCGGCGAATTGGGGCAGACGCAATTCCTGCCGGGACATTATTTCAATTACGCGGTGGACTATGACGGCGACGGCCACCGCGATCTGTTGCACAGCGCGCCGGATGTGATCGGCTCCACAGCGAACTACATCGCAACGGGTCTGAAATGGAAACGCGGCGAACCATGGCTGCAGGAAATCCGCGTGCCACCGAACCTGCCGTGGGAGAAAGCCGATCTCACCGTCAAGCTGCCGCGTTCGCAATGGGCGCAGATGGGCGTGACGCTGGCCGACGGACGACCGCTGCCGAAGGACGAGATGCCGGCATCTGTGCTGCTGCCGATGGGCCGCACCGGACCGGCGTTCCTCGCTTATCCGAATTTCGGCGCTTACACCGAATGGAATAACTCGCTGATCTACGCCACCACAGCCGCCTATCTTGCGACCCGCATCGCCGGTGCGAAGCCGATGAACAAGCCCACAACGCCCGTCGTCCAGCTTCCGTTCGAGCAGATCAAGGAATTGCAGCAACTGCTGACTCGGCAGGGATTCAATGTCGGCAAGATCGATGGCGTGCTCGGACAGCAAAGCCGTATCGCGGTCAAAACCATGCAGGTGAAATACGGCCTGCCCGCCGATTCATGGCCGACCGAGGACTTGCTGGCGCGGATGCGCGGCGGGCCGCGCTGATTGTCAACACATCTTCGCGGGCGGCGTGCGGTTGCGCTCCGGTGCCCTGCTCCCTACGTCAGCGGTCCAGTTTCCATCGCCTGCATCACAAGGGATTCCCATGTCGTTTTATGAAGGTTCAGCGCCTGTATTCGCTCATCAGCTCACGGCCTTGCTCGCCATTCTCGGCAAGGCGGAAACTTACGCTGCCGAAAAGAAAATCGAACCCGGCGTGTTGCTGAATGCGCGGCTGCATCCGGCGATGTATCCGCTGACGCGGCAAATTCAGCTCGCCTGCGATTTCGGCGGCAAAGCCTGCGCGCGATTTGC
>JAYVYQ010000341.1:0-2825 GCA_043784125.1 Afipia sp.
CGTCAAAGGTATTAATGCGCGTCATCGGTATCAGTGCGTGCAATTCGCAACTATGCCGGGCGAACGCCGTGAATTCACGCGGGTTTTTCGTAATTCCGTCCGTAGTCTTACGCACCGGCGTTAAGATTAATAACAGACCCGGCAATCACTAATGATGGCATCCCGAGCGGTTGGCGCTCGCACACGGCAATCGTTGCAAGACGTCTGTTGCCGGCCACCAGATGTGTTCGAAGGACATTGCGATGATGCGGGTTATCCAGGATTTGAGAATCGGAACCAAACTGGCGATCACCTCGGTGCTGACGATCCTGCTCGTCGCATCGATGATTTACCTGCAAATGAGCGGCGGCGCCGAGGTCCGCAAAGCTGACGACAACGCGGCCCGGCAGCAAAGCCTCGCCCAGAACTCCGCGGAAGCAAAAGCCTCCGTACGCGGCATGCAGATGGGTATTCGCGACATTCTGCTGGCGAAAACGCCGGCCGAACTTCAGAAGGGCGCCGAGTATTTCGCGGACCGGACGGCTGCCGCGCTCAAATTTGAAGGCGAGATGGGCAAGCTGTCGAAGACGGCCGAGAACGGCGAGCGTATTGCCAGGCTGAAGGTTCTCATCGAAAACCTTCGCAGCGGCAAGGAGCAGATTGAGACCGTGCGCAAGCAGGAGATCGCCATCGAGGCGAAGAACGCCGATCATAGCGCCGAAGCGTCTGCGCAACTGGCCAAGCTGGACCAGGAAGTCGCTCGTATCCGCAAGGACGTCACTGCGCCCATCAACGCGGAAATCGAAGCGCTCGCGAACAAGATCACGGATTATGCGAAGGGCCGCAGCGAAGAGGGACGCACGGCAGCCATGGCCGAGGCGGCTTCTGTTGAGCGGACCTCGCTGATGGCAGGTATTGCCGTCGCACTTCTGCTGGTCGGGACCTGCATCTTCTCGATCTTCACGATTGCCCGCCCCATGCGCGCACTGAGCACGTCGATGGAAGAGCTGGCCGGCGGCAATTTCGCAGTCGTGCTGCCCGGCCTCGGCCGCAAGGACGAGGTCGGCGATGTCGCCGGTGCCGTCGAGAAGTTCAAGGTCGTGTCCGAGAAGAAGGCCCGCGACGAAGCCGAAGCCAAGATCAAGCAGGATCAGGTCGCAGCGCAACAGCGCAAGGCCGACATGGTCAAGCTCGCCGATCAATTCGAGGGCGCGGTCGGTGAGATCATCGAAACCGTCTCGTCGGCATCGACCGAACTGGAAGCGTCGGCTTCGACATTGACGGCGACCGCCGAGCGTTCCCAGGAGTTGACCATCATGGTGGCGGCAGCTTCCGAGGAAGCTTCCACCAATGTGCAGTCGGTGGCGTCCGCGACCGAGGAGCTTTCTTCCTCTGTCAACGAGATCAGCCGCCAGGTGCAGGAATCGGCGCGGATGGCGAGCGAAGCCGTCGGACAGGCCAAGGCCACCAACGATCGCGTCGGCGAACTGTCGAAGGCGGCGAGCCGCATCGGCGACGTAGTCGAGCTCATCAACACCATTGCCGGCCAAACCAATCTGCTGGCGCTCAACGCCACCATCGAGGCGGCGCGTGCCGGTGAGGCCGGCCGCGGGTTTGCGGTCGTGGCGTCGGAAGTGAAGGCGCTGGCCGAGCAGACCGCGAAAGCGACTGGCGAGATCGGCCAGCAAATCGCCAGCATTCAGGGGGCGACGAACGAGTCGGTCAGCGCGATCAGGGAAATCAGCGGCACGATTGAAAAACTGTCCGAGATCTCCTCGACCATCGCTGCGGCGGTGGAAGAGCAGGGTGCTGCGACGCAGGAGATTTCCCGCAACGTGCAGCAGGCCGCCCAAGGCACCCAGCAGGTGTCCGCCAACATTGCCGACGTGCAGCGCGGCGCCACCGAGACCGGCTCGGCCTCCTCGCAGGTGCTGTCGGCGGCGCAATTGCTGTCGGGCGACTCTAACCGGCTCAAGATCGAGGTCGCCAAATTCCTCGATACGGTCAGGGCCGCCTAATCCTCGTAATTCCGGGAGCCGCGCCGCCGTCGTCGCGGCAGGTTCTGCGGACTCCACAATGAGCTACTCGAATGCCGGTGCAGTGTGTGCCGGCATTCGCATTTCGGGCGCCCGGCAAACCTTGTCCGATGCAAAGCTTGATGCCGGCGCCAGGCGATTGTGACAAAAACGCGTAATTCTACGGAATCAGTTTCGGGCCTTCCTAACGGGCCTATTAACCTTGGTATGAAACTCTGGCGTCGTCAGCATCGCTCTGCGGCCTCGCCCGCAGAAAATGTTTTTTTGGCTTATCAGGAAGCACGCACATGAACGGCTTTTCCATTCGGCTCACCCACAAGATCATGGCGATCGGAATCGTCGGCCTGATTGGGCTGCTGGCGTTCGGTGCGATCTATCAGGCCGGGAGCTGGTCGCAGGACGCGTCGCGGATCGTCGCGGGCGAAGGCCGCGCCGTCTCCGATCTGAACAAGCAGCTTTCGATCAGGATGCTGGAAGTGCGCCGGGCCGAGAAGGATTTTCAGCTGCGCCGCGAGGAGTCCTATCTGAAGAAGCATTCCGAATTGTCTGCGACCATCGAGCGCGACCTCGAGAAACTGAAATCCTCGGCGCGATCCAGCGGCTTCAACAGCCTGATTGAAAAAATCGATGCCATGCAACGCGGCTTTGCCAGTTATGTAAAGAATTTCACCGGCCTGGCGCAGGCCGAGGTCAAGCTCGGCCTCAACGAAAAACTGGGCCTGACCGGCTCGCTGCGCGGCGCCGTCCACGACATCGAAACGAGGCTCAAGGAACTCGACGATCCCCGGCTGACCAGCGCGATGCTGATGC
>JAYVYQ010000342.1:0-2392 GCA_043784125.1 Afipia sp.
ACGCGCTGGCGTGGAAAATGGCGTCCTCACCGCTTCTCACGAAGCTGTGGTGCGCGCCGGGCAATGCCGGCATCGCGCAGCAAGCCGAATGCATCGCGCTCGATGTTGCGGACCACGCCGCTGTCATTGCGTTCTGCAAGCAGAACAAGGTCGACCTTGTCGTTGTCGGACCAGAAGTGCCGTTGGCGGCCGGAATTGTCGACGATCTTGCGTCTGAAGGAATCAAGGCGTTCGGGCCGAGCAAGGCCGCGTCGCAACTCGAAAGCTCCAAGGGCTTCACCAAGGATCTGTGCAAGACGAACAATATTCCGACCGCGGCCTATGAGCGGTTTCGCAATGCGGACTCGGCAAAGGCGTATATCCGCAAGCAGGGCGCGCCCATCGTCGTCAAGGCCGATGGGCTTGCGGCAGGCAAGGGCGTCGTCGTCGCAATGACGCTTGATGAAGCGGAAGCCGCAATCGACATGATGCTGGGCGGCGGTATCGGCGCGGCAGGAACGGAAGCGGTTGTCGAGGAATTTCTCGAAGGCGAAGAAGCATCGTTCTTCGTGCTGTGCGATGGCGAGCACGGACTACCGCTGGCGACGGCGCAGGATCACAAGCGCGCCTTCGATGGCGACAAGGGGCCGAACACCGGCGGCATGGGTGCGTATTCGCCGGCAGCCGTGATGACTGACGACATGATCGCGCGCACGATGAAAGAGATCATCAATCCGACGCTGCGTGCGATGGCGGCGAAAGGCATGCCGTTCAAGGGCGTGCTGTTCGCGGGGCTTATGATTACGGATCAAGGCCCAAAGCTGATCGAATACAACGCCCGCTTCGGCGATCCTGAAACCCAAGTGCTGATGCTGCGGCTGATGTCCGATCTGATACCGGCGTTGCTGGCGTCCGTGGACGGGCAATTGAAGAATTTCGATCTGCGCTGGTTTCCGGAGCCTGCACTGACAGTGATCATGGCGGCGAAGGGATACCCCGGTGACTACGCGAAAGGTTCGCTCATCAAGGGACTGGGGGACGCGGCGAAGGTTGACGGCGTCGAAATTTTTCATGCCGGCACCAAGGCAAACGGGACTGACATTCTCGCCAATGGCGGGCGGGTCTTGAATATCACGGCAAGCGGCAAGACCGTGAGCGAAGCCCAGCGTCGTGCTTATGATGCCATCGACCGCATCAAGTGGCCGGAAGGGTTCTGCCGCCGCGATATCGGCTGGCAGGCAATTGCGCGGGAGAAGGAATCGAAGGTCTAGTCATGCCTGATCTCGCTGATCTGTTTCCCGGCTTTGCGTCCGAGTGGATCAACACCAAGAGCGGACGTATTTTCGCGCGCGTCGGCGGCAAGGGCCCGCCGTTGCTGTTGTTGCACGGCTTCTCGCAGACGCATGTGATGTGGCATCGCGTGACGCCGAAACTCGCGGAAAAATTCACGCTCGTGATTGCGGACCTGCCGGGCTACGGCTGGTCGGAAGTGCCGACGAGCGACGCCAACCACACGCCCTTCACCAAACGCGCGATGGCGCAGACCATGATCGAGGCGATGGAGCAACTCGGCCACGTGCATTTCGCAATCGCCGGACATGATCGCGGCGGCCGCGTCGCTTATCGGCTGGCGCTCGATCATCCCGGCCGGCTGTCGAAGCTGGCGGTGCTCGATATCCTGCCGACCTATAATTACTGGGAGCGGATGAACCGGCTTTACGCGCTGAAGATCTATCACTGGACGTTTCTGGCGCAGTCTTTTCCGTTGCCGGAAACCCTGATCGGCGGCAATCCGGACTTCTTCTTGCGCTTCAAGATGGCGAGCCAGACCAAATCCAGGACTCTCGATGCGATCGACCCGCGCGCGCTGGACCATTACCTCGCGGCATTCCGCGATCCCTCCAGGGTGCATGCGATGTGCGAGGATTATCGCGCCGGCGCCTACGCCGATTTTGAGATCGACAAGGCCGATCTCGATGCCGGCAAGAAGATCACGATCCCGATGCTGGCGCTGTGGGGTGATGCCGGCATTGCCAGCGCCGCCGCCACGCCGCTCGATACCTGGAAGAACTGGGCGACCAATGTCACGGGCGCGCCGGTGAATTCAGGGCACTTCCTGTGCGAGGAAGATCCGGATGCGACGGCGAAGGCGTTGAAGGGGTTTTTTACGGCGGGGTAGGCGAGGCGTCTCGAAGGACGAGGTTGGCACCATCCTTCGAGACGCCGCGCAAAGATGCGCGGCTCCTCAGGATGAGGACGGCTCACCGCCGCGCCCTGAAAAATTCCCGCAGCAACGTCGCCGCTTCGGTCTCGCCCACCGCCGAATAAACCTCGGGCGCGTGATGGCAGGTCGGCGAAGCAAAGAACCGTACGCCGGACTCCACCGCGCCGCCCTTGGGATCGGCCGCGCCGT
>JAYVYQ010000343.1:0-6241 GCA_043784125.1 Afipia sp.
TTTCCCAACGTCACGCTGATGACGGCGGAACCCGAAGGCTTCGACGATCATGCGCGTTCGCTCGCGTCGGGACGACGCGAGGCGCACTCGCACAAGGGCAAGACCATCTGCGACGCACTGATGGCCACGATCCCAGGCGAGATCACGTTCGCGGTCAACTCGAAATTGGTCGCGCGCGGCGTCACCGCAACCGACGCCGAAGTGGGCCAAGCCGTGGCGTTCGCGTTTCGTGAATTCAAGCTGGTGGTCGAAGCCGGCGGTGCGGTGCCGCTGGCCGCGCTGATGCAGGGCCGCATGGACGCGAAAGGCAAGACGGTGGTGATCGTTCTGTCGGGCGGCAATGTCGATGCGGATTTGTTCGCGCAATTGATCGAGCAGAATCCGTAACGTCTAACTAAAAAACGCGATCTTCTCGGCCGCGCTCATGCGTCTGATCGGCGCCAGCGGATCGCTTTTGGGCGAGGGCGCCTTTGCGACAACGCCACTGACCAGCAGGCTTGCACCGAGACTGCCGCCGATATTCGCAAACAGCGACGTCTCATCGAGGGATTGCGGAGCAGGCGCAGGCGCAGGCGTTGCGGGCGCGGGTTTCTGGATGGACGCGGGCTGCGGCTGCTCGAGCCGAACGACGGTGGTCTCAACCTTAGCCGGCACGATTTTCGGCTTTTCAAAAGCCTGCGGCTGTGAGCGCGGAGCAGGTTGCGCGGCTTGCGTCCCCAGTTCTGAAATTTGTTTCGCGGCCCGGTCGAAAGCGCCCAGCACGCCGTCCCGCAAATCGTTCGTCGAAAATCCGTCGCAGGCAGCATCGATGGCCGCGACCTGCGCGTCGAGCAATCCGCAGATGCGCCCGTCCGCGCCGGATTCGCGCAAGCCCCATGCGATCTCGCGGATGATCCGCGCGCTTTTCCGCGCCGGTGTCAACGCATTGTCCGCTGCGGGATTTGCCAAAGCGGTTTCGACGCCTGCACGCGCCGCCGCCAGAATTGAAGTCACAGCTGCAATCAAATCCGGCGCGGCGTTCTCCGCAGGAGGCTGCTTCTGTGCCGCCAAGGTCTGCTCAATCCGCGCCACGGCTTCGAGCACCATCGAGGTATCGGCGTTGCGGTTGCGGCGGGCATATTCGGCCAAAAACCAACGCCCCCGCGCGGTTTCCATGAATGCTGTGCTGATCGCGTCATAGTCGGCCTGCGTCGGCAGGCTGGCGCTGGCGGAGATCGGCGAAAGGGCGAAGGCTTGTTCGGCCATAATAGTTCCTAGCCAGATTCCTCGCCGCGGATGATACGCTCGTTATGCAGGGCAGCAACGACCGCGAATCGCAACAGCATTGATCTCCACCGAATCACAAAAAGACCAGTCACGGCAATCCGTTGCGCGGCGATTTGCGCTGGGGACAAGCCTTTTCTATGCCTCAACGTTGGGCTTGCTCGGAACTTATCTGCCGTTTTTCTCGGTGTGGCTGAAGAACATCGGCATCGACGCGCAATGGATCGGCATCATCACGGCAATGCCGTCGCTGTCGCGCTTTACTGTGTTGCCGTTCGTCACGGCGTTCGCCGAACAGCGCAACATTCTGCGCAGCTTCATGATCGTGATGGCGTTTCTGACCGCGCTCGGCTTCGCCGTTGTGGGTTTGCTGTATCACCCGGTCCCGATCTTGATCGCGTTCGCGCTGCTTGCTTGCGTGTGGACGCCGCTGTCGCCACTGACCGACGGCTACGCGCTGAAAGGCGTTGCATATTACGGATTGAACTACGGCCCGATGCGGCTGTGGGGATCGGCGGCGTTCATCGTCGGCGCGCTCGGCTGCGGGCTGCTGCTCGATGTGCTCAATTCCGATCACCTGATCTGGATCATCGTGGCTGCCGCAGTGCTCAGTGCCCTCGTCAGTTTGGGTCTGGTGCCGCTCGATGCGCCACCGGCCACAGCCGAACAGCCGCGCGCCAGCGGCTTGCTCCGGCAGCCGCTGTTCTGGGCGATCATCGGCGCGCACACGCTCATTCAGGGCAGCCACGGCGCGTATTACGCCTTTGCCTCGATCACATGGCAGAGCGCGGGCTTCGGTGGGTTTTCTATCGCGCTGTTGTGGTCGGTCGGCGTCATCGCTGAAATCGTGATCTTCGCGATCTCGCCACGCTTCACGCTGTCGCCGACCGTGCTTGTCGTTATCGGTGCGGTGAGCGCGGTGCTGCGCTGGATTCTCACCGCTATGGAGCCACGCATCGAAATTCTCACAGCGGTGCAATTGATGCATGGCCTGTCATTCGGTATCACGCAGGTTGGCATCGTCGCGCTGCTCGTGCGTTGCGTACCGCATCATCTGCTAGCCAGTGCGCAAGGCTATCTTGTCGCCTTCGGCGGCATCGTCAGCGCGGTCACAGTTATCGTGTCGGGTTTGATCTACGCACGCTGGGGCAGCGGCGTTTATTTCGTGATGGCGGCGATGGCTGCGGCGGGCGGCATGGTGATGCTGGTGTGGCGCACGCGGCTGGATGCGCATCACCCCCAGAGTGAGGAATCCGGCGGATAGACGGTGCTGCCGTCATAGCGTAGCCCATGCTCGCGATCCTTCGCCAGCAACAGCGGCCCGTCGAGATCGACCACGCGCGCGCCTTGCGCGATCATCATGGCGGGTGCCATCGCGAGCGACGTCGCCACCATGCAACCGACCATGATGTCGAATCCGAGCGCGCGTGCTTCACTCGTCATCGCCAGCGCTTCGGTCAGGCCGCCCGTCTTGTCGAGCTTGATGTTGATGGCATCGTAGCGTTCGCGCAAACCTTCGAGCGAGGCGCGGTCATGCACGCTCTCGTCGGCGCACACCATCACGGGACGTTTGATCCGCGCCAATGCCTGATCGTGTCCTGCAGGCAGCGGCTGCTCGATCATGGTCACGCCGACATCGGCGCAGGCCGCCAGATGCTGCGCGAGATTGGCGTCGGTCCACGCTTCATTGGCATCGACGATCAATTCGGAGCTGGGTGCTGCCTTCCGCACCGCCTTGATACGCTCCACATCGCCATCGCCGCCGAGCTTGATCTTGAGCAAGGGCCGATGCGCGGCCTTTACGGTGGCCTCCGCCATGCTCTGCGGCGTGCCGAGCGAAATGGTGAAAGCGGTGGTCAGCGGCTTTGGCGCGGGTAATCCCAGCAAATCCCAGATGCGCTGGCCGCGCTCCTTGGCCTCCAGATCCCACAGCGCGCAATCGAGCGCATTGCGCGCGGCACCCGGCGGCATTGCGCGGTTGAGCTCCTGCCGGTCGAATCCCGGCACCAGGGAGGATTGCATGGCGCGGATAGCTTTGAGCGTCGCCTCCGCCGTCTCGCCGTAACGGGCATAGGGTACGCATTCGCCGCGTCCGGTGTGGTTCCCGCGACTTAACCGCGCCACAATCACCACGGCTTCTGTTTTCGCGCCCCGGCTGATCGCAAAGCCGCCTTCGATCGGCCAGCGCTCGATCTGTGCGTCGAGGATGAGGGGCGCGGCGGTCATTTGCGGAATTGGCGGTCGGGTGTGTGAGCGGACTTGCCCGGAAGCTACAATTATGGCTCTTAAGACCATCCCCGTACAGGTCAGGTGCTTCGTGAAAGATCAGGGCATCGTGATAGATTGCCTCGTCGTTCGCGCGAAGATTCGATTCAGGAGCCGACGTTGCAAGAACTGGTGTTAGACGGCAGTCCCACTTTGGAACAGGTCACGATGGGCTCGGCGCTGGCGCTGCGCGCGACGGGCGAATGGACCGTCCATCACGCGCCGGATCTGGAAAAAATCGTCGAGAATACCGAGAAGAACAATGCGGGCAGCGGCGGCATCATCATCGACGTGTCGCAGGTCCGTAGCCTCGATACGTTCGGGGCGTGGCTGATCGAGCGGCTGCGCCGTAACCTCGCTCGCGGCGGGATTGCACCCAAGATCGCCGGCCTGTCGGCGAATTACGCCAGCCTCGTCGATGAAGTGAGCCGGGTCAAAGAAGGCGTGGCGCCGGTCAAGGACCCCGCGACGCTGACCACGATGCTGGAGTCGGTCGGCCGCAGCGTCTACGACGTCGGCCAGACGCTGCTCGGCCTGATCGCCATGATGGGCTCGATCCTCAACGCGATGTGGCGCGTGGTGCTGCATCCGACCAGCTTCCGCCTGACCTCGCTGATCCATCATCTCGAACAGGTGTGCTGGCGCGCGGTGCCGATCATCCTGCTCATCACATTCCTGATCGGCTGCATCATCGCCCAGCAGGGTATTTTCCACTTCCGCAAATTCGGCGCGGATGTCTTCGTCGTCGACATGCTCGGCGTTCTTGTCCTGCGCGAGATGGGCGTGCTGCTGGTGGCCATTATGGTCGCAGGCCGCTCCGGCAGCGCTTACACGGCGGAACTCGGCTCGATGCGGATGCGCGAGGAGGTCGATGCGCTGCGCACCATGGGCTTCGATCCGACCGAGGTGCTAATCCTGCCGCGCATCATCGCGCTGCTGATCGGGCTGCCCATTCTGGCCTTCCTGGGCGCAATGGCGGCACTTTACGGCGGCGGCCTTGTCGCGTGGGGTTACGGCGGCGTGCAGCCGGACGCATTCCTGCAGCGGCTGCGCGAGGCGATCTCGATCAATCATTTCGTTGTCGGCATGGTCAAAGCACCGTTCATGGCGCTGGTGATCGGGGTGGTCGCCTGCGTCGAAGGCGCTGCGGTCAAGGGCAGCGCGGAGTCACTCGGCCAGCACACCACGGCATCGGTGGTGAAATCGATTTTCTTCGTCATCGTGATGGATGGCCTGTTCGCGATGTTCTTCGCGGCGATCAATTATTAGAGGCGCGCGATGGCACCCTTTTCAGGCAATGCGATCATCCGGGTCCGCGACCTCACGGTGGGCTTTGGTGACAATCTGATCCTCAACCATCTCGATCTCGACGTTCGTCGCGGCGAAATTTTGGGATTCGTCGGCGCGTCGGGCGCGGGTAAATCGGTGCTGACGCGCACCATCATCGGCCTCATGCCGAAAATCAGCGGCAACATCGAAGTGTTCGGCGTCGACATGGATTCCTGCGACGAGGACCAGCGCCGCGCGGTGGAACGGCGATGGGGCGTGCTGTTTCAGCATGGCGCGCTGTTCTCATCGCTGAACGTGCGACAAAATATCCAGTTCCCGGTGCGCGAATTCATGAACGTGTCGGAGCGGCTGCTGGATGAAATCGCCATCGCCAAGCTCGCGATGGTCGGCCTCAAGCCGGAAGTCGCGGATCGTTTTCCCTCGGAACTCTCCGGCGGCATGATCAAGCGCGTGGCGCTGGCCCGTGCGCTGGCGCTCGACCCTGAGATCGTCTTTCTCGACGAGCCGACGTCAGGACTCGATCCGATCAGCGCGGGCGATTTCGACCAGCTTGTGATGACGCTGCAGCGGACTTTAGGGCTGACCGTTTTTATGGTAACCCATGACCTCGACAGCCTTAAAACAGCCTGTAATCGCATCGCAGTGTTAGGAGATCGCAAGGTTCTCTTGGTAGGTACGATGAACGACATGCTGACCTCGCAGCACCCGTGGCTGCAGGCCTATTTTCATGGCAAGCGCGCAAGAGCTGTCGTTGGATAAATCTAGCGTTTTGAGTTGGAGTTAAGTCTATGGAAACAAAGGCAAATTTCGTCCTGATCGGGGCGTTCACGCTGGCGGTGGTCGCCGCGGCCTTTGGATTCGTGTTCTGGTTCCAGAATTTGGGAGCCGCCGCCGCCCGCACACCGCTGCGCATCGTGTTCGAGGGCGCGGCCTCGGGGCTGCGCACCGGCGGCAACGTCAATTTCAACGGCATCAAAATCGGCGAAGTGACCTCGATCAAGCTCGACGATCCCAAGCGCGTCGTCGTGATCGCATCGGTCGATAAGAACGCGCCGATCCGCAAGGACTCGCTGGTCGGTCTTGAGTTCGCGGGTCTGACCGGCGTGTCATCGGTGTCGCTCAAGGGCGGTTCGCAGGAAGCCGGCGGTGTGCCGGTCGCCGAAGACGGCGTGCCGATGCTCACGGCCGATCCCAACGCCATTCAGGACATCGGCGAGGCGGTTCGCGGCGTTCTTCAAAACGTCAACAAGCTCGTCACCGAAAATCAGGAAGCGCTGCACGAGAGCATGGCCAACATTCAGGTGTTCTCCAAGAGCCTTGCGAGCAACGCCCAGCGCATCGACAGCATCATGGCGGGCGTCGATGGCCTGATGGGCAAGGAAGGCGAGTTGCAGGGCGCGGCCAAATCATTCCGCGAACTGGC
>JAYVYQ010000344.1:0-2847 GCA_043784125.1 Afipia sp.
CGTATCGAGAGCAGGATCGAGCAGCCGGTGAAGATGGACGATAAAATACCGCATATGGGCGTTGTCCACCGACTGTTGGGCCTTGGCCTTCCATGCCGCATAGGCCGTCGCATAGTTCGGAAACAGGCCGACGACTTCGACCTTGTCGAGGTCCTTGAATGTCACATGGTCGAGGTCGAGCAGCTCGCCGCCAATGACAAGATGAAGCAATTGCTGTTGCACAGTTTCAGACATGAATCGAATTCCCAGATCGACAACCGGCGGCTCAAACTAAGCACCAAATCGGCGAACGAGCATCAGTAGACAGGATGCCTGCGAAAATGTTCGACGATGTGCTTATGGCGCGCGCGCCCTGCCGCAACCAATAGTCCGTGGCGGACATCGGCGCTGTTGTAGACCAGAGGCTCCCCCGCCAGTGTGGTCATTTCCCCACCCGCTTCGTGCACGATTAAGTCGGCTGCCGCAAGGTCCCAATCGCGGCTGTTCCCGCCTACAAAAGCTGCATCCAGAGTACCCTCGCCGACCCTCGCGAGCCGCAGCGCCAGCGAACCAATACGGGGGTGAAGACCTTCGCCCTCCTTCATCTCGCCGAGACGTTCGACCAGTGGCTTGGGTCCGGCAATTTTTGGGAAATTGATCTCCGCCCCGGACGCCACCGCAATGGGTTTGTCATTAAGTTTGGCGCCACGTCCCTTGATCGCAAAGAAAAACTGTTCACTGGCCGGCGCAAACACCACCGCGAGCAAGGGCGCACCGTTTCCAACCAGCGCAATGCTGACCGACCAGTCCCGTTGCCGCGCCAAATAGGCGCGCGTGCCGTCGATCGGATCGACGATCCAAGTGAGAGCTTTTCCAATCCGCGCAGGTTCATCGGCACTCTCTTCGGAAAGCCATCCGTAATCGGGCATCGCACCGCGAAGGCGCGTTTCGATCAAATCGTTGACAGCGATGTCAGCTTCGGAGACCGGCGACGACGCACCTTTGGTCCATGTCTTCAACTCGGTGCTGAACATCCGCAAGGCAAGCGCGCCTGCGGCGCGCGCGGTGCCGGCAAGGAGAGCGGCATCACGCGTCAGAATTTCGTCACTGACTGATACGCGATCAACGTCCGGCAATCGTCAGGCCTTCGATGCGCACCGTCGGCGCGTTGACGCCGTATTTGAATTCAAGATCGTTCGCGGGAACCATCGATTTGAAGATATCGAGCAGATGACCCGCGATCGTCACTTCGCTGACCGCGTAGGTCAGTTCTCCATTCTCGATCCAGAACCCGGCAGCGCCGCGGCTGTAATCGCCTGTGACGCCATTGACGCCCGAGCCAATCAGATCGGTAACGTAGAAACCTTCTTTGATGCCGGACATCAATTCGGCGGGTGATTGGTTTCCCGCTTCCAGATGCAGATTGTAGGCGCCGGGCGACGGCGAGGAGGAAACGCCGCGATGTGCGTGACCGGTGGTCGTCAATCCCAACTCCCGAGCTGTCGCGGAATCCAGCAGCCACGACGTCAGAATGCCGCCATCGATGATCGCCAGCTTCTTCACCGCGACGCCTTCGGCATCGAACGACTGTGACCGCAATCCGCGCACCCGCAGCGGATCGTCGATAATGCGAATGCTGCTGTCGAAAAGCTGTTCGCCGAGGCGATCCTTGAGGAAACTCGTCTTGCGCGCAATCGAGGCGCCGTTCGCCGCGCCAACCAGATGACCGACCAGCGACCCGGCAACGCGCGGATCGAACACCACAGGCACTTTGCATGTCGTAACTTTACGTGAATTGGTTCGTGCGACAGCCCGCTCTCCGGCGCGGCGGCCGATGCTGGCCGGTGACGTCAGATCGCTTGCGTGAATCGCTGACGTGAAATCGTAGTCACGTTCCATGCCGGTGCCTTCGCCGGCAATCGCCATCATGGAAATACCCTGACTCGATCGCAGATAGGAGCCGTGGAAACCGGTGCTTGTCACAAGCACCATGCCGCCGATGCCAGCCGATGCCGATGCACCACCGGACTTGGCAACACCTTGGACGGAAAGTCCCGCCGCTTCCGCTTCGCGCGCACGCTGCTCCAGCACCGCCACCGAGGGCGCATCCGGATCGAGCAAATCGAGATTCGGGAAATTCTTCGCCAGCAACGATTGATCGGCAAGCCCGACAAACTCATCGTCGGGCGCGACCTTCGCCATCGCCACCGCGCGCTCTGCTAGCTTGGAAACGTTGTCGCCGCTGACGTCACTGGTCGAGACAACCGCTTGACGCTTTCCGACAAAAACCCGAAGACCGACATCGTCGCCCTCCGAGCGTTCCGATTCCTCGACCTTACCGTCACGAACTTCGACGCCCTGCGACACCCCGCGCACCGCAATCGCATCGGCGGCATCGGCGCCGGCATGCTTGGCAGCCGCCACCAGGCGCTGCGCCAATTCGCTCAACGCCGACTGGTCAAGCAATCCGGAAGCTGACGCGCCCGTTTTCAAATGTTTGGCGGTGGACAAAGTCGCGCTTGGTGAAGAGAACACGAACGAATTCCTGAGGCTTGAATTTGAATTGCGCTGACTACCAGATGTGCCTGTTTTACGCGGACTTCAAGCGTTTTCGGCGCGTCGTGCGGAAGATAATTCAAGGCGCCTGCAACGATCCGTCAATCATCCGCGCCAAGGTCTCATAAATCATGCGAAGTGAAGCAAAGCCAGTGAGAGACGATTAACCAGCCTTCTTAAGCGGATTCGGACGCGGCTCTGGCATCTTCCACGCATCGACCGGGAACATAATCCCGGCGTGGGAGATAAAGCCGTGAGGCGTCAATTCGGAGTCGGCGGGGTGCAACCCGTCGGGTCGAGCTGCATGTTGCA